>NZ_JAUYAN010000121.1 GCF_030693485.1 Bradyrhizobium sp. | reverse complement strand
TCTCCTGCGTGGGTGCAGCGTCGGCAAACTTCGGACCGATGCTGGTGATACTCAAGCGTTAAGTCGGTCCGAGCGCGGAATTTCTGCTTATGGCACTTTTCGGAAGTGGCGGCTCTGAAGCGTGATGTCTACTGTTGGCACTTTTCGGACTTGCGCCCATGTCCGCGTTGGGTCCGAAATGCGCCGCATAACGGACTTCTCGAAATGAGTGAGCGCGCGCCTTTGGCGCGGCCGCAAGTGGCAGTGTGACTTCGTGTGACTACCCGACGGGCAAATCACTTCTGGTTATCGGAAGTCATGTCAAGCCCCTGTCGCAAAAATATTCTGCTTTTCCGAAATAGCAAATCAGTTCATATACACGGCTGTCCCGTCCCACTCGAGGGGCGTATCCGGATCGTCAGAGACGCGGGGCGGGATGCGGTGGACGCGGCAGCGTCGGGCGCGCAGGTGGTTGCAGGGCGGGATCAACTCCGTGAGCGATCGAACGGCGCGCGGACGACGACGTTGTTGCGTACGGTGAAATCGTGTGGGCCTGACGCCTCGACGCCGGCGTCAAGTCAGCGGAAGGCTGGTCGGCCCGACCGGGCGCGGATCAGCCATCTATCCGCTGGCGACGGTGACAAGAAAGCCCGATCGCCGGGGTGAGCACGCTATAATCCGTAAAGCCATTGCGCAGGGAAGGCCGGAGTGTCTCCGCTGAACCTGTATGCTCGTGTGCGTTTTTACTCGTGCATTTTGCACACGAGACCGCGGGTGCAGCGCGCACCCGGTCTTCCCTGCGCCCTCGATATCCTGAGGGCCGAACGATCTGCAAAGCCTCGGGCGCATCGCGCCGCGGGCGCGAACGTGTTTGTGGGATCGTCGATGGTGAAACCGTCATTGCGAGCGCGTTCTTGCTTACCCTCCCCTGGAGGGGGAGGGTCGACGCGACTGAAAGGAGCGGCGGGGTGGGGTGACAGTCTCTCGCCTCGGGTGCCGTTCGAGTCGATGGACCGTCACCCCACCCCGTCTCGCATCTCGCGATGCGAGCCGACCCTCCCCCTCCAGGGGAGGGTAAAGAAAGCGGGCAAGGCGAATGCAAATTAGGTCAACCCGGTTGACCATCTTTTGGCGTTGCGATCATGCCCCTTTCTCGTCTAGAAACGACCTCGGAACGCCGTCCTGGCAACGAACCGTCAAGGGTTTTGGCCGAGGATTGCGCTTCTCAAGGGTCTGGCAATGCTGATTCGCAGCGAAATGGTTGGAGTTCAGGGGGGAGCGGCGCACGCCGTCCGTCCCCAGGCGATTCCGGCTGCGTCACTGCCCACCCTGCTTCCTGGCGGGCTTCTGCTTCTTATCGGCCCCTGAGGGCCGTCTGGGCGGTTTGCGCCTGGGCACTCAGGGGTTGCGCGAGATCACCAGATCCCTTCCGCGCTCGCGAGCAGCGCATCAGCTAAAGGAATTTTCCAATGACCAGCGCTTCCAAGTCCGACAAGGACCGCGTCATCATATTCGACACCACCCTGCGCGACGGCGAACAGTGCCCCGGCGCCACCATGAGCTTCGAGGAGAAGATCGAGATCGCCGAGATGCTCGACGACATGGGTGTCGACGTGATCGAGGCCGGCTTCCCGATCACCTCGGAAGGCGATTTCCAGGCGGTCAGCGAGATCGCCCGACGCTCGAAGAACTCGGTCATTGCCGGCCTGTCGCGCGCCAATCCGAAGGACATCGACCGCTGCGCGGAGGCCGTGAAATTCGCCCGGCGCGGCCGCGTCCACACCGTGATCGCCACGTCACCCCTGCACATGCGCGTCAAGCTCAACATGACGCCGGAGCAGGTGATGGAACTGTCGATCGCCAACGTCACCCGCGCCCGCAACCAGATCGACGATGTCGAATGGTCGGCGGAAGACGCCACCCGCAGCGAGATGGACTATCTGTGCCGGATCGTCGAGGCCGTCATCAAGGCCGGCGCCACCACGGTCAACATTCCCGATACCGTCGGCTACACCACGCCGGAAGAGTATGGCCGCTTCATGCGGACGCTGATCGAGCGGGTGCCGAACTCCGACAAGGCAGTCTTCTCCGTGCACTGCCACAACGATCTCGGCATGGCGGTGGCGAATTCGCTGGCCGGCATCGCCGGCGGCGCGCGGCAGATCGAGTGCACCGTCAACGGCATCGGCGAGCGGGCCGGCAATGCCGCGCTGGAAGAAGTCGTGATGGCGATCAACGTGCGCAATGACGTGTTTCCATGGTGGAACCAGATCGACACCACCATGCTGACGCGGGCCTCGAAACTGGTGTCGGCCGCGACCTCGTTCCCGGTGCAGTACAACAAGGCCATCGTCGGCCGCAACGCGTTCGCCCACGAGAGCGGCATCCACCAGGACGGCGTGCTGAAGGATGCTTCCACCTACGAGATCATGAAGCCGGAAATGATCGGCTTGAAAAAATCCTCACTGGTTCTCGGCAAGCATTCCGGCCGTCACGCCTTCATCCACAGGCTGGAGGAGATGGGCTACAAGCTCGGCGCCAACCAGCTGGAAGACGCCTTCGTGCGCATGAAGGCGCTGGCCGACCGCAAGAAGGACATCTACGACGAGGACATCGAGGCGCTGGTCGACCAGGAAATCGCCAACGCGCATGACCACATCAAGCTGACCTCGCTGACGGTGATCGCGGGCACCCATGGTCCGCAGCGCGCCACCATGAAGCTCAGCATCGACGGCGTGATCAAGATCGAGGAAGCCGAAGGCAACGGCCCGGTCGATGCGGTGTTCAACTGCATCAAGCTGCTGGTGCCGCACGAGGCCAAGCTGGAACTCTATCAGGTCCACGCCGTGACCGAAGGAACCGACGCGCAGGCCGAGGTGTCGGTGCGGCTCGCCCATGAAGGCCGCTCGATGACCTCGAAGGCGTCAGACCCGGATACGCTGGTGGCCTCCGCAAAAGCCTATCTCGGCGCCCTCAACAAGATCGTCATGAAGCGCCAGCGCGACATGCCGGCGCAAGCGGCGAGTTGAATGCGCAAATAGCCCGTCATTCCGGGTTCGATGCCCGGGAATGACAGCCATATCGAAACGCGGTGCCTTCGGTACCGCGTTTTGCGTTGCAACATCGGTTCTTGGACATCCCTGTCAACAGGCAATGGCGTTTCGACCGGCTTCTCTATATTGGTTCGGCTGGCATACAAGCTAGGAGTCGCGCCAACGGCGCGCTTCGCAAAAATCATGCTGGAGGACACATGCATAAATTGATTCTGGCGGCGTCGGTCGCAGCATTGGCTCTGATCGGTCCGGCATCGGCGCAGGCGCCGATCGTCATCAAGTTCAGTCACGTTGTGGCGCCGAATACGCCGAAAGGACTGGCTTCCGAGAAATTCAAGGAACTGGCCGAGAAGTACACCGGCGGCAAGGTCAAGGTCGAGGTCTACCCGAATTCGCAGCTCTACAAGGACAAGGAAGAGCTGGAAGCGCTGCAGCTCGGCGCGGTGCAGATGCTGGCGCCGTCGAACGCCAAGTTCGGCCCGATCGGCGTCAAGGAATTCGAGGTATTCGATCTTCCCTACATTCTCTCGGATCTGAAGACGCTGCGCAAAGTCACCGACGGTCCGCTCGGCGCAAAACTCCTCAAGCTGCTCGACGCCAAGGGGATGACAGGTCTCGCCTACTGGGACAACGGCTTCAAGGTGATGAGCGCCAACAAGAAGCTGATCACGCCGGCGGATTACAAGGGCCTCAAGTTCCGCATTCAGTCATCGAAAGTGATCGATGCGCAGATGCGGGCACTGGGCGTGATCCCGCAAGTGATGGCGTTCTCCGAAGTCTATCAGGCGTTGCAGACCGGCGTCGTCGACGGCCAGGAAAACTCCTGGTCGAATATCTACACCCAGAAAATGCACGAGGTGCAAAAGCATATCACGGTCACCAATCACGGCTACATCGGCTACGTCGTGGTCGTGAACAAGAAGTTCTGGGATGGAATTCCCGCCGACATCAAGCCGCAGCTGGACAAGGCCATGCAGGAAGCCACCGCCTACGGCAACGGCCAGTCACAGAAGGAAAACGACGACGCGCTGGCGGAGATCAAGAAATCCGGCAAGAGCGAGATTATCACGCTGACGCCCGAGCAGGATGCCGCCATGCGCAAGGCGATGGAGCCGGTCTACAAGGACGTCGCCGGCCGCGTCGGCCAGACGCTGATCGACGAATTCCTCAAGGAGACGAGGGGCGCGACCAACTAGGACGACATCAGGGCTTCCGTGTCAGCGCGGAAGCCCTTCGATGTCTTGACGATGTCTTCGACCGTGGCCGGAGGCCGCGGGGGAAATGGCGCGCAGGATCATCCAACCCGTCCGGGACTGGACTGATTGGCACGGGGGGAATTGATGTTTCTACGCATCCTCGACCGGCTTGAGGAATGGCTGATCACGTTTCTGATCGCTGCGGCCACCGTGATCATTTTCATCGCGGTGGCGCACCGCTATCTGGTCGGTATTCCCCTGTTCTATCCGCTGCTGTTTCCGATCAATCTGGGCTGGGCGCAGGAACTCTGCATCATCATGTTCGTGTGGATGGCGAAGTTCGGCGCGGCCTATGGCGTGCGAACCGGCATCCATGTCGGCGTCGACGTGCTGGTCAACCAGCTCAGTCCGGGAAAGCGCAAGATCACGGTCATGTTCAGTCTGTTCTGCGGCGCGCTGTTCACGTTCGTGGTCGGCTCCATGGGGGCGAAATTCGTCTGGGGGCTGATGGGCACCGACCAGGTGACGCCAGACATGGAACTGCCGAGCTGGATCATCTATCTGTGCGTTCCGCTGGGTTCCTATTTGATGTGCTTCCGCTTCCTGCAGGTGGCCCGTAATTTCTGGCGCACCGGCCATTTGCCCCATCACGACGAAACCCAGGTCGAGGGCATCGAGATCGATGCGCCCGGTGCCGGCGCTGCGGGGATCACCCGATGAGCGCCGCCATCATTTTCGGCCTGCTGATCGTGCTGATGCTGACCGGCATGCCGATCTCGATTTCGCTCGGTCTCACGGTGCTGTCGTTTCTGTTCTTCATGACGACGGTGCCGATCGAATCCGTGGCGCTCAAGCTCTTCACCGGCATCGAGAAGTTCGAGATCATGGCGATCCCGTTCTTCATCCTCGCCGGTAATTTCCTTACCCATGGCGGCGTCGCGCGGCGAATGATCGAATTCGCAAGGACCATGATCGGTCATTGGGCCGGCGGCCTGGGTATCGCCGCGACGATGGCGGCGGCGCTGTTTTCAGCGGTGTCGGGCTCGTCGCCGGCGACCGTCGTGGCGATCGGGTCGATCATGCTGCCGGCGATGCTGTCGGTCGGCTATCCCAAGCGATTTGCCGCAGGAGTCATCGTCACCGGCGGCGCGCTCGGTAACCTGATTCCGCCCTCGATCATCATGGTGATCTATGCGGTATCGACCAGCGGCGCGGTCTATTTCGGCCCGGCCGGTGAGCGGGTCTCGTCCGCGTCGGTCGGGCAATTGTTCATGGCCGGCATGGTGCCGGGCCTGATCCTGGCGATCATGCTTTCCACCACCACCTGGTATCGCGCCTGGAAGAACAACTATCCGAAAATTCCCAAGGCGACGTGGGGCGAGGCCTGGCGTGCCTTCATGGATTCGATCTGGGGCATTTCGCTGATCGTCGTGGTGCTGGGCGGCATCTATGCGGGCTGGTTTACGCCTACCGAAGCCGCCGCCATGAGCGCGGTGTACGCCTTCCTGATCGAGATGTTCATCTACAAGGATCTCAAGTTCAAGGACGTGCCCAAGGTCCTGCTTGTGTCCGCGAACATGAGCGCGATGATCCTCTACATCGTCACCAATGCGGTGCTGTTCTCGTTCCTGATGACGAGCGAGCAAATTCCGCAGGCGATGTCGACCTGGATTACCGACAGCGGAATCAACTGGATCACCTTCCTGCTGGTGGTCAACGTGTTGCTGCTGTTGGCCGGCAACGTGATGGAGCCGTCGTCGATCGTTCTGATCATGGCGCCGATCCTCTATCCGATCGCGGTCAAGCTCGGGATTCATCCGGTGCATTTCGGCATCATCGTCGTGGTCAATATGGAAATCGGCATGTGTCATCCGCCGGTCGGACTCAATCTCTATGTCGCCTCCGGGATCGCCAAGATGGGCATTACGGAATTGTCGATCGCGGTGCTGCCATGGCTGATCACGCTCTTGGTTTTCCTCGGCTTCGTGACCTACGTACCGGAGCTCTCGCTGTGGCTGCCACGCACGCTCGGCATGCTGTGAGGGAGACCAGCTGCAAGCGCCTGGCATCTGCAGATTACATCTTGGTAAGAGTGGCCACTCTGTCCAAACTGTAAGTTGATTGGCGGGCCGGGCGCGCTCATCTTCAGCCAACCTTTCCAAGGAGGTTCGCATGAAGAAGTTCGCCATCGCCGGGATCGCGGCGCTCGCCATCGCGGGTTCCACCGCGGTCTATGCC
Organism: Bradyrhizobium sp.; assembly: GCF_030693485.1. Classification (GTDB taxonomy): domain Bacteria; phylum Pseudomonadota; class Alphaproteobacteria; order Rhizobiales; family Xanthobacteraceae; genus Bradyrhizobium. Next base: position 16,716 of record NZ_JAUYAN010000121.1, on the reverse strand, counting down.
CAGCACGACCGTTCGTGGTCCCACCACCACGAGCGGATCAACCCGGAGGACAGGGCGGCCTTCGCCGACGCGCGGATCGCCGCGGTCAAGGCCGGCCTGAAGCTCAACGCCGAGCAGGAAAAGCTGTGGCCGCCGGTCGAGGCCGCGGTGCGGGATTTCGCCAAATTGCGGATCGATCGCGCCAATGCGCGGATGAACGCGCGGCGCGACGACAGGGATACCCCGAGACCCGATCCGGTGACGCGCCTGCGCGACCGCGCCGACACCATGGCGACCACGGCGGCGGCGATGAAGCGGATCGCTGACGCGGCCGATCCGCTCTACAAGACCCTCGACGACGGCCAGAAGCGCCGCCTCGCCATCCTGACCCATATGGAAGGCCGGTCCGGCCGCGGCGGCTGGCGCGATCACGGATATCACCGTGGCATGGACCGCGACGATGGCGGCCGGGACCGCGGTTTTGAGCGGGATCGCTATGACCGGGACGGCGGTCCGGCCAAGGATCGCGGCGACCGGGGCGGCCCCGAGCGGCTTTAGACGCAGCCGGGCTTCAATCGATCGAAATACGTCAAAAGCCGCCGGATTCCGGCGGCTTTTTTGCCCTTCCGTGGTGCCGAGATGAGCGGGGGAATACCCCGCCACCTTGCTGGACATCGGGGAATCGCTTTGCTAAACGACGCCCTCTTGTGAAGGCTTTTCCGGGCCAAGTCCCGGGCGCATAGCTCAGTTGGTAGAGCAGATGACTCTTAATCATCGGGTCCCAGGTTCGAGCCCTGGTGCGCCCACCAAGAACCCCTGTCTTCGGCAGGGGCTTCCAAGATCGTCGAAAGTGCATGGTTTTAATCATGCAACCATAAAATGCAAAATGCCGCGGCCTCATCGTGCAGCAGTATTCCGGGTCATGGTTTGATAGCGGGTGTCGACACGAGGAAGAAGCTGGCCCGCGTGGTCGCCTGCTCGTTGTCGCTCTCCAAAATCGTCGAGGACGCCGCCGACACGTTCAGAGGTATACGGTATCGATATTCACCGACGACTCTAAACCGATCTTGACGAAGTTTTTCGCAAGCCAGTCGCCGGCGCATTTTCGTCCCTGGTCGCGAAGATAGGTGAGGAAGCACCAGTCGGCATTGGACTTGCTCGTCGAACTGAGCGACTCCATGAATGCGTCGTCGGCGATGCTGTGGATGAGCACATGTGGCAGCTCTTCGCCGACGATGCGGTGCTGCGTGACGAGCCTGGTGACAAAGCTGACCGCCCGCATCTCCCTCATTAGAGACGAATTGAAGCTGATCTCGTCGATACGGTTTGAAATTTCGTCGGCGGTGCGTGGCACCTCCTTGCGGATCAGGGGATTGATGTGAACGATGACTATATCGGGGGCCTTGCAGTTGTAGATTAGCGGGAAGAGTGCAGGGTTGCCCATGTAACCGCCGTCCCAATAGGCTTCACCGTCGATCTCGACCGCTTGAAATACCGTAGGGATACATGCCGAAGCCAGCACGGCGGCTGCCGAAATTTCCTCTCCGGCGAAGACCTTGACCTTACCTGTGCGAACGTTTGTCGCAGAGAGAAAGAGTTTGACCGGACAATCCGGGCGCTTCAGCACCTCAAAATCGATCGACTGCTCGATGATTTCGCGCAGCGGGTTGAGGTTGGCGGGGTTGAACTGATACGGCGACAGCACGCGCGTCAGCAAATTCATCGCGGAAAACACCGGGGACCAGGTCAATTGGTAGTTTCCGGTAATCTTGTCGATGAGACTTGGCTGCAGCGGTCCCAGCGTGGCCATCTGGCCGATGCGCTTCCAGTAGTCGGTGAGCGCCTTGCGCGCTCCCTCGCGGCCGCCCACGGTGAGTCCGTAGGCGAAGACGGCCGCATTCATTGCTCCGGCGCTGGTCGCGCTGAGCCCCTCGAAGGCCAGATTTTCCTCCTCCAGGAGTCGGTCGAGCACGCCCCAGGTAAAGGCGCCGTGTGCGCCTCCGCCCTGGAGCGCGAGGTTGACGATCCTGACCATGTTCGAAGATGCTGCCTCGTGATCGGCCCCCAGTCCGGGCCTTCCCGCAGCGTCCCTCGCCGAACCAATTTCCATGGCCTCCACCTCGTCCAAAGCTTCGTGATCCGCGGAAGTCTGCACGCAGATACCTGAATTCACCCGATGCCTGCTTGGGTAGCGACACATGTGAAACCCAGGGCTTACCTCCGTCCCCTCCATTGCCTTGGGAACAGGTTAGATGAACATTAGTCATTGCGTAGGAACCAGCCGACCATATGTCGTCCATGTACCGCCTTCGTCACCGCGAATGGTGAAGTCCTCAACGCAGAGGCGATGAACGCCACGAAGCAGTTCGGGGTTGTCCGTCGGCAGGCGAAGGGCCACGCGATTGATATCCGATAGCTCCGGCATACTGAGGAAGCCGTTGATCCTTCGAGCGGTCGTCGCGTCGATTCCGGTGTAGTGTTCGAGAACAATCCGGTGGTGGGCGGGAAATGTCCGATCATGTCCAAGGCTGCCTGAAAAGCCCTTCTGCCCCGGCACGGACTCGGCCGGAACCCAGGATTGTTCGACGATGACGCCGCAGACGTTCACGGGAGGAAATGGCGGCAATGGCGCCGCCTCCGCCGTCGAAACCATCATGACGGCAGCGGCAGCCATCAACCCGATGCCTCTTGGCCGGCTGCGGGTCCGGCAACAGTGGCGATCATAGGACGAGGTGCATGCGTCGGGCATATTACTCTCCAGAAACCTGTCGCCATCCCGAACTCGCCATCGAGCCAGTCCTCAGTCTCGGGGGCGAGAGGCTGACCTGGCCGCATCGAGATGCACCTTGACCTCGGTGACCAGGAGGCCCGCCCGCTCGCTCGCATAGTTGTCCCCGAGATGCAGCTCGAGCGGCGCCGACAGCCTGGTGAGCTTGCCGGCGGACTGCAGAAGCAGGCCGCCGCCACGAAGGTCATAGTTGCCGGATGTGATGACGAGCCGATAGCTGCCGTCGGTCTGAATGCGTAGATGGGCGAACAGCGGCATGCCATCGGGCACCACAACGCTGCCGGCCCAGGAATTGTGGGTCGACATGTACGGAACCGCCACGCCCGAGACCAGCCGCGGCGTGAAGGACATGTATTTGCCGGCGCCGTTGGCTTTGAAGCTGACGTATACGTCGCCGCCGTTACTGAAATCGAAGGTATCGCCCGACTGCGCGGTGATGCCATCCTGCCGCCCGTTGATCAGCCGGCCGTTGGTCCAGGCGCCGCCGATCAGGACCAGTCCCTGGTCAGATCCCCGGATTTGACCGGTTTGCGGGCCGACCCGAATCCAGGCATTCGGTGTCAGCGGGATCGTCAACATCTTCTGCGACGCCGCCGTTCCGTCGGCCCGGCCGGTTTCCTGTTGGCTCGCCGGCGGCGGGTTACGGTCGATCTCGGCAAGGCGGGCGCGCGCGAGGTCGGCGAAAACTCCTTGGGGATAACGCCTTAGATAGGCCTCGATCTCGATCGCCGTCCGCGAATCCTTCACCGACTGCCAGAACAGCATCTCCTCCGATACGCCGGTTTCCGGCCTAAGTGTGACCGTGCCTTCCAGCTTGAAGGTGAAGCGCCCGGTCAGCGACGAGGAATCCCACGGCACCTGCTTGCCGTTGGTCGACTGCATCACATCGTTACGCACCTCGATCATCAGATCCGAGATTGACAGTCCCGGCTGTTCGATATGCTTCAGAAGTGCTGTGGTGAACGGGCTGTTGCGTCCCTCGCCGTCGAGCGCAACATTATCCGGCTGCGTCGCATAGGCCACGAACGTCCCCGACACCGCCGGCACGCGGCTCAGGCCCCGCCCCAACGCACCTGCCGATCTGGTTCCCATCGTCCGCGACAGGTTCGGCGCGAACGGATTGTCACGGCAGGCGTCGAGCATCACGATATTGACCCGGCTGCCGCGGCGTAGCTGCTGCATCGCGAGTTCGAGCGGGACCAGCGCCACGTCGAGCTCCGCCTCGTATTCGACCTGGGCGTCAGTCGGAACCAGATAATTCTGGCCGTTCACCTGCACGCCGTGGCCGGCGTAGAACAACACCGCCACGTCGGCCCGTTCCGCCGCCCTGCCAAAGGCGACCAGTGCTTTGACCAGCGCCACGCGGTCAAGGTCGATTCCGCCGAAGGTCTCGAAGCTGAGCGCCCTGAACCTGGCCGTCATGTCGGAAGCGTCGGACGGCGCGTTGCGCAGCGCCGGCACGTGCTTGTAGGCGCCATTGCCGACGACCAACGCTACACGTTTCTCTGTCTGCGACGCCGCTGCCGAAACAGCCGCTAGCCAGCACCCCAGTCCAACCAGGCAGATCCGCAAGACCCTCATAGGCTCCTCGTTTTTAAAAGTTAGCCGGGAGGCGGATTGCCGCCTTGCGCTAGCGCAAGGAACGCAGCGCAGGCCGGCAGGACGGTTTTGCGTGTGCGGGGAGAGCAAGGCGCGGTGCGTGCTGTCCCAAAAGGGTGTCCGGCCGGGGTGACGGCCGAAGTCCGAGCCTTGCCGAACGAAACCGTATTGATCTGGATCAAACCAGGCGCGACATAGTCGTCAGATGGGACCAGACTTTCCGCGTAGTCGCGTGAGAAAATCCCTCGTGTGCTTGCGGAATATCAACATGCGCCCAGGGGCTTGTCGCTAGACATCATCCAGTTGTTTGCGGCTGCGCTGCAGCGAAGTCAGTAAGAGAGATTGCCGGAGGCCATGCTTAGGGTTCTTTTCATCGCCGCGATTGTTGCTCTCGTCGGCGCCCGCATTCCTGATGCGAGCGCCCAAAGCGCTGACGCCATAATGACGGAAGGCTATCTCCGTTCGGCTCAACAAGGGGACGTCAGAGCCCAATTCTATCTGGGAGCGCTGTATGCTCAGGGCATTGGCGTTGCCCAGTCCGATGTCGAGGCGTTCCGATGGTTCCTATCCGCGGCTGAACGCGGCCATGCTCAGGCCCGTCTCGTCACCGGCGAAATGTACGCCATCGGCAGGGGCGCCGCCAAAAGCAATGTGGATGCCTACAAATGGGCGTCGGCAGCCGCGACGAACGCGAACCCTGCTGACACCCAAAGGAGCGCGCAACGGCTTCTGGACCTGCTGGCGGGCAGGATGACGGGCGCAGAGGTCGCCGAAGGCAAGCAGCGCGCCCAGTCGATCGCTCTCTCGTCCGGCCAGGTGGCCGTCAATCCGCCTGCGGAAAGCAGCCCTGTCACGACCGATCGTCGACGCGGCGCCGAATACGACAGGCTCACGGACGCGATCAATCGCAATCCGCAGGATGCGGATGCCTACTACAAGCGAGGCAACGTCCTGGCACGGTTGCGGGAATACGATCTGGCCGGCAAGGATTTCGGGCGTGCGATAGAACTCAATCCGCGGGATGCGCAGGCATACAACAACCGCTGTTGGGTCAATGTCGCACTTCGGCTCGGTCAAATGGCGATTTCCGATTGCGACGAGGCGTTGCGTCTTCGGTCGGACTATGCCGACGCCTACGATAGCCGGGGTCTCGCCAATCTGATGCTCGGTCGCCTTGATCCCGCGATTTCAGACTTCAACGAGGCCTTGCGTTTGAAACCGAGGCTCGCGACCTCTCTTTACGGACGCGGCCTTGCCTACAAGCGGCAGGGCAGGACGAGCGCCGGAAATGCCGACATGAAAGCTGCGACTGTAATCGATCCGGTGATTCGGGAAGAACTGGAATCCTACGGAATACGTTGATCACCCGGGACAGGGAGAATGTCGGTGTCGCCGACCGTAAAGAAGATCCTGCGTGCCATTGCAGCCGTCACCATGGTTTTGGGCCTGGGTGGGGGTGCATACTATTTCTACTACGGCCGGCCGCCACTCGTAAAAGTCGGGATCGCGACCCTCGCGCCGGTATCGGAGTTCGTTTACGGCAGCGGCATCGTCGAGCCGGTGCAATGGGCCAAGGTGGTGCCGGTTCAGCGGCGACGCCTCGTGCAAATGTGTCGCTGTGAGGGCTCGATGGTCAAGCAGGGGCAGGTTCTCGCCCAGCAGGACAATGCAGAGGAGACCGCTCAGCTCAAGGAGATGGAAGCGGCGCACCAGCAATTCATCAGGGATCTCGACCGGGCCAACAAGGATGACAAGCCGAAGGCCGAAATCGAACAACGAAGAACCGCAGTCGAGCAGTCCAGCTCACGGATTGCGGCCCAAAAAAGCCGAATCGAGGGATTGGTTCTTCGTGCCCCGATGGACGGCCTGGTCCTGCGTCGTGACAGCGAAGTCGGCGAGATCGTCGGCCCCACGGACGTCCTGTTCTGGGTGGGAACGCCATCGCCCCTGCAGGTGGTTGCCGAGATAAACGAGGAAGACATACTTCACGTTGCGCTGGGCCAGACGGCCCTTCTGACCAACGAAGCGTTCGCGAACCAGTCGATGCGCGCCACCGTCTCTCAAATCACCCCGAAAGGGGATCCCACGAAAAAGTCCTTCCGCGTCTATCTGCGGCTGCCGACCAATACGCCGCTGAAGATCGGGATGAACGTGGAAGTCAATATCATCTTCAGGGAAACGCCCTCCGCCATCGTCGTCCCCAATGAAGCAATCCTTGATGGCGCAGTGCAAGCCGTCAGTGACGGCAAGGTCAAGCGGATTCCCGTTGCAACGGGAGTGCGCGGAACCCGTGCGACGGAAGTGAAAGGCGCTATCTCACCCGGGGTTACCCTTCTGGTACCGGCGCGCAAGGAACTCGCCGACGGCAGGCGGGTACGGACCGAAAATGTGGTGAGCCAGGTAGTGCCGCCGCCCGCTGCGGGACCGGACAGTTCCGGACGCCCTGAAACCAGCCGTGACCACATCGACCAGGAAATCGCAACCTCGCTGTCGACCCATCTCAACAACATCGTAAGCGACGCCCGCAGGGATGCGCGCTAGAATTGATCGATCTGCCTGGCACGCTGTGTCCGAGGCACCGACGGGCGCGGGTTCGGCGGCCTATTGTGGCTCCGCGACCGGCACCTTTTTGGCCGCGTCATTGACGAATATCCCGGCGATCTTCCCATCCACGACATTGACCCTGCGGTCGGCTCGCGCCGCCAATCCGACGTCGTGGGTAACCACGATCACCGTCCGTCCGCTGTTGGCAACCTCTCGCATGATCTCAAACACCTGATTGGTTGATACGGTATCGAGGTTTCCCGTCGGCTCGTCTGCCACGATGATCGCCGGATCATTGGCCAGCGCGCGCGCGATCGCGACTCTTTGGCGCTGGCCTCCCGATAGCTGGCTCGGTTTTCTCGACACCTGGTCGCCGAGGCCCAGGGAGGTCAGCAATTTCGTCCCCTTCTCGCGCATTTCCGTTTCCGACAATTCGCCGAGCGTGCGCATCGGCAGCAGCACGTTTTCCAGCGCGCTGAATTCCGGCAGGAGAAAATGGAACTGGAAGACGAATCCAAGCTTGCTCAGCCGCATATCGGACCGCTCTGAATCCGACATGGCGGAGGTCGGCTGACCACAGATGAATATCTCCCCTTCGGTCGGCGCGTCGAGCAGGCCGATGAGATAGAGCAGGGACGACTTTCCGGATCCGGAGGGGCCGGTTATCGCGAGAAATTCTCCCTTGTTCACGGTCAAATCGATGCCGTTGACGATGGTGGCCATTGCTGTGCCGCTCTCGACCCGCCGCATGAGACCAACCGTTTGTACGACAGTTTCGGTCATGACGCGCCGCGTATGATGTCGACCGGATGAACGTGACTGGCCTTCCTCGACGGCAGGAAGGCCGACAACAGGCAGCACCCCAGAGTAATCATGCCGACCACGATATAGTGCGTGATGGAATAATAGGGGGCGATCGCCATCACGCCCTCCGTGATGGGATTCGAGTACTTGATGTACGTCGTCGCGTAACACAGCAGGTACCCGAGCAGCCAGCCTACCGGAATTCCGACGATGGCAATCATGACTGCTTCCGTAATGAAGATGGCCTGGACGAAATACTCCTTCATTCCCAGCGATTTCATGATCGCGATGTCGTTGCGCTTCTCGTTGGTGATCGTCGATATGATGCTGTAGATTGCGAACGTGGACGCGAGCATCATGGCGGCCATGATGACGTTCATGATTTTTTCCTGGACCTTCAACGAGGAAAGCAGGTCCGCGTTTGCCTCCTGCCACGGTATGGCCCGGTAACCGATCTGTCCTGCAATCCGGTCTGCAATTTCCCGGGCATGAAATGCGTCATCGAGCTGGATGCGCATTTCGTTGACCAGATCGGTCTGTCCGGCCATCATCTGGGCCGTACGCATCAGGCTGTACACCTTTCTCTCATCGACTTCGCGCACGCCCGATCGATAGATTCCCGCAACCGGTGCCGAGATCGGGCTTCCGGTCCCGGGGGTGATCGTTACCGTGCTTCCGACGCGTGCTCCTATCTTGGTCGCAAGGGTCTGGCCGAGTAGGACAGCATTGGATCCTCGCGACAGACCGTAGAGTTCGCCGGACACAATCTGCTTCGCCAGCTTGGAGACCAACTCCTCCTGGCGCGGATCAATTCCGGTTACCGTTATGCCGAAACGTGCGCTACCGGAGTTGATCATGGCCGTGACCTTGACCGCCGGTGCTATTGCACCAGGCAGCCAATTCCTGAGCGAGCCCATGAGCAGGTTCGAGTTGGAGATTCCGGGGCGCTTGTCTGTTGCCGTGAAACTCGATCGTTGTGCAGCACCATAAACTTGCTCGGCGGGCTGGAGTGCGACGGACAGGCGTTCGTCCGTGATCGTTATGTGGGGCAACGCATCGACCAGCGTCCCGACGAATTGCCGCTGGCTTCCCTCCATGACGCCGGAGATCATGATCGTAAAGCCCACGCCCGTGGCAACACCTATGACGCCGATGAGTGTCTGCCGTACGCGGTTCGTGACATGGGCCCAGGCGATGAAGAGGATGGGTGGCGTTCTCATCTAGTTTATTCCCCGGCGAGAACAGGCTCGACCGGCCCGCCGTGCGCATATGACAAGGGCGCGATCAGGATGGCGCCGGTAGTTTGTAACCCCAATGGGCGCGCCTTCTTTGATCTCCGTCAACGTTGAGGAAGCCCCAGGGGCCTAATAGTTGAAAACCTTCATGCACAGGGCAGGGCGACATGTCGAGATATCAGCACCCCAACAATAGACTCATGCGCGCGTTGACGGTCGTTGCGGGCGGCTTTTTGCTGTTCGCTGGCTGCGGGTTCGCTGGGGCGGCCGAGCGGGCCAGCGAGTCCCAGATACTGAACGCGCTGAAGCCGCCTCCGCTGGCGCGGGCTTTGACCGCGACCCCATCGCCGAAGGATGTCAAACGGCAAGCTGTCGTGCGCAATTTGCGGTCGGTGACCCGGACGCGCGCGCTGACGGGCGATGAGCGGAACGAGCTCGCGTCCATCGCCAAGGATAGGCCGAGTATCGACCTCGAGATCTATTTCGACTTCAATTCGTCGGAGATCGCGTCGAAGGCCGTCCCCGATCTGATGAACCTCGGCCGCGCGCTGACAAATGCGGAGCTGCAAGGCGGGGTCTATCTTCTCAGCGGACACACCGACGCAAAGGGCGGCGAAGACTACAATCAGCGACTTTCGGAGCGTCGAGCGCAGTCGGTCAAGGACTTCCTCGTCCGCAAATTCCGGATTTCCGACGATACGCTCGTGACGGCGGGCTACGGCGAGGAACAGCTCAAGAACACGAGCGACCCTCTGGCTGGAGAAAATCGCCGGGTACAGGTCACGAACCTGGAAACCAAGCAGGAAGCTGGGCGATAGTCAGGTTTCTCAGGTCGACGGCCCGTAGGCGCCGCTACTGCTTCTTCTTGGCCGGCTTTTTCGGGATCCGTTCCAGCTGTTCTTCGAGCGCCGTGCAAAGGGTCTTCAATACCTTGATTCTGGCGTGATATTTGTTGTTTGCCTCGACCAGGGTCCATGGCGCAGCCGCGGTCGAGGTGCGATCCACCATGTCGCAAACCGCAACTTCATAGGCCTCCCACTTCTTGCGATTGCGCCAGTCCTCCTGAGTGATCTTGAAACGCTTGAACGCAACCTTCTCCCGCTGTTTGAAGCGCCGGTACTGCTCGTCCTTGCTGATCGCCAGCCAGAATTTCACGACCACCTCGCCGTGACGCACCATTGATTCTTCGAAATCGTTGATCTCGCTGTAGGCCCTCATCCAGTCTGCGTCCGAGCAGAAGCCTTCGATCCTTTCAACGAGCACCCGCCCGTACCAGGAGCGATCGAAGATCGTCAGACTGCCATGGCGCGGCAGATGGCGCCAAAATCGCCAAAGATACGGCTGCGCGCGCTCTTCCTCGGTCGGTACCGCGACGGAGATATTGTCATACCAGCGCGCATCCAGCGCCTGGGTCACGCGCCTGATGGCGCCACCCTTGCCGGCACCATCGTTGCCCTCAAATACCGCAACTACCGACATCGTCTTGAAGCGCGGGTCGCGCGAAGCAAGATTGAGACGCCCCTGCCACTTTTCGAGCTCCTGTTCGTACTCCTCCCTCGTCATTTTCCGGTTGAGTTCGAGCGCGCTGAGCACGTTCAGATTGTCTGTAGGCGCCGGCAGCGGCAGCGCCTTCCTGGGCAATGCCTTCGGTTGCTTTTCGTCGAGCCGTTTGCGAATGGTTGCAAGCAGGTGCCGTCCCACCGTGAGTGCCCTGAAGTGGGAGTCGGCGCCGGGCACCACGATCCAGGGCGCTTCGCCTGTCGACGTTTCACGCAGGAACGGCTCGCAGACCCTGATGAAGCGGTCATAGAGCTTGAAATAGTCCCACTCGACGTCGGTAACCCGCCAGCGGGTCTTCGGGTCCTGCTCCAGCGACTTGAGACGCCTTCTTTGCTGGCCCTTGGAGAGGTGAAACCAGTATTTGATGAGCACGACGCCTTCATCGCAGAGCATCTTTTCGAGGCGCTGAATCTCCCCGACTGCGGCCGAGAACTCTGCCTTGCGGATTTCGCCCATCACCCGCTGCACGATCGGCATCGTGTGCCATGCGCCGAAGAAGATGCCGATTTCACCCTTGGGAGGCAGTGCACGCCAGAACCGCCAATGAGCAGGCCGTTCGCGTTCCTCGTCCGAGGGCTGGGAAAACGCGTGGGCGTGGATATGCCGTGGATCCATCCACTCATTGAGCAGATTGACGGTCTCGCCCTTGCCGGCGCCTTCGACGCCCGCGATAAGGATCAGCACCGGAAATCGACCCTGCTGCTTGAGGTCGAATTGCGCGTTGAGCAGTGCCTCGCGCAGCTTTGCTTCCTCGCGGCGGTAGGCGGCCTTGTCGACGTGATGCTTCAGCTTGGCGGATTCAAACATATTTGAACTAATGCAGGAATTTTCTCTGCTTCAAAATGATTCAGATCAAAGTCTCTGGCTGCCAGTATCCGAGAATGTCAAGAATTTCAAAGGATCGTACCATGAAGAGCTTGATTGGCGCCGTCGTCGGCGTTTTTGGCTTGGCGACATCGGCCGCTGCCCAGGTGCCGGTAGCAATTGTTGAGGATCTGCAAGGCAAGGTCGTTGGCGTCGAGTTCATGGACTATGTCGCGCCGGGAAAGGTCATCAAGCTCGGGCCGAAGGCGTCGGTCGTGCTGGGCTACATGAAATCTTGCTGGCGAGAAACGATCACCGGGGGAACCGTGGTCGTGGGCGAGGAACAAAGCATGGTCCATCTCAGCGAGATCCAGCGCGCCAAGGTCGCCTGCGACGCGAACGCCGTTCAGCTCTCCGATCGCGAGGCAAGCCAGAGCGCCGCGACGACATTTCGCGCCATGACACCCGGCCAGCGCGAAGCCATTCCACCTTCGCCGCAGCTTACGCTTTATGGGCTGTCGCCGATTGTGGAAGTCAAGGGCGGCGGCACTCTGATCATCGAACGAATCGACGTGCAGGGCGAACGATACACGCTGCCCATCGAGAGTAAGTCCCTCCAGCGCGGCAAATTCTACGACCTCGCCAAGGCTGGGAAGTCGCTGACCGCGGGCGGCATCTACACGGCAACTCTGGGGTCACGCAGGATGACCTTCAGGGTCGATTCCGGCGCCGCGGCCGGTTCAACGCCGATCGTCGGCCGTCTTCTGCGCCTCTGAACAGGACGCTGGCGGCCGGTAAACGGGACGAGCCATATGAAACACAGAGCGGCCAGACGAGACATTCTCGCTGGCATCGCCATAGTGCTCTTGTGCGGAATAGTCTTTGCTTCGCCGGCGCTCGAGGTCGTGCATGGCTTGTCGATCGATATCCTCACGGCGGTGCGCTCGAGATTGTTCGGTGATCGTCGGGGTCCCATTCCGGCGCCGGTGGTGGTGGTGGCGATCGACGAGGAAAGCTATCGGACACCACCCTTCAAGGGATCACCGACCCTGACCTGGACCCGCGAGATCGGCCGGGTTCTGACGGCGATCGTCGATGGCGGCGCGAAAGTCGTGGGTTTGGATGTCGTTTTCCCGACTTCAATCGAACAATCCGAGATTCCGTTCGGCGAGGAGCCGCTGGGCGCGCGCATGCGCGGCTTCGATCGGGATTTTCTCCGTGCCCTGGCTGCCGCTTCCGCCGCCGGCAAGGTGGTGCTGGGGGAGATTCAGAGCCGCGATGAGCCGGTTCGACCCGCGCCGGCGCAGCGAATAGCGGTGCGTCACCAGGCCAACATACGGGCCCTCAATGTGTATACCGATTTCGACGACGTGGTGCGAAGACTGCCACTGACATTCCTGATCGATGGCAAGCCGGTGCCATCAATGGCCGTCGAGTTGGCGTCGCGTGCGCTCGATGCCAAGCCCGAGCTGACGCCGGCCGGCGCCATGACGCTCGCGGGCTACCAGATTCCGGGCGCGGTGCCGAACACGCTCACCCTCAATTTTCGCGGTGGCGGCGAAGACGTCCCGACCTTCTCGTTTGCCGACCTGCACGCATGCGTCGGCAAGGACGACCGGGATTTCTTCCATCGCCAGTTCGACGGCAAAGTCGTGATCGTCGGCACATTGCTCGGATTCGAGGACCGGAAGCTCACGTCGAAACGGTTCGTGACGGGGCCCGACAGCGCCCGGGCACCGCGTTGCGCGCTGACGGCACCGGAGGCTCCGCGGCAGGTGAGACGCAGTTCGATCGCGGGCGTCTACATTCATGCCACCGCGGTCAGCAACCTGATCGGCCGCAACGCCGTGGTCGAACCCGGACGCCTGTCCATGACCCTGATCGCGGTCGCCTTTGCCGCGCTGGCGGCGTTCGCTGCGCGTATGCTTGCGCCGGTTGGCGCGGCGCTGACCTATCTGGGAGCGGTTGCCGCCTACATTCTCGGCGCGGCGGCCGCGTTCACTTATTGGCCGCTGGCGCTGCCGTTGAGCGAGCCGATTCTCGCCGGATTCATGGCTTTGGCCGCCATGGTCGGATACCGCTTCGTGGTCGCGGATCAGGAAGATCGGTTCCTGCGCAAGAGCTTCGCGCTCTACCTCGCGCCCCAGGTCATCGAAACGATGCTGACGTCGGAGAAAATGCCGGAGCTTGGCGGCGAGATGCGCGACATCACGGTTTTCTTTTCGGACATAGCCGGATTTTCCACGATCGCCGAGAAGATGCCGCCGAATGCGCTTGTGGCATTGATGAACGAGTATTTGTCGGGGATGACCGATATTATCGAGGGCTACGGCGGTTATGTTGACAAGTACGTCGGCGATTCGATCGTCGCGGTGTTCGGGGCGCCGGTCAGCGATCCCGATCATGCCTGCAACGCAGTGCGTGCATCGCTGCATTGCCGCGACCGGCTCGAAGAGCTCAATCGAAAAAACGTCGCCTTTCAGGGACACAAGCTGGCCCACCGCATCGGACTCAACTCCGGCGATGCGCTGGTCGGCAACATCGGCTCGCGGCGGCGCTTCAACTACACCGTGATGAGCGATGCCGTGAACGTCGCGTCACGACTCGAGGGAGCTAACAAGTATTTTGCCACCTCGATCATGGCGTCGGAGATGACCGTGGCATTGACGGGGACGACGTTCGCGTGGCGCGAACTCGATGCAATCCGGGTCAAGGGACGTTCCGATCCCGTCAAGATTTACGAGCCTTTGGCCGAATCTGGCCAGCAAACCCTCGAACAGTCGGTCAAGGCAGTAGCCTATGCCGAAGGCCTCGCCTGCTGGCGGGCTCGTGAATTCAGCCGCGCCGTGGAATGCTTTGCCCGGGTTTCTGCCGTCGATCCCCCGTCCGCACTGTTTCATGATCGAGCGAAACGATTTGCCGACAATCCTCCACCTCCGGAGTGGGAACCAGTCAATACGTTGGAAGGGAAGTAGTGACGGCAAAGGCGGCGCCGGCGACATCTCGTCTTGTCATCCGCGAACGCGAAATATCCTGAGCGGATCAAGAGGGCCGTGGTGGGGAATGCAATCGCACGACACTTCTCCTCTGCTCATGCAATGCGGGCGGTCTTGATTGACGCAGATCAAGGGACCGCATGACCAATAGGATAGAAAATGGCTTTGCATTCAGGGCATTCTCGATTGCGAGTGCCGCATTTTCCAAGGGGTGACGACATGTTCCACCTTTTCCGTCGGAATCGATTGTTGGCATCCGGAGCCCTGCTGCTTTTCCAGCTCGCCGCCCCTGCTGCGTTTGCCGAGAACCGGGTCGCGCTGGTCATCGGCCAATCAGCCTATCGTTCGGTGGTGGCGCTGCCGAATCCGGCGAATGACGCCCAGAAGATGACCGAAATGCTCGGCAACGCCGGCTTCAAAGTGACCACGGCCGCAGATCTGTCGCAAAATGACATGCGTCAGACCGTGAGCGATTTTGCCGCCAAGGTTGCGGCGAGCGGACCGGACACCGTGGCGTTGGTGTTCTACGCCGGCCACGGTTTGCAGATTGATGGCGAGAATTATCTCGTGCCGGTCGATGTCGATCCGAAACGCGACGCCGATATCCCTCTGCAGGCGGTCCGGCTTAACGACCTCTTGAATACCCTGGCAGCAGTGCCGACACGGATGCGGATCGTCATGCTCGACGCCTGTCGCAACAACCCGTTCCCCGGCATCAACGCGGCGGCGGGGCGTGGGCTTGCCATCGTCGACACCAAGGCCGGGGCTGCAGGCTCCTTCATTTCCTATTCGACCTCGCCGGGTGCAGTGGCAGAAGACGGCAGCGGCGCCAACAGTCCTTACACGACGGCGCTGCTTTCGGTCGCGAAGGAGCCGAACCTGCCGATCGAGGAAGCTTTCAAGCGCGTCCGCGTCGCGGTCAACCAGGCGACCGACGGCAGGCAGATTCCATGGGAGAGTTCGTCGCTGACGACCGAATTCAAGTTCTTTGGTGAAGCCGGTGCGGCGCCAAGGCCCTCGGGAGAGAAAGCCGCGGCACCCGCCAAGGCGCCGTCAGCGGGGCGCAGTATGGAAGAGTGGCGCAAGGAGCTGCGCGGCAAGGATCCGAAGGTGGCCTACGATCTGGTCATTTCCGAGGACTCGGTCCCCGCATATGAAGCCTTTGTCGCGCTGTTTGCCCAGCCTCCCTATAACATGCGCGTACGCGTGCAGCTTGAGCGCCGTTATGTGATGCGGGCATGGGCCACGGCCGTTGCAATCAATACTGCGTCGTCCTACCAGGCATTCCTGGCGAGCTACCCGGACAGCGATCTGGCAGTGACCGCGCGCAAGCTGCGGGAGCGCGTCCTCAATCGCGAATTTGGCGCGCAGCCGGTCAACGTCGCGCTGGGACCGATGTGCCCGTGCCCGGTTGAGCCCACCAAGCCGCTCAAAAAGAAGGAGCCGACGCCGACCAAGCGTGTGAAGCGTGCGGAGCCGCGCGGCGAGGTCATCCAAACCAGGCGCCGTCCAGAACCTGGGATTCCCCCCGAAGTCATCATGCAGGGGATCGGCATCGGGATCGGCATCGCCGGTGGTCTCAGCGGAGGAGGCCATCGCGAGCCTTCGGGACCGGCACCGGGCGGCCACCCACACTGATAGGCTGGATGGACCGGAGGGCCAGGTTGCCACGGCCTTTCTGACGACACGCAAGCCGCCGGACCCTTGGCCCGGCGGCTTTCACATGAGCGACGAGGGGAGGCGTCCATCGACGAATCACGGGCTGCCCCCGCTTGTCCTGGACGCTTGAAGTCATGAGGTGAGCCGGCGCAAACATCGAGTGCTGGGCTTTGGCTGGAATCCCCAGAAGCACACTGCGCTTGTCCAATCTTAACTTGGATCAAAGCGGGAGACGGAAGGACGGCTATTTTAGAAATGTTGAGGCCGCGGACCATGCATTTCAGCTCAATGATTCGTTGTGCGGCGGCCATTTTGGGGCTCGCGTTGACGATGGCGCAACCGGCGTTCGCCGAGCGCAAGGTCGCGCTGGTGGTCGGCAATTCGGGTTACACGAACGTCCCGCGCCTCCCTAATCCGCGCAACGATGCCAGCGACATGATCGGGCGCCTCAAGGCCATGGGCTTCGATGTCATTCCGGGGCTCGACCTCGATCGCAACGGATTCCTGAACACGCTTGCCACCTTCGGTCGCGCCGCCGAAGGCGCCGACGTCGCGCTGTTCTTTTACGCCGGCCACGGCCTGCAGGTGAACGGTCAGAACTATCTGCTTCCGATCGACGCCAAGGTGGAATACGAGGCAGAACTCGATATCGCGCTGATCCCGGTGCCGCTGGTCATGCAGCAGCTCGGCCGCGGCAGCCGCGTCAACATCGTGATCCTGGACGCCTGCCGCGACAATCCGTTTGCGA
>NZ_JAUYAN010000322.1 GCF_030693485.1 Bradyrhizobium sp. | reverse complement strand
GCTGCCGCGGCGTCGGGATCGGGGATCATCGATGCCGTGAGGTAGGCCTCGACGATTTCGGCATCGCTCAACTTCTTCGGCTCAGCTTTGGCGGCAACGGACATCGGCAAATCCTTTTCATCTGACAAAATACTACAATCCGGCACCCAAATTGCATGCACATAATTTGAACAATCCGTGCCCAACCTGCACACAATTGGGAGCTGCCGTTGCCGATGACCCCGAAAACCGCCTTCGATATGATCTTCCGCCGCGCGGTGACGCCTTCTTTCGCCACGCCGGTCGACATCGGCGTCGCCGCCGGCCGGATCGCCGCCATCGCGCCGCGGCTGGAATCGGAAGCCCGCGAAATCCACCTCGACGGCAAACTGGTGCTTTCAGGCTTCGTCGACACCCACATCCATCTCGACAAGGCCTGCCTGCTCGGCCGCTGCGGCCACAATCACGGCAGCGTCAGCGAGGCGATCCAGGCGGTCGCCGCGATGAAACGCGATTTCACCGTCGAGGATGTCTATCAACGCGGCGCCCGCGTGCTGGAGCGCGCCATCCTGGCCGGCACCACGCGGATGCGCACCCATGTCGAGATCGATCCGCGCATCGGGTTGCGCGGCTTCGAGGCCATCAAGGCGCTGAAGCGCGACTATGCCTGGGCGATCGATCTGTCGCTCTGCGTGTTTCCGCAGGAAGGCCTGACCAACGATCCCGGCGCCGGGGAACTGCTGGTCGCGGCCTTGCGCGACGGCGGCGAGGCGATCGGCGGCTGTCCCTATATGGACACCGATCCGATGGCGCATCTGGAAAAACTGTTCGATCTCGCTGGGGCATTCGACGTCGATGTCGACCTGCATCTCGATTTCGATCTCGATCCCTCCTGGTGGCATCTCGACGAGGTCTGCCGGCAGGCCGAGCGCCGCAACTGGCAGGGCCGTGTCGCCATCGGCCACGCCACCAAACTGTCGGCGCTGCCGCCGGCCGAATTCGACGCCGCCGCGAAAAAACTGTCGCGCGCCGGCGTCGCCGTCACGGTGCTGCCCGCCACCGATCTCTATCTGATGGGCCGCGACGCCACCCACAATGTGCCGCGCGGCCTGACGCTGGCGCACAGGCTGGTCGAACGCGGCGTCGTGTGTTCGGTCGCCACCAACAACGTGCAAAATCCCTTCACGCCGTTCGGCGACGCCTCCCTGCTGCGAATGGCGAATTTCTACGCCAACGTCGCGCAGGCCAGCGTGGAAGAATTCGAAGGCTGCCTCGATCTCGTGACGAGCCTGCCCGCGCGCCTGATGAACTTGCGCGACTACGGCATCGCGCCGGGCAATCCCGCCGACCTCATCGTGCTCGACACCGCAAGCGCGCGCGGTGCGATCGCTGAACTGCCCGATGTGCTGATGGGCTTCAAGAACGGCCGGCAGGTGTTCGAACGGCAGAAGGCGGTGTTGCTGCGGCCGGGGTGACGCCCAAATCTCTCAACGTCGTCCCTGCGAAAGCATGCGAAAGCAGGGACCCAATACCGGAGGCCAGTTGTTGCCTCAGTGCGGGAAGCGCGCAGCGTCGCCGCACTCGTCGCTATGGTGACTTCGCCGGCGGATGAAATCCGGTCGGCGTCGGGACGTTGGAGAATTTTCTTCTCCAGCCCTTGCTGCAGCGCGGCGTGAAGGCCGCGAATAGGGGGTCTCCCGGTCATTGCATGGGGTTGTTTTCGCATTTTTGTTTGAGGGCCTGCCGCGCGCCCGCCGGGTGGCTCGCCGTGACGTTTGGGAGATTTTTAATCTCCACACGCCCCAAACGAAAACGGCCGGGTTTCTCGACCCGGCCGCTCAAAACTCTCAAACCCTAAGCAGGTTTCGCCGAAAACCTCAGCTCGCCGCGGCTTCCGGCGCGGCCGTGCCGGCGATCTTCTTCTCGATCGCCTTCTTCAGGAGCAGCGCCTTCTGCGACAGTTCGGGGCCCTTGGCCTTGATCAGGAAGGCATCAAAACCGCCGCGGTGATCGACCGACTTGATGGCGTTGGTCGAGACCCGCAGGCGCACGTTGCGGCCGAGCGCATCCGAGATGAAGGTGACGTTGCACAGGTTCGGCAGGAACCGGCGCTTGGTCTTGATGTTGGAGTGGCTCACCTTGTGGCCCACCATGGGGCCCTTGGCCGTCAGTTCGCAGCGCCGGGACATCTTGCAAAATCCTCTTCCATCCCCGACCCATCCGTCAGCCCTTTCGAAGGCGCGGCGCGGGGGTTCAAATTCACGTCCATTTCAGGAACCGCGGACGTATAGGGGGAGAGCGGCGGGGCGTCAAGGTTTTGCGGGCGCGCAGATGGCCAAACCGGGCGGGAAAGGCCTGTTCGCAAAGCCATTCGGACGGTTTCGCCATCATATATTCGGCGTATTCGCCGCCGACATCAGGGCTCCGGGCGCCGATGCATTGTTTGCCGGATATTTTGGCCTAAATGATACGCTTGACGCGCCGAGTTGAGGATCGCCCTTCCGTGACCACCCCCCGCATGATGTCGTCCCGGCCGGCCGGATTTTTCCAGCGGGCACCGGGCGGGCTTTGCAGGTCTTTTGGCAAATCTTTTGGCAAGTCCTTCGGCCTTTCGCTGGTTTTGGGCGCGGTCTTGCTGTCCGGCGCGCCCGGTCTGGCGCTGGCGCAGGGGCGGCTGGAGGCGCGCTACGAGGCGACATTGTCAGGGGTTCCCGTCGGCAAGGGCGGCTGGAATATTGAAATATCCGACGATTCGTTCTCCGCCGCCGCCTCCGGCGGCACCTCGGGCCTGTTGAACTCGTTTTCCGGCGGTTCCGGCACCGGCGCTTCGCAGGGCCGGGTGGTGGCCGGCGCGCTGGTCTCGACCAATTATCAGGCGTCGACCACGAGCTCGAAGAAAAAAGAATCCATCCGCATGGTTCTGAGCAGCGGCACCATCAAGGAATTCGCCATCGAGCCGGAACCGCCGGTCGATGCCGACCGGCTGCCCGTCACCGACGCGCATCGCCGC
>NZ_JAUYAN010000321.1 GCF_030693485.1 Bradyrhizobium sp. | reverse complement strand
GAGCGGAAGGAGCGTTTGAAGAAGCTGCTGGAGGCCTGCAAAGGCAAGAGCAATCTGATCCGCTATGTCGAGCATTTCGAGAGCGGCGGCGACGCCATCCTGCAATCGGCCTGCAAGCTGTCGCTGGAGGGCATCGTTTCGAAGAAGCTGAGCGCGCCCTATCGCTCTGGCCGCTCCGATAACTGGACCAAGGCCAAATGCCGGGCCGGACATGAAGTGGTGCTGGGCGGCTGGAAAACCACCAACGGCAAATTCCGCTCGCTGATGGCCGGCGTCTATCGCGGCGATCATCTCGCCTTTGTCGGCATGGTCGGCACCGGCTTCGGGCAGGATACGGTGCGGCGGATCATGCCGGCGCTCAAGGCGGCAGCCTCGGACAAGAGCCCGTTCGGCGGCAAGAACGCGCCGAAAAAAACCCGCGACGTGCATTGGCTGAAACCCGAACTCGTCGCCGAAATCGAGTTCGCCGGCTGGACCGGCGACGGCAATATACGGCAGGCCGCGTTCAAGGGGCTGCGCCAGGACAAGCCCGCCGCTGAGGTGGAGGCGGAAAAGCCGGCCCTGACCAAAATCGCCAGGCCAACCGCAAAAGCCGGCAAGGCAAAGGCACGACCGGCCTCGGGCTCGGCAAAATCCGCCGAGGTGATGGGCGTCGTTATTTCAAAACCCGACAAGGAGCTGTGGCCGGATGCCGGCGACGGCGAGGGCGTGACAAAACTCGATCTCGCCCGCTATTTCGAGGCGGTGGGCGACTGGATGATCGGCCATATCAAGGGGCGGCCGTGCTCGGTGGTGCGTGCGCCCGATGGCATCGGCGGCGAGACCTTTTTTCAGCGCCACGCGATGCCGGGAACGTCGAACCTGCTGGAACTGGTGAAAGTTTCCGGCGACCGCAAACCCTATCTGCAGATCGACCGGGTCGAGGGTCTGGCCGCAGTGGCGCAGCTCGGCGGCCTCGAACTGCATCCGTGGAATTGCGCGCCTGATGCCCCCGACGTGCCGGGACGGCTGGTGTTCGATCTCGACCCCGCGCCGGAAGTCGAGTTTTCGGATGTCATCGAGGCCGCCAGGGAAATGCGGCAGCGGTTGAAGGATCTCGGCATGGAAAGCTTTTGCAAGACCACCGGCGGCAAGGGCCTGCATGTGGTGACGCCGCTAGCCTACGGTGCCGCGGACAGGGTGACGTGGAAAGAAGCCAAGGCGTTTGCGCAGGGCGTTTGCCAATGGATGGCCGATGAAGCGCCCGAGCGCTATCTGGTCAACATGTCGAAGAAGCTGCGCCAGGGAAGAATTTTTCTCGACTATCTCCGCAACGACCGGATGGCGACCGCCGTAGCCGTGCTGTCGCCGCGGGCGCGCGACGGCGCCACCGTCTCGATGCCGCTGACCTGGCCGCAGCTGCGCGGTGACCTCGACCCGAAGCGCTACACCGTGCGCACCGTCGCGGCGCTGCTGGCGAAGACAAAGGCGTGGGATGGCTATGATGACGCGGCGTCGTCGATCAAATCCGCGATCAGGAAGCTGGCGGGGAAAACTTAGCGGGTCATTCCGGGGCGCGCATAGCGCGCACCCGGAATTCCGTAGCACAATCTCTGGATCCGGGTTCGCGGGTTTTCACGCGCGCCCGGAACGACGAGACCGACTTACAGCTTCCCCATCAATAGCAGGATCAGCAGGATGACGATGACGAGGCCGAGGCCGCCGCCGCCGTAGTAGCCGGTGCCGTAGAACGGGCCGCCGCCGATGCCGCTGAAGCCTCCGAGCAGGGCGATAACGAGAATAATGAGAATGATCGTACCGAGTGACATGGGTATCTCCTCCAGCCCGGCAGTGGGCACCTGTTGCTCTGCCTTCAGCCGGAAAAACGAACTGGAACTCATAAAGTTCCACAATTGAAACCGCAAAATCGCTTCGCTCTTCCTTTGGAGCAATGCGGAATTACATGCATTTGGTTCAGCTGGAGGATTTGAAGAATGTCCGCACCGCTCGTGGTTTCGATTCCGCATCGCCTCGGCCGCGAAGAGGCAACCCGCCGTCTCAAGACGGGATTGACGCGGGCTGCGTCGAGCGTCCCTGTGCTGAAAGTCGATGAGGAGAGATGGGAGCAGGATCGCATGATCTTCCGCATCCGCGCGCTCGGGCAGGCGGCATCAGGCCATCTCGATGTCGCGGACGATCATGTCAGGCTGGAGGTTTCCTTGCCCTGGCTGCTGCAGCGATTTGCCGAAGCGGCGCAGGTCGCGATCAGGAATCGTGGCAATCTGCTGTTGGGCAAGAAAGGATGATGCATTGCGATGGATATCGCATCGCAACATCAAAGAATCTCGCCTGGTCCATTCTCGTAAACTTGTCGGTAACCGAACAGGCGGAAGATTCGATCTTGCGGGAGAAGGGAACCGACTCACATCGGCACGACATCCGCAAGGCCGTCCGGCCGTCGATCCCGGGCGGCCTTCCGCGTTTTGAGACAGGTGTCAGGCGCGTCCGCGCTTTCGCGCCGGTTTCAGGGAGCCCTCGAACCTGGCCTTCAGCACCGCGACCGGCAACTGACCGAACAGCTTGGAAAGACGCAGCTCCGTCGGGCCTCTGGCCATGCCCTCAAGCGTATAACCCTTCAGATCCAGGGCGCCGTCAAAGGCTTCTCCGCGTGGCCATGCCCGGCCGCCCTGCGAGAAGGCGGCGAACGATTTCGCGACCGCAACGATCACTGCGTCGCCGCCCCGTCGCCGCGCAAAGGCGATGACATGGTCGCGGTGCGGACCGCTGACTTCGAGCGGCTGGTAATCGCCTTGCGCGAACAGTTCGGCAAGTTCGGTTCGCTGCTTCAGCAGCCGGCGGGTCCAGGCGAGCTTGATATGGCCATCAGGCCAATGCTGCGCGAGGTCGGCCCAATCCGGATTTTCCAGCGAGGGAAGCAGCGCGGCGCGCGCGGCGAAATCCACCGGCCGCCGGTTATCGGGATCGACCAGCGACAGATCCCAGAACTCGGTGCCCTGATAGAAATCCGGCACACCCGGCATCGTCGCCTTCATTGTGATCTGGCTCAGCGAATTCAGCGCCCCCAACAGGGCAACGCGCCTGGCCAGCGTCTCCATCGAATCCAGGAATTCAGACGAGGCGGCTGGGTCCAGAATCCGCTCGATGAAGGTCCGCAATCCCGCTTCATATGCCTGGTTGGGATTCAGCCAGCTGGTTTCCTGCTTGCCCTCGCGCGCCGCCTTCAGCGCATAGGCCTGCATCCGCTCTGCAAATGTCGTGTCGGGCTCATTCACCGGCCATGCACCGAGCAGCGCCTGATAGAGCATGTATTCGAACGCAGCCGACGGCGCCCGCATCTCGCCCTCGATCACCAGATGCGGCGCGTTCAGGATCTTCCAGCGTCCGACCGCGCTGGTCCATTCGCCGGGTATTTCAGTCAGCGCCATGATCCGCGCCCGCGCGTCCTCGCCGCGCTTGGTGTCGTGCGTCGCGGTCGCGGTCATGCCGTGCGGCCATTCGTCGGCGCGGGTCCGCATCATGTCGTGAAAGGTGTCGACCGAAATCGCCCTGGCGGAGGGATCGCCGCCGACCTCGTTGAGCGCGAGCAGGCGGTGGTAGCGGTAGAACGCGGTGTCCTCCAGCGACTTCGCCATCAGCGGGCCGGTGAACTGCTGCACCTTCAAGGCGAAGCGACGCACGCGCGGCGC
This sequence comes from Bradyrhizobium sp., assembly GCF_030693485.1. GTDB lineage: Bacteria > Pseudomonadota > Alphaproteobacteria > Rhizobiales > Xanthobacteraceae > Bradyrhizobium. Next base: position 23,185 of record NZ_JAUYAN010000321.1, on the reverse strand, counting down.
GCCGTGCGCGGGCCCGCCCGGGCGGAGCAGGTCCATGGTCAGCGCGTCGCGCAGAAAATCGAAGATGCCGTCGTCTGCGGCGAACCAGTCCGCGCGCGCCTTCTTGATGGTCGCCGCAATCAGCGCGCGGTCATGCGGCGACGGCGCAGCCGACGTCAGATAGGTGCGATAGACCGGAAAATGCAGCACATAGAGTTCGAACGCCTGCCGCAGGCTGTCGGCGGAATAGTCGCGGGTGGAATAATGTCCGCCGGCGATCCGCGCCAGCAGCCGCGTCAGCACCGTGAATTCGCTGGCCAGCAGGGTTTCGAGCACCCGCCGCTTGGCATCCTTGAGCAGCGGCTCCAGCTTCGGCGAGGTATTGCTGACCTGCCGCCATATCTCGTCGAGCGGATCGAGGCCGCTGTCGTCGACCAGCACCTGGGTGATGACATTCATCCACTCATACCCCGTGGTGCCATGCACGCCGGAGAACGGATGCAGCTTTTCGCCTTCGCCGAGAATTTTCTCGATCACCAGGTAGAAGGGTTTGGCATCATTGCCCTGGGCATCGCGGATCAGCCGGCGCAGGCGCTGGAAATATTGCGCGGGATCGCGCAGCCCGTCGATGTGATCGAGGCGCAGGCCCTGCAGCCGGCCGTCCGCGATCAGCGCTTTGACCAGCAGGTGGATCGCCTCGAACGTGCCGGCGTCCTCGACGCGAAGTCCGGCCAGCGTGTTGACGTCGAAGAAGCGGCGGTAGTTGATGTCGCTGGAGGCCAGCCGCCAGTGGCCGAGCTTGTAGTGCTGGCGCTCCAGCAGATGATGCAGCGCCAGAACCTGCGCAGGCCGGTCCGGCCCCGCCCGGTAGGCGTCCAGCCCGCGCGCGATCAGGTCGGCGGCGCCTTCGATGGCGTTCAACTCGGCCTTGAAGGCGGGAGCTTCCTTGCGGTTGGGATGGCGCAATCCCTTGTAGCGCGCCGCCAGCGCCAGAATGCGCTCTCCCGCGGCGCTATCTTCGGCGCCGGCTTCTTTCACGACGGTGCGCAGGATCTCGCTGTAGCGCTCGGGCGCGATCGGCAGCCGGTGCTCGAAATACCAGCCGGAGAAGCTGCCTTCGTCCGGATCGTAGCGCAGCTCGATCTCGCCGCTCTCCAGTGCCTGGCCGTAGGACGAGCCGATCACCGGCAACAGCACGCCGCCGCGGGCCCGGTAGGGCAGCTGATCCCAGTCGATATCGAACGAGACCGCGTGCGGCGAGGCCGGGCCCCATTCCAGCACGTCGAGCCACCATGGATTGTCGGCGAAATGCACGCCGACATGGTTGGGAACGAAATCGAGGATCAGGCCGATGTCGTGCCGCCGCAGCGCCTCGCTCAGTCGCCCGAAGCCGGCCTCGCCGCCGAGCTCGGGATTGAGCCGGGTGTGGTCGACGATGTCGTAGCCGTGAGTCGAGCCCTTGCGCGACTTCATGAAGGGGGAGGCATAGAGATGGCTGATGCCGAGTGCCTTCAGGTAGGGGATCACGGCGGCCGCGGCGTCGAAATTGAAATCGGCGGAGAGCTGCAGGCGGTAGGTCGCGATCGGGATGGCGGCCGTCATGACCGTGCATCCAGACGCCAGAACACCGACCACGGCGGCAGCGGACCGGCGATCTCGCCGCCCCAGATCGGTATGCCCATCGGTTTGATTTCCGGTGCGGGAATTTCGTCGTTCGACAGGTTGGCGGCAAGCCGGAGCATGACGCCATCGCCCATGCGCCAATTCGCCGTCAGCATGCCATTTTCCGTCGCATGCGCTGCGCCGAACGCCGCGCCGGCAAGCCGCGGCATGATTTTTTCGCGGCGGATCGTAAGCAGCTCCCGCACCAGCGCCAGCCGCCGGCACCCGCTCGCGCTGTCGCGTGAATCCCAATCGAGTACCGCGGATTGCGCGGTCGATGATTCCAGGGGATCGGGGACGTCGGCGCCATGTTCGGCATAGGCGCCGGCAAATTCCCTGCGCCGGCCCTGGCGCACGGCCTCGGCGAGTTCGCCTTCGAAATCGCAGAAGAACGGGAACGGCGCCTTCGAGCCCCATTCCTCGCCCATGAACAGCATCGGCACCATCGGTGCCAGCAGCAAAATCGCCAGCGCGCCCTCGATCGCCATGGGCTTGGCAATGCTTTCGAGCCGGTCACCGAGCGCGCGGTTACCGATCTGGTCGTGGTTTTGCAGGAAATTGACGAAGGCGGTCGGGGTGAGCGTGCCGCTGGGCTCGCCGCGTAATTGTCCGCCGCGATGCGCGGAGGGCTCGCCCTGATAGACGAAGCCTGACGCCAGCGCCCGCGCGATGTCTTGCAACGGCGATTGCGCGTAGTCGCTGTAATAGCCGTGACGTTCGCCGGTCAGCAGCACGTGCCAGGCATGATGGTAATCATCGTTCCACTGCGCGCGGTAGCTGCCGCGGTGCGGATCCTGCTCGGCATCCAGCACGCCTGCAATGTTGTCGTCATTCTCCAGTACCAGATGGATGTGCCGGCCGGTTTCGACCGCGAGGTCGCCGACGGCGCGGCTGAGATCATGCAGCATCGAGACTTCGCCGAGTTGCGGAATCGCATGCACCGCATCCAGCCGCAGCCCGTCGAAGCGGTACTCGTGCAGCCAGTACACCGCGTTGTCGATCGCGAAGGCGCGCACTTGCGGCACCTGGTAGTCGATCGCGCTGCCCCAGGGCGTCTGCGCCTCGGTGAAGAAGCCGGGCGCATATCGGCCGTGGTAGTTTCCCTCGGGACCGAAATGGTTATAGACCACGTCGAGAAACACCATCAGTCCGCGCAGATGCGCCCCGTCGATCAGCGCCTTGAGGTCGTCGGGGCGTCCATAATGGCCGTCGGGCGCGTACCACAGCACGCCGTCATAACCCCAGTTGCGCGATCCCGCGAAATCCGCCAGCGGCATCAGTTCCAGCGCGGTGATCCCGGTCGCCACCAGATGATCGAGCCTTTCGATCATGGCGCGGTAAGTGCCGTCAGGCGTGAAGGTGCCGACATGGCTCTCGAGCAGCACGGTGTCCTGCCACGGGCGGCCGCGCCAGTCGGCCGCGCGCCAGCGGTAAGCGCCGTGATCGATCAACTCGCTCGGGCCCTTGATATCGTCGGGCTGAAACGCCGAGGCCGGATCCGGCACGTCGATCTCGTCGTCGATGCGGAAGTTGTAGCGCGCGCCGGCCTTGACGCCGGCGATATCGGCGGAAAACCAGCCGTCTTCGCCGCGCTGCATCGCGTGAGGTCTATCCAGCAGCAGGTCGACACGTTTCGCCGCCGGCGCCCACAGCCGAAAGCAGGCGCCGTCCGTTGTCAGCCTTGCGCCGAATTGCCGCTCATTCATGCCGAACCCGCAAAGGCGAGGACCGAGCGGGGAGATGCCTTCATCTCGCTTCTCGACGCGAAGTCCGCGACCTCCTGCTTAACGTCCGCGGTGTTCAATAGTTGCTGCCAGCTCTTGTATTCCGGCATGTCCGGCAGTTTGAACGTGATCTCCTCGGGGGCGGCGTTCAGCACGATGAAGATCGGCTGCTGTCCCTCTCCGGCAGGTCCGAGCACATAGGCGAGAAACCGGCCTTCCGGAAAATTCCAGTCCGCCTCCTTCATCTCGTCGGCGGCGGGCGTCAGCCACAATACGCCATACGTACCGTCAGCTCGCCGGCCATCGAGCCAGCGGAGCGAGCGGATCTGCGGAAACCGTTTGCGCAATTCCGTCATGTAGCCGATGAAGTCGGTGAGATCGTCGCCCTCGCGGCCGAGGCCTTCCCAGCCGACCCAGCCGATCTCGTTATCCTGGCAATAGGCGTTGTTGTTGCCGTTCTGGGTGTTGCCGACCTCGTCGCCCGCCAGGATCAGCGGCAGGCCTTGGGCCAGCAGCAGGCACGCCAACTGGTTTTTCCGAAGCTGGCGGCGCAGCGCCACGATTGTGGCATCGTCGGTCGGGCCCTCATGGCCGCAATTGCTGCTGAGGTTGTCGCTGGTGCCGTCGCGATTGTCCTCGCCATTGGCTTCATTGCGCTTCGCGTTGTAGCTGAACAGATCCGCCAGCGTGAAGCCGTCATGCACGGTGATGTGGTTGATCCCGGCGCGCTGGGTGCGGCCGTCGTGGTTGAACAGGTCGGACGAGCCGGTCATGCGGCGCGATACTTCGCCGATCAGGCTGCCTTCGCCGCCCCAGTAGCGCCGCATCGCGCTGCGATAGCGGTCGTTCCACTCTGACCATTGCGAGGGAAACGCGCCGACCTGGTAGCCGCCCATGCCGAGATCCCATGGCTCGGCCACCAGCTTCACCGAGGCCAGTACCGGGTCCTGGCGGATCGCGGTCAGAAAGGAAGCGTTGCGGTCGTACCCGTTCGGCCCGCGCGCCAGCGTGGTCGCGAGATCGAAGCGGAAGCCGTCGACATGGCAGACCTCGACCCAGTAGCGCAGCGAATCCATCACCATCTGCAGCACGCGCGGATGGGTGAGGTTGACCGAGCTGCCGCAGCCGGTGAAGTCGTCGTAGAACCGCGGATTGTCCGGCATCAGCCAGTAGTAGGACGCATTGTCGATGCCGCGGAACGACAGCGTCGGGCCCAGATGGTTGCCCTCGGCGGTGTGATTGTAGACGACGTCGAGTATCACCTCGATGCCGGCGTCGTGCAGCCGCGCCACCGTGGTGCGGAAGGCGTCGAGCGGGTTGTCCTGCGAATAGCGCGCTTCGGGCGCGAAGAACGACAGCGTGTTGTAGCCCCAGTAGTTCACCAGCTTCTTTTCGACCAGCGTTCGATCATCGACAAAACCGTGGATCGGAAGCAGTTCGATGGTGGTGACGCCGAGTCGCTTGAGATGTTCGATCATCGCCGGCGACGACAGCCCGCCATAGGTGCCGCGCAGGCCAGGCGGCACGTCCTCCCGCTTCTGGGTCAGGCCCTTGACGTGCGCCTCGTAGATGATGGTGTCTTCCCAGGGGATATTGGGCCGCACTTCGCGGCGGCCCCAGTTGAAGGTCTCGTCGACCACGACGGCCTTCGGCATGCCGCGCGCATTGTCGCGGCGGTCGAACGACAGGTCCTCGCGGGCGCTGCCGGTGCGATAGGCGAAATGCGCATCGCTCCATACCAGCCGGCCCGCCGTTCGCCTCGCATAGGGATCGATCAGCAGCTTGTTGGCGTTGAAGCGATGGCCATGCTCGGGTTCATACGGCCCGTGGACGCGATAACCATAGAGCTGGCCCGGCGACACGTCGTTCAGATAGCCATGCCAGACATCCTCGGTACGTTCCGGCAATTCGATGCGTTCGAGTTCGCGGCGTCCCTGGCTGTCGAACAGGCACAGCTCGACCTTCTGCGCATTGGCCGAGAACAGCGCAAAATTGGTGCCCCGGCCGTCCCAGCTTGCACCGAGGCGTGAGGACGTTCCGGCGGTCAATCGCATGCGTCAGCTTTCCGGTACGAGAAATATCGCGGCCAGTGGGGGAATGGTGAGATTGAGTTCGGGGACGAGGCCTTCCGACGTCTCGACCTCGCCGACGTTCCCGACATTGCCGCCGCCATAATGCGCGGAGTCCGAATTGAACACCTCGCGCCATCTGCCGGCGAACGGCACGCGGACGCGGTAGTTGTGGTAGACGTTGGGCGAAAAATTGACGACGACGAGGCAGCGCGCGCGGGCTTCGTTGCCCTTGCGGATGAAGCCGAACACATTGCCGGCGGCGTCGTCGGTCACCACCCATTCGAATCCCGCGGGATCGCAATCCAGCTGGTGCAGCGCCGGCAAGCTCGCATAGAGCTTGTTCAGGTCGCGGATCAGGCTGTGGATGCCGCCGTGCTTCTTCTGTTCGAGCAGGTGCCAGTCGAGCGCGCGGTCGTGGTTCCACTCCCGTTCCTGACCGAACTCGCAGCCCATGAACATCAGCTTCTTGCCGGGATGGGCGAACATGAAGGAATAATAGGCGCGCAGATTGGCAAAGCGCTGCCAGTCGTCGCCGGGCATCCGCCCCAGCAGCGAGCGTTTGCCGTGGACGACCTCGTCATGCGACAGCGGCAGGATGAAGTTTTCCGAGAAGGCATAGTGCAGGCCGAACAGGATGTCGCCGTGATGATGCTTGCGGTGGATCGGATCCTTGGCGATGTAACTCAGCGTGTCGTGCATCCAGCCCATATTCCATTTGTAGCCGAAGCCGAGCCCGCCATATTCTACCGGCCGCGACACCTGCGGCCATGCGGTTGATTCCTCCGCCGTCGTGGTGGCCTGCGGAAAGCGGGCGTACAGTTCGGTGTTGAAGCGGCGCAGGAAGTCGACAGCCTCGAGATTTTCCCGGCCGCCATACTTGTTCGGGATCCAGCCGCCGGCGGGGCGGCTGTAGTCGAGATACAGCATCGAGGCCACCGCATCGACGCGCAGGCCGTCGATGGCGTAGCGCTCCAGCCAGAACAGGGCGTTGGACACCAGGAAATTGACCACTTCGGTGCGGCCGTAATTGTAGATCAGCGTGCCCCAGTCCATATGCCGGCCCTGCAGCGGGTTGGCATGTTCGTAGAGCGCGGTGCCGTCGAAATTGGCAAGGCCGTGCGGATCGTCGGGGAAATGCCCGGGCACCCAGTCCAGCAACACGCCAATGCCTTCGCGATGGAAGGCATCGATCAGCGCGGAAAAATCCGCCGGCGTTCCGAACCGGCTGGTCGGCGCGTACATGCCGGTGGGCTGATAGCCCCATGAGCCGTCGAACGGATGCTCGCTGACGGGCAGGAACTCGACATGGGTGAAGCCGAGATCGCGCACGTAGTGCGGCAGCTGCTCGGCGAGTTCGCGGTAGCTCAGCCATTCATTGTCGTTCTTGCGCCGCCACGAGCCGAGATGGACCTCGTAGATCGACATCGGCGCGTCAAGCGCATTGATATTGGCCGGCGCCGGGCGCGGACGCGGCAGCTTTGAATCGTCGAATACGATCGAAGCGCTGCTCGGACGGATTTCCGCGGCAAATGCCATCGGGTCGGATTTCAGCGGCAGCTGCTCGCCCCGCGGTCCGATGATGTCGAACTTGTAATGATCGCCCGCGGTGGCATGGGGCACGAACAGCTCCCAATATCCGGCGCCGCGCACCCGCATCGGATGGCGCCGCGGATTCCAGAAGTTGAAATCGCCGACCACGCTGACCCGCCTGGCGTTGGGGGCGAGCACCACGAAGGCGACGCCGGGAACGCCGTCCATCATCATCGGGTGGGCGCCAAGCTTGTCGTAGATGCGCTGATGGGTGCCTTCGCCGAGCAGATAGAGATCGAACTCGCTCAGCACGGGCGGAAAGCGATAGGGATCGTCGAGTTCGACCACGGTGTCGCCGAACCGGGCGCGCAGCTGATAGCGCGTGGAGCCATTCGGCATCGCGCCGACGAAAAGCCCGGCGTCATGAATCCGCGCGAGCTTGGCGATTTCGCCGTGTTCGCCGACCGCCTCGACATTGGAGGCCTCGGGGAGGAAGGCGCGCACGACCTTGCCGTCACCCTCGGCGTGCAGGCCGAGATAGTGGAAGGGGTCGGAGTGCCGGCCTTCGACGATCGCATAGGCCTCGGCGGACAGTTTGGTCATGAGGCCTCGTTGGGTTGTTGGGACAGGATACGAAGCGCGCCGGTCAGCGGGACGCGCAGCCAGTCGGGCCGGTGGGCGATTTCGTATTCGATCTCATAGATGGCCTTCTCGAGCAGGAAGAAGTTCAGAATCTGCTCGCTCGCCTGCGGTGCGGCGGACCACAGCCGCGGGTTGGTCATGGTTTCGCGATAGGCTGCCAGGAACGCCGCCGAAGCGCGATCGCGCCATTCCGACAGCGCCGCGCCGAGCTTGCCCTGTTCGTCGGGCGCCACATTGAGCGCGCGCTCCAGTGCGGCGGTTGCCGAATAGTCGATCGAGCGGATCAGGCCGGCGACATCGCGCGCCGCCGGGGCCTTGCGGCGGCGATCGGCCAGGCTGCGGCGGGGCTCGCCCTCGAAATCGATGATGAAGACGTCGTCCTTGGCGATCAGCATCTGTCCGAGGTGGAAATCTCCGTGGTGACGGATGTTGAGGCCGCCGATATCCGGCGGCAGCATTGCGCCGATCCGTTGCTTCAGGTTCGCGCGCTGCGCCAGCAATTGATCGACCAGCACGCGATCGGATTCGCGTACCGAGGATCGGCGTTGCTGCAAGGCTTCGCAGACGCGCTCGGCGCGGTCGATGCTTTCCTGCGCCCACAGCCGCACGTGTTCGGGCCCGATCGGCTCCGGCGTAAAGTCGGCCAGTTCGCCGCTGCCGGCCAGTGCCAGATGCATCTCGGCCACGCGCCGTCCGGTCTGCGACATGTAGCGAAGATAGGGGACCTGTTCCTCGCTCTCGCCGGGATGCTCGCTCGCCGCCAGCAGGCGCTGTTCCTCGACAAAGCGGTCGAGATAGGCGGAAGTCACGGTCCAGGCGTCGCCCTGATTCTGCACGAAGGCGTGGACGACGGCGACCGCGCTGGTCTGGTCGCCTTCAACCAGTTCGACGCTGCCGAGCAGCGCCGGAGTATTGGCGAAGGCCGCGACTTCGGTCAGGAAGCGGCCGAGTTCGATCTCCGGATTGATACCGGGCTCGAGCTTGCGATAGATCTTGGCGACGTAATCGTTGTCTACCAGCGCGGTAGAGTTGGATTGCTCGGTCTCGACGGCGCGGATATGCACCGGCGGCTTGTACGGCTGTTCGAGAAGCCTGGCGGTCGGCCGGAATTCGAGGCGTACGCCTTCCTGTTCATCGACAACAAGGGAGTCGCGCAGATTGCGCAGCAGCAGCGCGATAAAGATCTGGTCGGTGGCGACGTCCAGCAGCGTGCCTTCGCGCGCGCCCTGGCGCACCGCCGCAAAGGCGCGGGGGTTGTAGCGCTCACGGTCGAAACGAACCCACTCGATCTGCATCGGCAGCACGTAGCGCGAGCTTTCGCCATGTTCGGTGGTGGCCTCGAAAAAGGCCAGCCATGGCCGGTTGTCGCCGATGTCGCAGAACGGCACCGCCGAGGTTACGGTCGGGCGGATCTCCGGCGCCGAACGTTCCGGATACCAGCGGGTTCGCGCCAGATAGTTCGGCAGCACGTCGCGTTCGAACACGCCGCGGGTGCGGGCCAGCGACATCCATGTGGCGCCGAGCGGCACTACCAGGGTTTCGAATTCAGGCACCACGGTCGGCTCGACCGGCTCCGACTTGTCGCGCTCCCTGAGCTGGAACCAGTAGAATCCGTACGGCGCCAGCGTGATCATGTAGGGCAGTTCGCCGATCGGCGGGAAGCGGGTGCGGCCCAGCATCTCCAGCGGGATGCGGCCCTTCCAGGCCGACAGATCGAGTTCGGTCGCCTGCGCGGAGCGCGACAGATTGGCGACGCAGAGAATGACTTCGTCCTGGTACTGGCGCACGTAACACAGCACCGAGCGGTTGACCGGACGGATGAAGGTCATGGTGCCGCGGCCGAACGCCAGCGTGGACTTGCGCACCGAGATCAGCCGCTTGGTGGCGCTGAGCAACGAGGACAGGCTGCGCGACTGCGCCTCGACATTCACCGACTCATAGCCGTAGACCGGATCCATGATGGTGGGTGCGTAGAGCCGTGCGGGATCGGCGCGGGAGAAGCCGCCATTGCGGTCCGGCGACCATTGCATCGGCGTGCGAACGCCGTTGCGGTCGCCGAGATAAATGTTGTCGCCCATGCCGATTTCGTCGCCGTAATAGATGATCGGCGTGCCCGGAAACGAAAGCAGCAGCGAGTTCATCAGTTCGATCTTGCGCCGGTCATTGTCCATCAGCGGCGCCAGCCGCCGCCGGATGCCGACATTGATGCGCGCGCGCGGATCGTTGGCATAGGTCGACCACAGATAATCGCGCTCGACGTCGGTGACCATTTCCAGCGTCAGTTCGTCGTGGTTGCGAAGAAACAGCGCCCATTGGCAATTGGCCGGGATATCCGGGGTCTGACGCAGGATGTCGGTGATCGGAAAGCGGTCTTCCTGGGCGATCGCCATGTAGATCCGCGGCATCAGCGGAAAATGATAGGCCATCTGGCATTCGTCGCCGCGACCGAAATATTCCTGCACATCCTCTGGCCACTGGTTGGCTTCCGCCAAGAGCACCTTGCCCTTGGCATAGGCGTCGAGCTCGGCGCGCAGTTTCCTGATGATGGTGTGGGTCTCGGGCAGATTCTCGTTATTGGTACCGTCGCGCTCGCACAGATAGGGAATGGCGTCGAGACGGAAGCCGTCGACGCCGGTATCGAGCCAGCGCTTCATCACCTGCACCAGCGCGCTGACGACGCGCGGATTGTCGAAATTCAGGTCCGGCTGATGGGAGAAGAAGCGGTGCCAGTAGAACTGGCCGGCTTCCGGATCCCAGGTCCAGTTCGATTTCTCGGTGTCGGTGAAGATGATGCGTGTGCCCTGATATTTCTGGTCGGTGTCGCTCCAGACGTACCAGTTGCGCGCGCTCGATTTCGGATCGCTGCGGCGGGCGCGCTTGAACCAGTCGTGCTGATCCGAAGTGTGATTGATGACGAGCTCGGTGATCACGCGCAGGCCGCGGGCCTTGGCCTCGGCGATGAAGCGCTTGAAATCCTTCATGGTCCCGAAATCGGGATTGATGGCGCCGTAATCGGCGATGTCGTAGCCGTCGTCGCGGCCGGGCGAGGGGTAGAACGGCAGCAGCCAGAGTGCGGTGACGCCGAGCTCCTGCAGATAGCCGAGCTTCTCCGTCAGTCCGGCAAAATCGCCGATGCCGTCATTGTTGCTGTCGGCAAAGGCCTTGACGTGCAGCTGATAGATGATGGCGTCCTTGTACCACAGCTCGTCGCTCACATCCTTGACGGGCAGTTCCCTGGCATCGATCGACGACATCACGTTCATGGCGCGCCTCACGCCAGGCAACGGAAGAGTATGGCGGGATCGCGCATCGGGTCGATCCGCAGCCGGATGCCACCCCATTCGACCGGGTATCGCTCGCCGGTCATCAGGTTTTCCACCGCGGCGACGTTGCGGCGATCGCCGGGCATGCCGACCTGGATATCGCCCAGCGGCAGCCAGAATTCATGGACGTCGCGCGACAGCGCGATGGCGGCGATGACACTGTTGGTCTGATTGACCGATTCCTTGACGAAGGCGATGATGTTGTTGTCCTCGACTGGGAGAAAATAGAGATTGCTGGTCTGCTGCAGCGCCGCGTTGTCGCGGCGCGCGCGGTTGAGATCGCGGAGGTACGGCTTGATGTTGCCGGGCTTGTCCCAGTCCCGCACCTTGATTTCGTACTTTTCGGAATCGAGATACTCTTCCTTGCCGGGAATCGGCTCGTGCTCCAGCAGTTCGAACCCGCTGTAGACGCCGTAGGTGCTCGACAGCGTGGCGGCAAGCGCCGCGCGCGACTTGAACATCCAGGTCTCGCCGCTCTGCAGATGGTAGGGCAGGATATCGGGCGTATTGACGAAGAAATTGGGGCGATAGTAATCGCGCTCGGGATAGCCGGTCAGTTCGTTCAGATACTGCTCCAGTTCCCATTTCTCGGTCCGCCAGGTGAAGTAGGTATAGGACTGGGTGAAGCCGAGCTTGGCGAGCCCCTTCATCAGCTTCGGCCGCGTGAAGGCTTCGGCGAGAAAGATCGTGCCGGGATGTAGCAGCTGGACCTCATGGATCAGCCATTCCCAGAACCGGAACGGCTTGGTGTGGGGATTGTCGACCCGGAAGATGCTGACGCCCTGATCGATCCAGAACAGGATGACGTCGCGCAACGCGTTCCACAATGCGCCGGCGTCCTCGGAACCAAAATCGGGATTGACGATGTCTTCGTATTTCTTGGGCGGGTTCTCCGCATAGCGCATCGATCCGTCCGGCCGCTTCCTGAACCATTGCGGATGGTCCTTGAGCCACGGATGGTCGGGCGAACACTGCACCGCGATGTCGAGCGCGACTTCCATGTTGAGCGTTTTGCATGCCGCAACGAAGCCGCGAAAATCCTCCAGCGTGCCCAGTTCCGGGTGCACCGCGTCGTGGCCGCCGTCGGCGGAGCCGATGGCGTAGGGGCTGCCGGGATCGCCTTCCGCCGCCGTCACCGCGTTGTTGCGGCCCTTGCGGTTGACCCGGCCGATCGGGTGGATCGGCGTCAGATAGACCACGTCAAATCCCATCGCCGCGATATCGGGCAGCCGCGCGATGCAATCCTGGAAGGTGCCGTGCTGGCCGGGATTGACGCCCTGGCTGCGCGGCATCATTTCGTACCACGCGCCGTGGCGGGCGCGGGGCCGGTCCGCCACGAACGGAAACAGCCGCGAGCGCGTCAGGTCGGGCCGCAACTGGCTCTCGGCCATCGCGGTCTTCAGTTCTTCGGTCAACAGCGGCGCGGCGTCGCCGGTCTGCAGAAAATCCTCGCACTGCCGCAGGATCACGGCGGCCGCGGCCTGTCCGCTGGCCCGTGCCTTGGTCAGCAGGCCCGCGCCTTCGATGGCATCGAGGGTGAGATCGGCGCCGGCCTTGTGCTTCAGTTCGAAGCCGTGCCGCCAGGTGGCGAATTCGTCGGTCCAGGTCTCGATGGCATAGACATAGCGGCCGGGGGCGTCGGGCACGAACGAGCCGCCCCAGCGGTCGTTGGTGTGGTGGGTCATCGGCGCGCGGCGCCATTCGCGGTCCTGCTCGCGCCGCCAGACCAGCTCGGCGGCGACCACTTCATGGCCGTCGCGATAGATATCCGCCCAGACCTCGACTCGCTCGCCGACGATGCGCTTCACAGGGAAGCGGCCACCGTCGATCTGCGGGAAAACGTCCTCGATATGGAAAGCGCCACTGGCGCTCTCGACAGTTTGAGTTGTCTTGTTCACGGTGATGCCATTGCCATGGGAAAGACGCCCCGTTGCGGTTGCGGGACGCGGGATGTTCCGGACATATATACAAAGCCGTCCCCCGGACATTGGTTCCCGGGGAACGGCGGGGATGGCAGCGAGTTAACCACGGCTATCCTATTCCGAAATTTAGAGAATTTCGCGACATCTCGAGTTGTCGCGTGCAAACCCTGTGCCGAATGGACCTTTACGCCAGAGCCAGAGAGCTGGGCATCCAGACCGATTATATCGACGGTCAGGGCCACCGCCATGTGACGGATGCAGCCGCGCTGCAAATCATTCTCGATGCCCTGCCGGTTCGGATCTCCACCCGGTTGCTGGATCAGGCGGTGGTGGTGCGGTCGGGTCAACCCTCACGGACCGATCTCAGCCAGGCCACCGCGTTTCCGCTGCGCTGGAAAATCGTTGCGGGGGTTGAGGTTATCGCCGACGGCGAGGCCCATGACCGCACCATCGACTGGCCGGCGGATCTGCCAATCGGCTGCTGGCGGCTGCATCTGGCCGACGCCTCCGGCCACACCGAGCAATCCCCCTTCATCGTGGCGCCGCGGGCTTTCGCCGGCGATTTCGACCGCTGCTGGCTGCTGGCCGTGCAGCTCTATGGCATCCGATCGGCGCGCAACTGGGGGATCGGGGATTTCACCGACCTCGAAGGATTGATCGAACTCGCCGCCAGCCTGGGCGCCGACGGTGTCGGCCTCAATCCGCTGCATGCCTTGTTCGACGACCGCCCGGGCGATTGCAGCCCCTATTCTCCGAACAGCCGGCTGTTCTTGAACCCGCTTTATGTCGACGTCGAAAAGCTGCCGGGATTTGAACGAGCTATCGAAGACCAGAGCATGCTTCCGGTGCTGCGCGCGGACCCCACCGTCGATTATGCGGCCGTGGCCGAGCTGAAATGGCGCGCGCTGCGCTTTGCGTTCGACGTTTTCAAGGCTGGTTCCAAAGGCGAGCGCCAGCGAGACTTCGAGAAATTTTGTGCCGAGCGCGCGCCGCTGCTGTCGCGGTTCGCCTGTTTCGAGGTGCTGCGGCACAAATTGGGCAAGCCGTGGTGGGAATGGCCAGACGAATGGCGGCAGCCGGACGAAGCCAAATGCGCTTCCCTGCGCCAGGGGGAGGATGCCGCGGAAATCGAATTCGTCGAATTCGTGCAATGGACCGCCGACGGCCAGTTGCGGGCCTGCAAGGAACTCGCGGACCGGCTCGGCATGAAGGTCGGGCTTTATCTCGATGTCGCCGTCGGCGTGCAATGCGACGGATTCGACGCCTGGAACGAGCAAACGGCAATCTCGCGCCATCTCTCGGTCGGCGCGCCGCCGGATGCGCTCAACACCGCGGGCCAGAACTGGGGCCTCGCCGGCTTCAACGCCGCGGGCCTCGAACGGCAGTCGTTCGAGCCCTATCGCGAGATGCTGCGCGCCTCGATGCGCCACGCCGGCGCGATCCGGCTCGATCACGTGCTCGGCCTGAAGCGGCTTTATCTGGTGCCGCATGGTTTCGCCGCCGACAATGGCGTCTATGTGCAGATGCCGTTCGAGGCGCTGCTGGCCGCCACCGCGCAGGAAAGCACGCGGCATCGCTGCGTGGTGATCGGCGAGGATCTCGGCACCGTGCCGGAGGGATTTCGCGCGCAGATGGCGGAGTGGGGCATCTGGTCGTACCAGGTGATGATGTTCGAGCGCGACGACACGGGTTCGTTTCGCGGCGTCGACCATTATTCCGCCAATGCGCTGGTCACCTTCAACACCCACGATCTGTCGACCTATGCCGGCTGGCGTTCGTTCAGCGACCTCAAGCTGAAGCGCTCGATCGGGATCGATCCCGGCGAGAGCGACGACGCGCGTTGGCATGCGCTGACCATGCTGAGCGACGTGCTGCGCCACCACGCCATCGACGATCACGATCTCTATGCCGTGGCGGGTTTCCTGGCACGGACCAGATCCCGCCTGCTCGCGATCTCGCTGGAGGATCTCCTGGGCGTGATCGAACAGCCCAACATTCCCGGCACCGTCAACGAACATCCGAACTGGCGACAGCGGCTGCCGCTGACGATTGATGCCATGCCCGCCGCGATCGACGTTGCCGCGCTCAAGCGCGCGACGGCGGTGCGGTCGCGGGCGGCAGTCTAAGACACGGCAATTTCGGTGGTACCAGTTTGTCCTGCAAGATCGAAGATTACGGGCTGATCGGCGATTGCGAGACGGCGGCATTGGTCGGCCGCGACGGCTCGATCGACTGGCTGTGCTGGCCCGCCTTCGATTCCGATGCCTGCTTCGCAGCGCTGCTCGGCACGCCCCGCCATG
The DNA here is from genome assembly GCF_030693485.1 of Bradyrhizobium sp. Classification (GTDB taxonomy): domain Bacteria; phylum Pseudomonadota; class Alphaproteobacteria; order Rhizobiales; family Xanthobacteraceae; genus Bradyrhizobium. The sequence goes on along the minus strand of NZ_JAUYAN010000321.1, from coordinate 8,031 downwards.
GCCGCTGGTTCATTGCCCCAGCCGGAGAAGTGACGAGATCCTCCCGCCGCTATTGGGACAACACGCTGATCCTGGAGACGCGCTTCGAGACGGCCGACGGCACAGTCGCCCTGGTCGATTTCATGCCGCCGCGCGGCAGCGCCTCCGACGTCGTCAGGCTGGTGCGCGGCGTCAGCGGCCGGGTGAAGCTCGCAATGGAACTGGTAATTCGCTTCGGCTTCGGCGCCGATATTCCCTGGGTCAAGCGCACTGAAGATGGCGCGCTGCTGGCGATCGCCGGCCAGGACATGATGGTGCTGCGTACGCCGGTCGCGACCCGCGGCCAGGACATGATGACGGTAGCGGACTTCGAGGTCAGCGAAGGTGAGACGATCCCCTTCGTGATGGCCTACGGGCCGTCGCATTTGCCGGTGCCGCCACCGATCGATCCGGCACGGGCCCTGCGGGACACCGAGGACTTCTGGACCGAATGGTGCAGCCACTGCACCTATGAAGGCAACCACCGCGACCTGGTGATGCGATCGCTGATTACGCTGAAGGCGCTGACTTATGCGCCGACCGGCGGCATCGTGGCGGCGCCAACCACTTCGCTGCCGGAAAAGCTCGGGGGCCAGCGCAATTGGGACTACCGCTTCTGCTGGCTGCGCGACGCCACCTTCACGCTGCTGGCGCTGATCAATTCGGGCTACACCGCCGAAGCCTCTGCCTGGCACAACTGGCTGCTGCGCGCCGCGGCCGGCGCGCCCGCCAACATGCAGATCATGTACGGCATCATGGGCCAGCGCCGTCTGCTGGAATGGGAGGCGTCCTGGCTGCCGGGTTACGAGGGCGCCAAGCCGGTCCGGATCGGCAATGCCGCGCATGCGCAATTGCAACTCGATGTCTACGGCGAATTGATCGACGCCTTTCATCAGTGGCGAATCGCCAAACTGGAGCTCGACGACGGCACCTGGGACCTGGAATGCGCGGTACTCGAGCATCTGGAGAAGGTCTGGGACCAGCCGGACCATGGCATCTGGGAGCGGCGCGGCGCCGGCCAACATTACGTCTTCTCGAAGGTAATGGCCTGGGTGGCGTTCGATCGCGGCATCAAGAGCGCCGAAAAATTCGGCTTCAAGGCGCCGCTTGAGCGCTGGCGGAGCTTGCGCGATACGATCTGCCGTGACGTCTGCGAGAAGGGCTTTGACGCCACGCAGAACACCTTCGTGGAATCCTACGGCTCGCAGATACTCGACGCCAGCATCCTGCTGTTGCCGGCGGTGGGTTTCCTGCCCGCATCGGACCCGAGGATTCGCGGCACCATCGCGGCGGTCGAAGAGCACCTGATGCGGGACGGGTTCGTGCTGCGCCACGATCCCCGCGAGGTTTCGGAGGAAAAGCAGCCGATCGAAGGCGCTTTCCTCGCCTGCAGCCTCTGGCTCGCGGATGCGCATGTGCTGGCCGGCGATTTCGACAAGGCGCAGGCGCTGTTCGACCGGGTCGCGGCGATTGCGAACGACCTCGGGCTGCTGGCCGAAGAATATGATTCAGGCGAAGGCCGCCAGACCGGCAATTTCCCGCAGGCGCTGACCCATATCGCACTGATCAACACCGCGCATAACCTCAGTGCCGCCAACAAGCCGGCCGAGAAGCCGGCGGTGCAGCGGTCGGAGTAGGGCGCGGCCTCCAGGCGCGTAGCCAAATTCGAATGGCTCACATCCATCTCGGTGTTCGCGACGCCCGAGACGGGCCGGATAACGGACACGTTGCGGGCATTGAAAGTGACGCGAATGCCCCAGAGCGGACTTTCTTCCTGATTGCCGGCGACCGATCGTTAGCGCACTAACTGCCCCAGCCATTAACGGACAATGGTCGACTTTTCATAAGTTGTGTTACAGTGCATAGGCGTCTTGAGTTTAACGCGACCGTGACCTGGAGGGTCGACGCAATCTGCCGGTCTTGCGTCTCCCTGGCGCGTCTTGCTATCGGTATGGAACCGGTTACAGTTGCTCGTATCGCGAGGAAGGGTAACTGCCGTGGTCACGAAACGGCGCAATTTACCTGGCGAATTGGCGCGTCGGTGTAGCCATTGTGGCTTCGAAATCCGGCCCACCGCGAATTTTTGTGGCGGCTGTGGACGGTCCAGGGCCATTGGGACCGCCACGGATCACAATGCCCTCACTTTTCTGCAATCGAAGGTGCCGCCCCAACTGGCCGAGCGGATATTGCATTCCGGCGGCGCCATGTTCGGCGAACGCAAGCACGTCACGGTCTTGTTCGCCGATATCCGAGGGTCGACCGCGCTGATCGACCGGCTCGATCCGGAAGAGGCGCTCGAAATGCTCGGGCCGGTGCTTCAGGTGCTGATGGATGTGATTCATCAGCACGATGGATTTATGAACCAGGCCCGTGGGGACGGCGTCATGGCACTTTTCGGAGCGCCCATTGCGACCGAAGACCATGCCGTGCAGGCCTGTCGCGCGGCGATCGCCATGCAGGCCAGCATCCACGAACTGAATCGCAGGAAGACCAGCGATATCTCCCTGCGTGTTGGAATTAATTCCGGCCATGTCGTCGTCCATTCGATCGGCAGCAACCTGATAATGAATTATGATGCGGTTGGAAAAACCGTGCATCTGGCTGCCCGCATGGAAGAGCTCGCGGCGCCGAACGGGATCATGCTAACCGCTGCGACTCAAAGGCTCGCCAAGGGCTTCATCGTCGCGGAGCCGCGAGGCACTGTTGAGTTGAAAGGCGTGGCGGAGCCGGTCGAGGCTTTCGAGTTGGGCGGGATGCGCTCGACCACGCGCTGGCAAGCGCGGTCTTCGCAAGGCCTCAATGTGCTTGTGGGCCGGCAGGGAGAGCTCGACACGCTCAGGGGACTGCTGCGAAGAGCCGCGGGCGGGAATGGACAGGCGGTGAACGTCGTTGGCGCTGCGGGGTTCGGGAAATCGCGGCTGATTCACGACTTCGTCGGCGAGCTCCCCAGCGAGTGGATGGTGCTGGAAACCGCATGCGTTTCTCAGCACATCCAGTCCAGCTATTATCCGATCAGCGATCTAATCCGTCATATGTTCGGAATAGACATCGATGATACGCCCGACACCGTCGCAAGGCGAATAAAGGAGCAGATCGTTTCGCTTGACCCCACTCTGTCCACGTACCTTCCGGCAATTTCTTCTGTACTGGACATCAGTGTCGAGGACCAGGCATGGAAAAACCTGGAACCGACGGAAAAACGTCGAGAAATCGTCGAAGCGATAACGGCTCTGATCCTCTTTCAGGAGCGGCGGACGCCCCTGCTGATTATCGTCGAGGACGTCCATTGGATCGACAGCGAAACGAGGATCATTCTTCACAATATCCTGAGTCTGTTGCGTGGCTTGCGAATTTTCCTGGTCATGACGCAACGCCCGGAAGGCAATCTGGCGGACCCTGATCTCCTTCGCCTCGAATTGTCGGCGCTCGCCGAGGTGGCTTCACAAGAAATGCTCGATCGCCTTATTGGTCGGGATGTCACTCTGCAGTCGATAAGAAGCCGCATCGTCGCTAAAGCCCAGGGAAATCCCTTGTTTCTGGAAGAGCTGGTTCAGTCCCTCGCAGAGACAGGCAGCTTCGAGGGAGAGCCAGGAGATTATCGCCTCAGCAAGCCCGCCGGGCGGATCGAGATCCCGCAGACCATCCATACGGTCCTGGCTGCCCGCATTGATCGATTGGATGGATTGCCGAAGACCTTGTTGCAAACGGCTGCTGTGGTCGGAGCGGACGTTTCGATCGCGCTGCTCTCCGGAATGCTTGAGGTGCCGGCAAGCAAGATATCCGGACACCTCAAGCAGCTTGAGGAAGCGGACTTCCTCCGCAGGGTGAAGCGCGTCGGATCGGAGTATTCCTTCAAGCATGAGCTGATCCGCGAAGTTGCCTACGGAACAATGCTGCTGGGGACTCGCCGCTCGCTTCATGCCAAGGCGGTTGCTACGATCGAATCTCTCTTTGGCGACCGGCTCGATGAGCACATTGACCGGCTAGCCGATCATGCATTCTTGGCGGGGCTTTGGGAAAAGGCAGCGCCGTATCAGCTGCGGAGCTGTCGACGTGCTGTGAGGCGCGGCGCCAACCAGGACGCGATTGGCATCTATCACCGGGGATTGGAGACCCTGTCGCACTGGCCGGTCTCGGCGGCGAAAATCAGGGCTGAAATCGATTTCCGCCTCATCGTGGTAATTGCGCTGGAGCCCCTTGGTAAGCATCGTCTGATTGCCGATGTGCTGCGCGAGGCGCGGGAGCTGGACGACCCCTCCAACGATCCGATACGCAATGCCGCCGTCAATTGTCAGCTGGCGGTTGCTCTATGGAGAATTGGAGAGCACGACCATGCAATGGAGGCGGCCAAGGCTGCGAGCAACATCGCGCAGCGGATCGGCGACCCCGCGCTCAACTTTGCATCCCTGCACCACATCGGGATGGTGCTCCGCGAAACCGGAGCCTACAGAGACTCAATCGAGATGCACGAAAAGTGTTTCGCGTTCGAAAGTCCGGAGCTGGATGCCAGGCGCGCAGGTTGGGCCGCCTATCCAACCGTCATGGTTCGTACTTTTTTGGCCGATTCTCTGATCGAAATCGGGGAACTGGAACGAGCAGAAGTCATGGCCGATGAAGCCATCAGAAGGGCCGAGGATCATTTCTATTCGCGTCAGAATATTTCGCATGTCCTTGCCCGACTCCGGATTGCCCAGGGCCGGCATGTGGAAGCGTTGTCGATCCTGCGGGAGTGCTGGCAAACCTGCCTCGAACGCGGCATCGTCCAAATGTATCCGATACTCGCGGCGCGGATGGGAGAAGCGTATCTGGCGTTGGGCGATATCAAGGCCGCCACCGAAATTCTGGCCAAGCCGGAGCGGCTGGACATGCCACTTGGCGAAAACGCCTTTGGCTGGGGTTGGCTCTTCGTGACGCAGGGGCGTGCCTTCCTGGCGGTGGGCGATCACCCGCAGGCACGAATTTCAGGTCAGCGCGCCTTGGCGCTCGCGGTCGAGCGCAGCGAGCCTCCCCAACAGGCCTATGCGCTGAAATTGTTGGGAGATATATACCTGGCGAAAGGTGACCGGTCCGAAGCTCAGTCTTACCTTGAGCGGTCTCTGGAAATCGCAACCATGTGCGACATGCGGCCATTGATAGACCAATGTCATTCCGTCCTCGATCGAGCGTCGCGCGCCCTTTGAAAATCGTCACGCTTGTTGGAGATCAGGCGAAGGCGGCGATATCGTGCAGCGCCTGTATTCCAGGAAGAAAGAAATAGGCTCCGCCGCGGACTGTGACGAACGGCTTTGGACGATCGACGCGAAGGTTGGTCGGCCGGTTCTGAATCGTGATTCCGTCTCCATCAGGGAAATGACTGATTGGATCCGTTCCGGTATAGAGACCGTTGAAATGCCGGTTATTGATCCATGAATGCTGAATCAGCTCGAATTGCCCTGCGATATCGGCGTTCAGGGCAATGAAAAACATTCCTCTCTCCGCCTTGTCACTATTGCCATTTGCACCATTCGGTTCCCATCGTTCGCCATATGGCCGGCCGCGCCGGATGATGCGATGCATCTTTGAAAGATGCATCGCTGTTTCCGGATCGGGTCCGAGGGAGTCGCGCGGATTTGCGCGCCGGATGTGGGCTCCGATCGGGCACCTCAAGCCGGCACGGTCCTCGTACCAGTAAAGGAAATTGTTCTTAGCATCCTCCCCGCTTCCATTGGGCTTCTCGGCGACCAGCGGATCGCCGTTCTTCCACCGGCCGAGCAGGCGTGCGGCGACCCAGTCGTCGGTCTCACCTATTTTTCCAGCCACATCGCAAACAAAGGTGTTGAAGGCCGGGACATCCTGTTCGAGCTGGCGAAACACAAGGTATGTGCCGTTCCGCCTGATATCCCGATCATGCCCGTCGGTAACGCGCGCCTTGCGCTCGTTCTCGTAACCAAGCAGGAACTCGCCCGCCTTTATCTCGGCGCCCGGCTTGATCTCGGATTTCCCGTTCTTGGAATGGGCGTCTTTGCTCTTTTTCGGGCGGCCCTCGATCTTCGGCTGAGAAAGACCGTCCTTGAAGCCGAAGTGCTCCTTGTCTTCGTCAAGGAGTTGACCCCTTAATACGATTGGTTCGTCGTCGACAATGTCGGCCATTACCCTCATTTCGGCCTCGATCAGCTGATCAATTTCCGTCTCCTCCGCGAACAGCATGAGGAGGCCGTCGATATCGCGGGTGTCCTCATTCCAGCCGCCCCAATTCCAGTACTCTGGTGAGCTTGCTTCGAGGTCGCCAAGAACATTCGTCCGGCGAGGTATCGGCGCCCCCCGGGCTCGCGCGGGGGCCATTCCTTCGAGGAATTCGAACGAGAAAGAATTAAGCGTGGATTGGTCGACCCCGAGACGCCGCAAGCCAGAGGGCGTCAGCGCCAGATTTCTGGCGGGTTGCGTGTTGCTGCTGGGCCTGGGCTGGGATGGCGTCAGCCGCTTCGTAAGGTCGTAAAGCCACTTTCTGTTGCGCCGAAGATCATCGGATTGAAAACGCCACAACAGATAGGCCGAACGCTTGAGCTCTCGGTAACCGCTGAGGACGATACCTTGCACGTCATCCCATTCCACCTCATCTTTCTTGCCCATGATGGTCCCCTCAGAGGTTTTGAACGATAGCGTCGACCTCGCTCGAAGCGAGCGGCTTGGACAGGGATTGTCGAATAGCCGTGCTGGTGTTGATGTTCACCACGCTCAGCGTGTGATAGGCGCCATACCACACGATGGTCTCGATCTGGCTCTCCCGCACGTAAGCCTTGAACGGCTGCTCCGCCTGAGCGCCTATCCAGAAATAGAATCGAGTTTCGGGGAAGCTGCATCGCGCGCCTGCCTGACCTTCGACGAAGGTGTTCGTCCAGATGGCGTTCAGCCCCTTCACCGCCGCCATGTCGATGAACTCGTTCAGATAGCTGTTCCAGGCGCCTCCATAATTGTCGAGAAACAGCAGCCGTCGACCACTATCAATGAGAATCCAGCGGGCCGAGAGGATGGTCGGGATGTCGCCAAGCGTGCCGATATTGAACCAGAAGCGGGACAAGAGATTGATCAGGAACAGCGTGCCGCGCAACGCAATGCCATGGACAAAACCTGGTTTGACGAGCGTCAGGCTTGCAAGGTGGTTCTGGAAACGATTGTTGCCGCCTTCTTCCCGCGCGTATTTCTTCGCGTTTTCGGCGGATCTCGCTACCAGCGCTACGGGGTCGTCAAACTGCCGCTTGTCCACCAGTTCGCGTCCGTGCGCGACCAGCAGAAGCAAGACGCCAAGCGCGTACAAAATCACGACGCCGATCAAGCCGTGGGCTGCGATCAACAGCAACTGGTAGATAAGCTCGTTGGCACTTTCCTTGGCCATGAACGGATGCAGGTAACGGCTGATGATGAGGGCGCCGCAGGCGATGACCATCACCATCGCAAACCGGACAAGGTCGAGCCGCAGACGTCGCCAGTTTTCCTGCCGACCTTGAAGCTTCTTCACTTCAACCTCGATCTTCAGAGATGTTGCCAAGTATTGCAGGCAGACCAGCACGACTACCAGAAAGACAAGGAGGAAGAAAAGAATTAAATGCCCAAGCCACGTCGAGAGCCCGGTCGCAAGCGGCAACGTCCCCATGTCGGGAATGAGAGCCAGCAGAACCGCGCCAATGAGAAAGGCGAGTACGCCATAGCGCAAGATCACAGCGATGTGCAGCGGAACGCGCGTGATGAAGAATTGATCGCGCGGACGTTTGCTCGAGCTGGTGAAAACGAGTTCGATCGCACGGAGCGCGAGCCAGATCACAGCCAGTCCGATAGGGAGAAACAACTCCGACGGCAATCTCAACGGGAAGTTCGGGGCCAGGTGGATGGCCCAGTGTCTGGTAATCCGGTCCACCTCCTCGAAAGCGGACTTCAGCGAATCCAATAGCGGCTGGTGACCGTATGCCACAGCCACCCAGTCGCAGGCAGCGCCGATCAAGCAAGCCAGGGCCAAAGCCGCAATCACCACCGCTACCG
>NZ_JAUYAN010000315.1 GCF_030693485.1 Bradyrhizobium sp. | reverse complement strand
CGCCGCGCGGTCTCGCCGCTGCCGAGCGCGGGCGCCACCGAACGCGGGCCTTCCGGGATCGCTTCGGCGCTCGGCGTGGCGGTGGCTTCGGAGGCCACCGACTCGGTGGAAGCCTGGGTCTGCACCGCGGCGATCTTGGTGTCCTCTTCCTTCGGCCTGTTCGACTCGTTCGGCGTCACCAGGCGCTCGGCCTCGACGGTCTCGGTCGGGATGTCCTTCGGCAATTCGGTTTCCTTGACCTCGGCCTGCTGCTCGGCCAGCGCCGGCGACGCCACCGAGGCATCGGTGTCCGGTCCCGCCGGCAGGTCGGCAGCTTCGCGCCGCAGCGACGCGAATTCGAGACCGACCTCGATCGCATTGGCGCCAAGATCGTTCTCGCTTTCGGATTCCCGCAGATGCGCGATCGCCAGCGCGCCGCAACCGAGATGCAGCGCGAGCGCGGTCGCTGCGGCGAAGGCCCACAGCCGTCTAGAGGGTCTGGGTTCGGTTTCGAGGCCGGACATCTCGATGTCGTCCCCGCTTCAGGGTTTCGGGTTGTCGGGAGAAGCCACGGCGCTGCCGGCAACGCCTTCCAGCGCCACCAGCTTGATCTTCGAGTAACCGCCGGCGCGCAGCAGTTCCAGCACGTCCATCAGCTCGCCATAGGGCACCGCGCGATCGGCGCGCAAAAAGATAAAGCGGTCCTTGCTCGCATCCGCCATCGCGTCCAGCGAGCGCACCAGATCGACCCGCTTGACCAGGTTTTCGCCGATCGCCACCGCGAGGTCGGGCTTGATGCTGACATAGGTCGGCTTGTCCGGCTTCTTCTGCGGCGTCGCGGTCGAGGTCGGCAGGTCGATCGGCAAATCGACGGTCGACAGCGGCGCCGCCACCATGAAGATGATCAGCAGCACCAGGATGACGTCGATGAACGGCGTGACGTTGATCTCGTGGTTCTCCGCGAAATCATTGTCGTCGTCGAGCGGATCGTTGTCGGTGAGCGAAGCGGCCATCCCCTACTCCGCCGCGCGCGAACGCGCGCCGCCAGCAGAAGTGACATGGGTGCGGTCGAGGTCGCGCGACAACAGCCGCGCCGAGGCGCCGGAGGCACGGCCGACCAGTTCGAGGTAGCCCTTCGTCACACGCGCGAAATGGTTGTAGATGATCACGGCCGGAATTGCCGCGACCAGCCCGAGCGCGGTCGCGAGCAGCGCCTCGGCGATGCCGGGGGCGACCACCGCGAGGTTGGTGGTCTGCGATTTCGAGATGCCGATAAAACTGTTCATGATACCCCAGACGGTGCCGAACAGTCCGACGAAGGGCGAGGTGGCGCCGATGGTGGCCAGCAGTCCCATGCCGAGCCGGATCCGCCGCGCTTCGGCGCGCACGATCTCCGCAAAATTCGAGGCGGCGCGTTCCTTGATGCCGGCGTCGCTGGAAATTCCCGCCGACAGCCGCGCCTCGCGCATGGCGGCTGCCAGCAGCGACGGCAACACGCCCTCCCCGGCCCCGAGCGCGAACTGCGCTTCAGCCAGCGACCGCGCTTCGCCGATCTTGCGCAGCGCCGCGCGCAGCCTGCGGCGGGCCAGCGACATCTCGACCATCTTGGCGATGAAGATGGTCCAGGTCACGAGCGAGGCGAAGGCGAGCCCGACCATCACGGCCTTGACCAGCACGTCCGCCGACTGGAACATCGACCACGGCGACATATCGGGCACCGCGGCAATCGGCTTCAGCAATTTGCTCTCAGCGGGGATCGCGGCGGCCTCAGTCGTCGCAGGCGCCGGAGGCGCGGCCTGCACCGGGACCTGCAGAGCCGAAGGTGTCGCGTTCTGTTGCGCATGACCGGGCGACGGCAGCGAAGCCGTCGCCAGTGCGAAGGTCACGACAAAGGCGGTTCGAAACGGGAACATCTTCATATTTCGGCTCAGCAGCGGGCGAATGATGATCAATACGGTCAATTTGACCGTTTCAGGGTCGTCTCGCCCAGCCGTTCGCAAAGGCCCTGGGTCGCGGTGCCGAGATCGAAGATCAGGCCGCAGGCACGGGCATTCCGTACCATGCCCTGCAGTCCAAAAAAAGACGCGGGATCCATACAGTTTAGAATGAACCTACATTGCCGGCGACCGCGAGAGGCTTCACCCCATCTGGACGTCGCAATTGATCGCGCGCGACAAGCCGGCGACTGGCTTGACTTTGGGCCTCCGGCGGCACATCCGAATGTATGCCTCCGGAGCCCATTCAGTGAAAATGTCCCTCAAGACTGCGATCTGCATCGCCATCCTGGCTGCTGGATCGATCGGTGTCAGCCACGCGCAGCAAGCCCCGAAATCGAAGGCCGCGACGCCCGCACCAGTGGCGACACCGACACCAGCCACGCCCCAGGCGGAGCCCGACCCTGCTGCGCAACAGGGCTGGAACGCACGATGCACCAGCGCCAGCCGCGCCGCGCCGCTCGAATGCGCGATGGAGCAAACCGCGGTTCTGAGCAAGACCGGGCAGTTGATCGTCCTCGTCAACATCCGCGTGCCCGCCGACACCAGGGCGCCGGTCGCGCTGGTGCAGCTGCCGCTCGGGCTCAATTTGCCAGGAGGCGCGAAGATCCAGGTCGACGACGGCAAGGTGACGGAGCTGCAGATCCAGACCTGCGAAAACCGGGGCTGCTATGCCGGCTCCCCGATCGCTCCCGATCTGCTGGCCGCTCTCAGATCGGGAAAGCAGCTCAAGGTATCGTTCCAGAATCTCGCCAAGGAGAACATCACCATCCCGATCCCGCTGACCGATTTCGCCGCGGCTTACGACAGGATCAAGTAGGCCGCTCACTGCCTCGCCATCTCCGCGTTGCCGACGCCATCACCGTCGAGCTTCTGGTCGTTGTGCATGGCGACCGTCACGCGCAGCAGCCGGCCGGTGAACTCGAACGGCGCCTCGTAATGCGACACCGGGCTGGAGCGGTCGCGGCCGATGTCGAGGCCGGACCACGAGATGAAATTGTTGAATCCCTGCGGCGTCTGCAGCGATCCCACGGGCTCACCGTCGATCAGCAGCGTGTAGGCGCTGACGCCGGTACGCGAGCCCTTGGCCGGCGCGGCTTCCCGCACCACGCGCTCGACATGGACGCCGAGCCGGTGCGCGCCTGTCGGAACCTGGCGGCTCGAACGGACGATCTCGTGTCCTCCTCCGATATTGAGGTCATGAACCAGAAAGCCGTCCTTGATATAGAGGCTGTAGCCCGAGGTGGCGTCGCCATGCGCGATCAGCACGCCCTCGGCGCCGGCGGCTTCGATCTCGACATGAGCTTCGATGGTGTAGCTGCGGCTGCGCACGTCGGGGGCGACGTCGGTCGGCACATGCCCCATGCCCGCGTGAAACACGAAATGGTTGCGCGCGCCCTGGAAACGCGCGGCGTTCTCGGCAAAGCGCGCCGCGAAGCGGTCGTCGAGCGGCAGCACGTTGTGTTTCTCCGCCTCGCTCCACCACAGCCTGATCATTTCAGCCAGCTGCTCGGGCTGCTTTGCGGCGAGGTCATCGACCTCGGAAAAATCGCCGTCGAGGTGAAACAGCTCCCATGTGTCGTTCTCGAACGGGGTGCCCGGCGGGTGATAGGAGACCGCCTTCCAGCCGCCGTGCCAGAGCCCGCGATGCCCGAACATTTCGAAATATTGCGACGACGGTTTCGATGGCGCCGACGCGTCCGTGATGGAGCGGGCAAAACTTTCGCCCTCGATCGGCATTTGCGCAACTCCGCCGATCACCGGCGGCGCGGTGATCCCGATCAGGTCGAGCAAGGTCGGCACCAGATCGCTGGCATGCACGAACTGGTGACGGAGCTCGCCCTTGGCCGCGATGCGCCGCGGCCACGACATCACGAAAGGATCGCGGATGCCGCCGCCATGGGTGTTCTGCTTGTAGCGGCGCAGCGGCGTGTTCGACGCCATCGCCCAGCCATGCGGAAAGTTGCTGTGCGAGTCAGGCCCGCCGATGTCGTCGATCCGCCGCACTTTCTCCGCGATCGGCTCGGGACGGAAATTGTACGGTCCCATCGCGTTGACGAAACCGAACGGCCCGCCCTCCTGGCTCGCGCCATTGTCGGACAACACAAGGATCAGCGTGTTGTCGCGAATGCCGGCGGTGTCGAGAAACCCGATCAGCCGCGCCAGATGCCGGTCGGCGTGATCGAGCATGCCGGCAAATGCCGATTGCAGCCGCGTAAACAGGCGCCGCTCGTCCGCGCTGTGCTCCTCCCACGCCTTGACGCCGTCATTGCGCGCGGGCATTCGCGTTCCCCGCGGCACGATCCCAATCGCCATCTGCCGCGCCATGCGCTGCTCGCGCTCGATGTCCCAGCCGTGCGCGAAGGTCTGGTCGTAGCTCTTGATGATGTCGGCAGGCGCCTGATGCGGCGCGTGACAGGCGCCGAGCGCGACCCAGGTCAGCCACGGCAGATCGGGCCGATCGGCGATGTGATCGGCAATGAAGCGGATCGACTGGTCGACCAGATCCGAGGTCAGATGATAACCGTCGGCATGGCTGCCTGGCGGATCGATGTGGGTGTTGTCGGAGACCAGTTCCGGCGCGAACTGATCGGTCTCGGCGTCGAGGAAGCCGTAGAAGCGGTCGAAACCGCGGCCGAGCGGCCAGCCGTCGAACGGCCCGGTGGCGCCACTTTCCGTCAGCGGCGTGACATGCCATTTGCCCACCATGTAGTTGCGATAGGCATGCGCCCGCAGCATTTCCGCCAGCGTGCCCGCCTCGCGCGCGATCTTGCCGCGATAGCCGGGATAGCCGGAGTCGAAATTGGCGAGGCAGCCGACGCCGACGGAATGGTGATTGCGTCCGGTCAGAAGTGCTGCGCGCGTGGTCGAGCACATCGCGGTGGTGTGGAAGCCGGAATAACGCAGGCCTTCGGCCGCGATGGCGTCGATGGTCGGCGTCCTGATCGGCGAGCCGTAACAGCCGAAATCGGAAAAACCGACGTCGTCGAACAGCACCACCAGGATGTTGGGGGCGCCGGCTGGCGGTTTCGGCGCATCCGGCCACCAGGGTTTCGAGCCCGCGATGGTCTTGCCGATGGTGCCGCCAAACGACCCGTTGCTGCCTCTGCTCATGCAATACTCCCTGTCATCGCAACGGCGGTTAATCCGCCATTTTCCTTTACGGCAGACCGGCCTTGACCCCGATATAGACGGTGTTGCTGGCGTCGCGATCCCCGAACGAACTATCGAAATTCACGACATGCGCGTCCGATGTTGCAAAGACCGCCGCCAGCGCCGCGCTGAACGCCGTATCCGGAGGGTCGTTCGACCACAGCGCGAACACGCCGCCGGGATTGAGATGCTCGGCCAGGCTCTCGAGCCCCTCGCGCTCATACAGTGCGGCGTGGCGCGGATGCAGAAGATTTCGCGGCGAGTGATCGATGTCGACCAGCACCGCATCGAAGCGGCGCCCCGGTGTCTCGGGATCGAAGCCCTCGGCCGAGCCCGACATCGCAAAGAAGTTGCCATTGACCAGGCGGCAGCGCGGATCGCCGGTCAGTCGCTTGCCGAGCGGAATCAGCCCCTGCTCGTGCCATTCGATAACCTCGGCCAGCGCGTCGACCACGATCAGCGATCGCACGGCCGGGTTTTCCAGCGCGGCCTGCGCGGTGTAGCCAAGCCCGAGGCCGCCGACCACGACGTCGAGATCCGCACGAAGCAGCGCCGCCAGGCCCAGCCGCGCCAGTTCGATCTCGGCGACGGTAAACCGGCTCGACATCAGATACTCGTCGCCGAGCTTGATTTCGTAGATGTCGGTCTCGGTGCCCGGCAGCCTGCGGCGGCGCAGGCTGAGCACCCCCATCGGCGTCGGGCGGAAATCCAGTTCCTCGAAATTCACGCTCATGGGCTGACCGACCTGTCTGCGCCGCGGGCCGCGCCTCAAAATGGCCGCCCCCCCCCTCGCACCAAGCGCATCGCCGCGCGCTTGCCAAGGCCCGGACCTAGCGGGTAGAAGGACGCACGCTTCGGAGGGTTCTGCCCGATCCGTCGCCGGAACTGCCAGAGCTAACCTTAAGTATCTGAAGTTATTGGGGAATGGTGTAACGGTAGCACAACAGACTCTGACTCTGTTTGTCTAGGTTCGAATCCTAGTTCCCCAGCCACCCTATCCTTCAGCGCCAAAGCGCCGGGATGGTCACCGAGCAAGGTGCGCAGGCGCATCGTCATCTCAGTCAGCCTCCGGTTCGTCGGCTACCTCGCATTGGCCGGCGCGTGCACGTTCCACAGATCCGCGCGCCAGTGCAGCACGATCGCCAGCATCAGCGCCAGACCTGCGGCGGCGTAGAGCGAGGCGGTGGCGGCAAAGCCGATTTCGCCGATCAGGCTGCCGGCGGCCAAAAGACCCAGCGGCAGGCTGTAGATCGCGAGCATGCGCACGCCCATCACCCGGCCGCGCAGATGCTCGCTCGCCGCGCGCATCAGGATGACCGCGACCGCGATCATGGCGAGGCTCTGCATGAAGCCCGCCAGCATCAGGCAGACCAGCGCGGCCGGCATGCTCTGCAGTTGCGCGAATACCAGCAACGTCGCGAACCACGCCATGGTGGAGCCGATCATCAGCCGCGCCACCCGGATGCCGCCGATCAAGCTCAGCGCAATGGAGCCTACCAGCGAGCCCAGCGCAAAGCTGGCCGCGAGATAGCCGAGCCCGGTCTGGTCGGTGCCATAGATGTCGCGTGCGACGTAGGGCAAGAGGCCGTTGGACAGGGGATAGGCGGTGAGGTTGACGAGGAACGCGACCCAGATCGCCGCCCGCATTCGCGGCGTGGTCCAGACATAGGCGACGCCTTCCTTCAAGTCGCGCAGCGTCGAGCGTAGCGGCGCGCCGTCGATCAGCTCGCCGGCCGGATGCGGTTTGGAAGGCGCCACGACGCGCAGGCCCAGCAGCGTGGAGAGGAGATAGAGGGCGACGATCGCGATATAGGCCGGCCCCATGCCGAGGGCCGCGAACAGCCCGGCGCCGCTCAGCGCGCCCGCGAACTTCGCGGTATCCATCGTGGTCCTGGAAATGCTGATCGCCCCGATCAGCTGGTCGTGCGGCATGATGGTGGCGACCAGCGCGCCGCGCACGCCGAGGTCCGACGGCCGCACCAGCCCCATGACAGCCACGACGATGAGGACGTAGACTGGATTCAACAGGCCGGTCAGCGCCAGCGTCATCAGGATGGCCGCCTGCGCTGCATAAAACGCCCGCATCATCGCCAGCAGGTCGCGGTGGCCGATGCGGTCGCCGACCACGCCGAACATCGGGGCGATCAGGGTGCCGACGAAACTGAGCGACGCGAACACCGTCAGCAGCAATACCGATCCGGTCTCGACCAGCACATACCAGCCGAGAATCAGCGTCTCCATCTCGAACGCCCAGGAGGTGAGCAGGTCGGCGGGCCACTGGAAACGGTAATTTCGGATACGGAAGGGTGCCAGCGCGGAAGGTCGCGCGAACTCGCTCAAATCCCGGTGCCGCGGTTCATCGCGTTCCACCCTGCCTTGTTTCTTGTTAGTCCGGAAAAGCCGATTTCCCTGCGGCGGAAATCACTTCCCGGAAATTGTATGCAGGGTAGCGTTGCCATCGTCTGTGTCAATCGCACCAGGCATGCGCGAGCCGACTGCAGCCGACGCGCTCCGGGATTGCCGGCCATTCGGCAGTGACGCGCGTTTTGGGGGGCCTCTTCCTGCCATGGTAAACAATAGATTAAGGGCGCTGCGCCGCCGAAACCCCTGGACTCAGCGCAAAACCCGCGATTTTCGGGCCAAACCCGCCAATGCGGGCGTGCGGGACGGCTCAACAGCGGGAATCCTGACCAGGATGCCGCGGATACAGCGGGCCTCGAATTGTCCGCATTTAACCGTTTCTCCAGCCCCCGCCGCCATAGTGAATTCCGGTCCAAACTCATGACATGCCAGGTACATTCACTGTGACATCCTTCGGACGTGTGATTTCGGTGCGCGGATCCCTCGCGCGCGTCGGGTTGCTGGCAGCAAGCCAAATGGGCCTCTCGGCGGTGCGGGCGACCGTCGGCCGCTTCGTCAGCATCCGCTGCGCCAATTCCACCATCGTCGCCATGATCACCGACGTGACCTGCGAGGACCTGCCCTCCTCCGACGCCTACATCGCCAGCGCCGGGGTCGACCTGCTCGGCGAAATCCTGGGCGGTCCGGAGCGGCCCAAATTCCAGCGCGGCGTCACCAATTATCCGACCATCGGCGATGCCGTCGACCTGATCACCAACCAGGAACTGCGCACGGTCTATGCCCCGACCGGATCGGACCAGATCAATGTCGGCACCCTGCAGCAGGATTCCTCCGTCATCGCCTATGTCGATGTCGAGGAAATGCTCTCCAAGCATTTTGCCGTGCTGGGCTCCACCGGCGTCGGCAAATCCAGCGGCGTATCGCTGCTGCTGAACGAAATCCTGAAATCGCGGCCCAATCTGCGGGTCTTCCTGCTCGACGTTCACAACGAATATGGCCGCTGCTTCGGCGACCGCGCGCTGGTGCTCAATCCGCGCAATCTGAAGCTGCCGTTCTGGCTGTTCAATTTCGAAGAGATCGTCGACGTGCTGTT
>NZ_JAUYAN010000311.1 GCF_030693485.1 Bradyrhizobium sp. | reverse complement strand
GAGGAAGCCCGCTCGCAGTGGATCGGCAACATCCCCGGCACCGACACCGCGCTGATGCTCGCGCTGGTGCACACGCTGGTGGTCGAAGGACGGCATGATCGCGAATTCCTCGACCGCTATACCGTCGGCTGGCCGGTGTTCGAGCGCTATTTGCTGGGCGAGACCGACGGCCAGCCCAAGGACGCAGCTTGGGCGGCCGCCATCGCCGGCGTTTCGGCCGACACCATCGTGGCGCTCGCGCGCCAACTGTACGGACGCCGCGCCCTGATCGTGGTCTCGCATTCGTTGCAGCGCGCCGAACATGGCGAGCAGCCGGTCTGGATGGGGGCCGTGCTCGCCGCGGCGCTCGGGCAGATCGGCCTGCCCGGCGGCGGCTATGCCTACGCGCTCGGCGCGATCGCCTATTACGGGCGCCGCAACAATGCGGTGCCGCTGCCGACGCTGCCGCAGGGCCGCAACGCGGTCGCCGAATTCATCCCGGTCGCCCGCATCGCCGACATGCTGCTCAATCCCGGCGGCGCCTATCGCTACAACGGCAGGAGCCTGACCTATCCCGACATCCGCCTGGTCTACTGGGCCGGCGGCAATCCGTTCCATCACCATCAGGATCTCAATCGGCTGCGGCGCGCTTTCACGCAGGTCGATACGCTGGTGGTGCATGAACTGGGCTGGACCGCGACGGCGCGCCACGCCGATGTCGTGTTGCCCGCGACCATGACGCTGGAGCGCGAGGATATCGGCGGCAGTTCCAACGACCCCCTGCTGGTGCCGATGCCGCGGATTGCGCCCCCCTATGGCGAGGCGCGGGACGATTACGAGATCTTCGCCGATCTGGCCGAACGCCTCGGCGCCCGCGAAGCCTTCACCGAGGGACGCACGGTCCGCCAGTGGCTCGAGCATCTCTATGAGCCGACACGAAAGGGTCTGGCCGACATGGATCTGCCGGCGCCTGATTTCGAAAAGTTCTGGGCCAGCGACGGCCTGATCGTGCCGCAGCAGAATGACGATGGCGGACAGATCAGGCGCTTCCGCGACGACCCGGAAACGGCGAAGCTGCCGACCCCCAGCGGCAAGGTCGAGATCTTCTCGCAGACCATCGCGGGCTTTCAGGAGCCGTCCTGTCCCGGTCATCCGACCTGGCTCGCGCCGGTGCCGCCGGCGCCGTCGACGCCGCTGATCCTCGTCTCCAACCAGCCCGCGACGCGCCTGCACAGCCAGCTCGACTTCGGTGCGCACAGCGCGGGCTCCAAGCATCGCGGCCGCGAAGTCGCCCGCATGAATCCGGCCGACGCTGCGGCGCGCCGCATTGCCGACGGCGACATCATCCGCCTGTTCAATGAGCGCGGCGCGTGTCTTGCGGGCGTCCGCGTCACGGACGACATTCGCCGCGGTGTGGTCCAGTTGCCGACCGGCGCGTGGTACGACCCCGCGGATCCCACGGAGGAAATGCCGCTTTGCGTGCACGGCAACCCGAACGTTCTGACGCGCGACGTCGGCACCTCCGCTCTGGCGCAGGGCTGCACCGGTCAGTTGACCACCGTTGAGGCCGAACGTTTCGACGGCAATCTGCCGCCGATCCAGGCCTATGATCCGCCGGTGGGTTCGGGATCGGGCGAACGCGATTATTGGTTGAAATAAAATAGACCGAAGGGCCGCAGCAACGCCTGCGCCGAACCCCTTTGGCCTCAACGCTGCCGCATCGAGGCGACGCTTTCTTCGCGCCACAGGTTCGGCGCCGTCGGCCGGCGCCGCGGCAGCGGCAAGGTCGGGCGCGCGATGGCGTCCGGAACAAAGCGCGGCCTGCCTGATCGCGTCGATGCGGACCTGGCGCGATCAGGTCTTTCGGTCCGTTTCGCCGGCTGGAGGTCCGCGAAGGCGCGGTCGAATTTTCGCAGCCGGTCGAAGCTGACGCCGCGCTCGGCCGGCGTTGAAACGGGCAGACTGGCCGGAGCGGGATCGGCGGCGGTGCCGCTGCGACGCGCGGAAACACCCTGTGCCAGTGCGGATGCAGCCTCGCTGACGGCGAGATCAGGTGTCGGACCGGCAGCAGCCGATGCGACGATGGCGGGAGAAGCCTTCTCTGCCGGCGCAACCGATGCCACCGACACATGCATGAACAGCAAATAGCTTCCCGCCGTCATCAACGCGGCTCCTGCAAGGCCGATCAGCCCCGAAGCCAATCTGCGAAATCTTGCGGCGGTGGCCTGCTCCGACGCTGAGACGTGCTCCAGTTGCGCGAGATCGAGCAGATGGTCATAAACCTCGCGCTGCTCGGCATCGCCGAGGATTTCGTTGGCGCGGACGATCTCCCTGAATTTCACCGCGGCGTCGGGATCGCCGGGATGAAGGTCGGGATGGGACCCCTTGACGGCGCGGCGGAAGGCGGCCCTGAGATCGCCGGCACTGTCTTTCGGAAGAGCCCCAAGCAAATCGTAAAGCGTCGTCATCATCGCTCTCGGATTTCCCGTCTCCGCCGGAAATTCCCGCCGCGAATTTACGTTGGAGTACGCAACCAAACTGAACATCAAGCCTGTGGATAATGTTGATGCAACGGGGCGGAAAAACGACGGTTCCGACGCGAGCCGACCTCTGTTGTGGCGTAAGCAAGGCAGCGAAGGGGCGGCACCCGAGTTCTTAACGATGCGGCAGATCAATTATCTGGAACGCGTGCCGCATTAGTTGGCTGCACTTTGTTGGTCTCTCAAGCTCAATACTCACCCGATGACGACATTTAGTTCAGGGATACCGTCGCTGTGTTTGCGAAAGGGCTCAAATTGCGAGAGAAGTACGCTGGCATGTTCCCCCTTCACACCCCGATCGCATTTCTCGCC
Organism: Bradyrhizobium sp.; assembly: GCF_030693485.1. Classification (GTDB taxonomy): domain Bacteria; phylum Pseudomonadota; class Alphaproteobacteria; order Rhizobiales; family Xanthobacteraceae; genus Bradyrhizobium. Next base: position 1,870 of record NZ_JAUYAN010000311.1, on the reverse strand, counting down.
ACCACGTCGCGAAAGAATGATGCGCTGAGTTTCGGGACACGCGCCTGCGTCTCGAAATCCACGTGATAAACGCCGAACCTCTGTCCAAATCCGAATATCCATTCGAAATTATCCATCAGGCTCCACAGGAAATAGCCCTTTACCGGCACGCCCTCCGAGGTCGCGCGCTGCAACTGGGCCAGATAGTTGCGCAGGTACATGATGCGGTCGAGGTCGTAGACCTGGCCGTCGGCCCGGAGCTTGTCGTCCGAGGATGTGCCGTTCTCGCTGATGTAGATGGTGTCGATGTTCCAGACCTTGGCGGCCAGCCGCGGCGCCCAGTAGATCACCTCGGGGCCGACATGCAGCCATTCCGATTTCATGTGCGGGAACGAGGCCGGCAGCGGCAGCACCGACCAGCCGGGCTTTTTGTCGGAGGCGGCGATGTAGAATTGCGGCGCGTAGATATTGAGGCCGACGAAATCGTTTTTCGCGCCGATGATCTTCAGTTCCTCGGCGGTGAATTTGGGGGCGTCCTTGCCATTATATTCCAGGAAGCCGTCGGTGTACTTGCCCTCCAGAATCACGCCGAGAAATCCCGCGTTCAATTCGCGCGTCGCCATTTCCGCCGCGCGCACATGCTCAGGGGTGTCGAACGCCGGAACGCAGGCGGCGATGTTCTCGGCCGGGCCGACCCTGATGCCGGCGCGCGCGCTGGCGCGGATCGCCTGCACGGCGAGCCCATGCGCCAGCACCACGTTGTGACGGGCCTGGTTCAGCTCGCCCAATGGCAGTTTCAGGCCCGGCGCATCGACGCCCCAGCCGTAACCAAAATTCAGGAATCGGCCGGCTTCGTTGAGGGTGAAGATGTTCCTGACGCGATCGCTCAGGCGCTCGGCGACGTAACCGGCGTAATCCCCGAACGCTTTCGAGGTGTCGCTGGATTGCCAGCCGCCGACACGGTCCTGCAGCGCCTGCGGCAGGTCCCAGTGATACAGCGTCGCATAGGGTTCGATGCCGTTCTTCAGCAGTTCATCGACCAGGCGGTTGTAGAAATCGAGCCCTTTGGGATTCGCCGCACCGCTGCCGTCCGGAAACACCCGCGGCCAGGCGATCGAAAACCGATACGCCCTGGCGCCGAGATCCCTGATCAGGCCGACGTCTTCCTTGTAGCGGTGATAGTGATCGTTGGCGCGGTCGGCGTTGCTGCCGTCCTCGATCTTGCCCGGCGTATGCGCAAAAGTGTCCCAGATTGAAGGTCCGCGGCCGTCCTCATTGACGGCGCCTTCGATCTGATAGGACGAGGTGGCGGTGCCCCAGACGAAATCCGCAGGAAACGGCGACGGTGCGTGCCGTTCGGCTGCCGGCCTGCCGTCGCCATCGGCAGGCGTCGCGGGCGTCGCCGTCAGGCCGAGGGCGGAAAGCCCCGCCAGCTTGGCAAAATGCCGGCGCGAAAATCTTGAAAACATCGGCTTCTCCGTCGCCATCAGGGATCGATCTGCCTGGCCGAAATCCGGTCGATCTCGAAGGCCACCTTAACAGGGGAAGTTTCGTCGACGAAGCCGACACCTGGAAGCGTCTTGGTGCCCATCGCCAGATTGACGATCATTATACATCGGATCGACGAAGGTGTCGGGGACCCTCATGTCGAATACCGGCTTGCGGTCGATGAAATAGATCAGCCGGTCCTGCAACCACAGCACGCCGTAGTCGTGGAAAGCGGTGGGCGCGTCCGGCACGATGGCGTTGATGGCTTCCGCAATGGCCCGGAGGAAGCTCCGGGCCATTCGCTTTTCTGCAGCGCATTTGACCCGGGCGCCGCGCGGGTTCTAAGGTCGGTCTCATGACTGATTTCCACGGCGTTTTTCCCTATCTCGTCTCCCCCATCGAT
>NZ_JAUYAN010000306.1 GCF_030693485.1 Bradyrhizobium sp. | reverse complement strand
CGGCGTGCGCGTCACCGTCGAGGACGGCAGCTGGGGCCTGGTGCGGGCGTCATCCAACAAGCCGGAACTGGTGGTCGTGGTCGAAAGTCCGGTCAGCGCGCAGCGCATGCACGATCTGTTCGAGGCGATGAACGTGGTGCTGCGGACGCACCCCGAGGTCGGCGCGTATAATCAGACGATTTGAGTTGGTGTCCCGGGCGCGGCGCAATTTGAGAGAAGCGAAATCGTGCGCCGCAGAACGGGACCCACGCATTTTGCGCGGAGCCCGTTGCCATATGGGTCCCGGCTCTGCGTCGCGTCGCTTTCCTGCCGCGCCGCGTCCGGGACACGCAATGTACCTACGCCGCGCGCACCGACCCCAGGAAGCTACCGACCTCGAACTTCAGCCGTTCGGATTGCGATGACAACCCTGTTGCGGCGTCCAGCAGTTTCGACGCCGAACTGCCGAGATCGCTGGAAGCCTCGGCGACGCCGACGATGTTCTCGTTGACCTCGCGGGTGCCGTTCGCCGCCTGCTGCACGTTGCCGGAGATCTCGCGTGTCGCCAGACCCTGTTGTTCGACCGCGGTCGCGATGGCATTGGAGATTTCGTTGATTTCGGCGATGGTGCCGCCGATCGCCTGGATCGCGCTGACGGCCTCGCCGGTCGCTGCCTGGATGCTCTGGATCTGCGAGGAGATTTCCTCGGTCGCCTGCGCGGTCTGATTGGCCAGCGCCTTGACCTCGCTGGCGACCACTGCAAAGCCGCGGCCGTGCTCGCCGGCGCGCGCGGCTTCGATCGTGGCATTGAGGGCCAGCAGGTTGGTCTGGCTGGCGATGCTCTGGATCAGAGTCACGACCTCGCCGATCTTCTGGGTCCCCGCGGCGAGGCCCTCGACCACGGCGTTGGTGCGGCGGGCTTCATCGGCCGCCTTTCCGGTGACGGTGGCGGAACGCGTCGCCTGCTGGGCAATCTCGCTGATCGAGGCGGTCAATTGCTCGGCAGCCGAGGCCACGGTTCCGACATTGAGCGAGGCCTGGGTCGATGCAGCGGCGGCTGCCGCGGTCTGTCGCGCGGCGTCCCCGCTGCTGTTGCTCATCGACGAAGACATGCCCTGCATCTCGCGGGCGGCGATGGCGACGGCTTCGACGATATGGCCGATCTTGTCTTCGAATTCGGTGGCGAGCCGGCGCATGGCCACGTCACGCTCCAGCCTGGCCTGCTGCTCGGCCTGGCCGCGCTCGGCGGTGGCGCGGGCCTCGGCGGCGTTTGCGGCTTCAACCTCGGCGGTCTTCTGCGCCGTCGTCATGAACAGCCGCTCCAGCTGATAGGCAACCAGAACCAGCACGGCGGCTTCGAGAATGAGAATGCCGGCATGAAGCACCACGCGGCCAAAGTCGGCGCCGCCCGGGAAGATCGCCGCCGGAATGATGAAATTCAGCGCCAGATGATGCAGGGCGACGGCAATCGTTCCGGCCAGGATCGGCCTGACGTCGCAATAGGCGACGAGGCAGGCCAGGGCCGCGAAGAAGTACATGTGCATGTCGATCTGCCAGGGATGCCCCGCGAGTTCCCAGGTGAACACCGAAACCCCGCCCATCAGCGCGACGGCGACCACGAGGCTGGTCGAAAGCCCGTTGCCTGCGGCGCGCCACGACAACGTCGCTGCCGCGGCGAAGGCGGTCGTTAGAAAGGTCGGCATCAGCCAGGCGCCGCGCGCCATGCCGACGGCCATCGCAATCGGAACATGCAGCCAGAGCAGCGCGATCAGCGCCTTGCTGGCGGTTTCGCGCAACGCGTCCAGATCCTTGCTGCCGATATTCATGCTCGGATTTCCTCCTCAGATTTCATTGGCGGGAGTGTTGAAGCAGGCAGCAATGGCTTGGGGATCGATCGTCAGCCACGCGCCGGCCTGGCGCAGTCGGCGCAGGCCTTCCTGATCGCTCGGTCTGACCACGAGAATGGCGGCGACGGCGGTCGTTCGGACGATGGCGGCGTCGGCGGAGGCTGTGGCCGCGAAAGTTTGCTGGGAGTTCCACCACGGTGGAAAGGCGACGGCAACAACTTCTGTGCCGGGACGAACCTGAAGCGAGAGCGCCGCGACAGCGACAACGCTGGCAAGCAGCAAGGCGGTGGCGTTGAACCAGGCCGGCAAGCGCGACGTGATGATGTTCCGGTCCGGGCCCATTTGGACTGGTTAGCGCGACAAAGCTAATTTTGGATGAACACCCGCAGGGAACTACGGAGGATGCCTGTCAGGCCACCGCCGGCACCGGCAGCGCCGTCACCGACTTGATCTTCTCCATCGCAAAGCGCGAGGTGACGTTCTTCAGCGGCACGGCGCCGATCAATTTCTTGTAGAAGATATCATAGCTCGCCATGTCCGCGACCACGACGCGCAGCATGTAGTCGACGTCGCCGGCCATGCGGTAGAACTCCATCACCTCCGGCATCGCGCTGACGGCGCCGGCAAAGGTCTTGAGCCAGGCCTCCGAATGATCGGCGCTCTCGACCGAGACGAACACCGTGATGCCGAGCCCGATCTTGTTCTGGTCGACCAGCGCGACCCGGCGCAGGATGACGCCGTCGGCCTCCAGCCGCTGGATCCGCTTCCAGCACGGCGTCGACGACAGGCCGACGCGATCACCGATCTCGGCGACCGAGAGCGAGGCGTCTTCCTGCAACACGGTCAGGATCTTGCGGTCGATGGCGTCGAGGCGACGGTTGGGTTCGTTGATCTGAAGGGCGACATCAGTCATGAGAAGAACTTTGTTCCATCGGGGATGCGAATTACCCTCATATAGAGAAAATTCTTCTAAGACAAGTCCGCTATTGATCGCCCTGCGCCGGGGCGGCGGGCTGGCTCTGGCTCAAAAGCTTTTCTACTTCAACGCGTTGCGGCGCAGCAAAGGCGCCGCCGTGGCGGGTGCATTTCAGCGCCGCGGCGGCCGAAGCGAACCGCAGCGTCTGCCGCAGTTCCTGATTCTCGGTGATCGCGAGCGCGAAAGCGCCATGGAAGACGTCGCCGGCGCCCAGCGTGTCCACGGTGTGGACCGGGAAGGCCGGCGTCTCCTGCAGCTGGCCCTGCTCGTCGAGCCAGATCGTGCCTTTCGGCCCGCGCGTCCCCGCCAGGAAGGCCGGCGTCAGTTTTGCAATCTTTCTCAGCGCTTCGCCGTCGTCGGTGACGCCGGCGGTCTCCTGCAGCGGCTCGCTCGAGAATACCAGATGGGAAGATGCGTTGAGCAAACCTTCGCGCAGCGACATCGCGCGGTCGACGTCCACGATGACAGGGATGCCGCGCCGACGCGCCTCGGCGCACAAATCGGTGCAGAATTCCGCGGCGCGGCTCTCGGTGAGGATGGCGGCGCAATCCTCCAGCAGTGTCTCGGCACTGGGCAGCCGTACTTTCCACAGTTCCGGATCCCGGAAGGTCACGATGGTGCGCTCACCGCTGGGATCGACCATCACGGCTGAGATCGGTGTCACCAGTCCCTGCATGTGGATGATGTGCCTGGTTTCGATGCCCTCATGCGCGAGCTTTTCGAAGATGAAGCGGCTGGATGCTTCGCGGGCGTCGCCCATCGGACCGCAGATCGAGGCACGCCCGCCGAGGCGGACAATGCCGATCGCGGCGTTGAGCGCGTTGCCGCCGCAAATCTCGTCGAAATGGGTGGCATTCTCCTTCGATCCGCGCCCCGGAACACCACTGACGCGGAAGGTGAGGTCGCGCACCGGCATGCCGATGCAAAGGGTGCGCGGCGGGATTTTTGGCGCGGCAGTGTGAAAATTCATGCGGTTATCCGTCATCGCGGCCCCGCTTTGTGCCGGAACCTGTGTCGGGTTAATCGATGGAACCATGGCGTGTTCCCGCTATGCGCCTGTGTCCGGGCGCTCATGCAGCCAGCGTCCGAGCAAATGATGGGCAATCGCAAACGGGTGCGGGCCGGCGAGGCCGTCGGGATGCTCCCGCTTGATCATCAGGGTCGCCTCGGCGCGGCTGAACCAGCGGGCATCCTCGAGTTCCATATGGTCGATGATGATGTCTTCGTTGGTGGCGCGTGCGGTGCAGCCGATCATCAGGGATGACGGATAGGGCCAAGGCTGCGTCATGTAGTAATTGACGTCGGTGCAGCGAATTCCGGATTCCTCGAAAATCTCGCGGCGAACCGCGTCCTCGATGGTTTCGGCGGCTTCGACGAAGCCGGCCAGACAAGAATACATTCCCGGCAGGAACTGCTTCTGGCGGCCGAGCAGGACCTTTTCGCCTGACGTCACCAGCATGATCACCACGGGGTCGGTGCGCGGAAAATGCTCGGCCTTGCAGCTCGGGCAATCGCGCTTCCAGCCGCCTTCCTTCATCCCGGTGCGGGTGCCGCAATTGGCGCAGAAGCCGTGGCGCTGGTGCCAGCTCACCATCGATTTCGCCATCGCGATCGCCGAGAGCTGCTCGGGCGGAACCGTGCCCTGCATGGCCATGCCGCGCAGTTCGGTGACGGCGACGTCGTCGCGGGTCAACAGTTTTTCAACCGATGCCGCCGAGATCCCCATGCCGAACACCGCAGCACCGTCGCGCAGACCGAGAAAGATGGTGCCGGGATTGGCGCCGAATTTCAGCGCCTCGTCGATGGTGAGCAGCACACGGGGGCCGCCGGCATCCTGCCTCACGAGCAGCGAATCGCGATGCACCACATAGGCGCGGGCGTCGCGATGCCTCTCCAGTGCGAACAGTTTTTCGTCATTGCCGCGCAGATGCGCGGCACGATCGAGAATGTTGGTGACGAAGGCGGGACGGCCGAGCGGAAAGGAATCGAATGCTGTCATGAGTTCAACCAAGCCAAATCTTGCGACGAAGCGCGCTGATGAAATTCTGGACTTCTTCCGCGTCATGCGCGAGCGGCGGCATCACTCCCCAGACCGGACGCGGCCAGGCGGCGTCACTGGTGCGGCGCGCGATGACATGGACATGCAGCTGCGGCACCACATTGCCCAGCGCCGCGATATTCAGCTTGTCGCACTTCGTGATCTCTTTCAGGGCACGGGCGACACGGGAGGTTTCCGTCGTCAATTGCGCCTGCTCGACCTCGTCGTGGTCGATGATCTCGACAGTATCGGCCCGGCGCGGCACCAGCAGCAGCCAGGGGTAATGCGCGTCCTTGATCACCAGCACCTTGCACAGCGGCAGGTCGCCGATATCGATGGTGTCTTTCTTGAGCTGGGAATGCAGCGACCAGGCGGGAGCGTCAGAAGGCATGTGGGTTCCAGGGGCGTCCATCGTTTTCTCGATGGCTTCGGGCTGAAGTGGCCTGAAATGGACACCGCTCCCAGTGTCTTATCAAGGCGTCGTCATCCGCGAAAGCGGATGATCCAGTACCCGGCGACGTCTCGGTGGATCCGCGAGGCCCCGGACTACTGGATACCCCGCAGCAGCCTGTCATCGGGCTCGCCAGAGGCGAGACCCGGTAGCGGGGCGTCATGACCGGGGCCCCGCTTGCTTTCCGGGGCTTTTGGCCCCAAATAAGGACCGGGAGATTGGCGGTGGACGAGCCACTCGCCAACCGGGTCAGGTCCGGAAGGAAGCAGCCCTAACGAGGTCCGGATCGGGTCGCTCGTCAGTCTCCTACCTGTTTTTTCGAGCGAATCGCGCAAGATGGGTCTATCCCGTCCTGCGCTCGATTCCTTCCCGTTCCGCAAGCCGGCTTCGAGAGACAAACATTGCGGATCGATCGATGACCGACGCTGCCACTCCCGTAACGCCCCCCCATGAACCTGAAAGTGTCCATCAGGGCGGCTTCGATCTCGGCGGCCCCCCGGAAGCCGGCAAGCACTACCGGGTGCTGGCGCGCAAATACCGCCCCTCCAGTTTCGAGGACCTCATCGGCCAGGATGCCGTGGTCCGCACGGTGTCGAACGCATTCGAAACCGGGCGGATTCCGCAGGCCTGGATCCTGACCGGGGTGCGCGGCGTCGGCAAGACCACCACGGCGCGGATCCTCGCCCGCGCGCTGAATTACGAACTGCCGGACGGATCGGTGAAGGGGCCGACCATCCACATGCCGGTGCCCGGCGTGCATTGCCAGGCCATCATGGAAAGCCGGCACATGGACGTGCTGGAGATGGACGCCGCCTCCCATACCGGCGTCGATGACGTGCGCCAGATCAACGACAGCGTGCGCTACGCGCCGGCCAGCGCGCGCTACAAGGTCTACATCATCGACGAAGTCCACATGCTCTCGACCGCGGCCTTCAACGCCTTCCTGAAGACGCTGGAAGAGCCGCCGGAACACGCCAAATTCGTCTTCGCCACCACCGAAATCCGCAAGGTCCCCGTCACCGTGCTGTCGCGCTGCCAGCGATTCGACCTGCGCCGGGTCGATGCCGACGTGCTGATGGGCCATCTCGCCAATATCGCGGGCAAGGAGAATGTCGAGGTCGAGCCGGAGGCGCTCGGCATCATCGCCCGCGCGGCGGAAGGCTCGGTGCGCGATTCGCTGTCGCTGTTCGACCAGGCCATCGCGCATGCGGCGGGCCCGGTGCGCGCCGATGCGGTGCGGCAGATGCTGGGCCTTGCCGACCGCACAAGAGTGATCGATCTGTTCGATTCGCTCGTTCGCGGCGACATCGCCAGCGCGTTCCGGGAATTCCGCGAGCAATACGACACCGGCGCCGACCCGATCGTGGTGCTGAGCGACCTCGCCGAATTCGTCAATTTCGTCACCCGGGTCAAGATCGTGCCGGCCACCGCCGACAATGTCGCGTTCGGCGAAACCGAGCGCGTGCGCGCCCGCGACTTCGCCTCGAAGCTCTCGATGCGCGTCCTGTCGAGGATGTGGCAGATGCTGCTCAAGGGCATCACCGAGCTGCAGGCCGCGACCCGGCCGGCGGCCGCGGCCGAAATGGTGCTGGTGCGCATCGCCTATGTCGCGGACATGCCGACGCCGGACGAGGCGATCCGGATGCTGGACCAGAACGGCGGCGCCTCGCCGGTGGCCGCATCGAGTTCGGCGTCGGGCTTCGCCACGTCCGCATCGACGGTATCCTCGATGTCCTCATCGGCAGCCCGCGCATCTTCTGCGCCGCGCGCCAGTGCCGAGGCATCCGCGCGACCACAGATGATGGCGCCGGAATCCGATACGCAGTCGGCTCCGGCGGCGATGAAGATCGCCAGCTTCCCCGAACTGGTGGCGCTGGCGGGCGGGAAGCGCGATCTCATGATCAAGGGCGCCCTGGAAGCCCATGTCCGCCTGGTTCGGATCGAGGACGGCCGGCTCGAACTGGCGCTGGAGCCAAGCGCGCCGCGAACCCTGGTCAACGATCTCTCCCGCAAGCTGGAACAATGGACCGGGCGGCGCTGGACCGTGATCGTGTCCAATGAGCCTGGACAGGCGACGCTGCGTTCCCAGAACGAAACCCAGAAGAACCAGCGGGAGCGCGCCGCCGAAGCCGATCCGCGGGTGCAGGAGGTGCTGGCGCGATTTCCCGGCGCCAAGGTGATCGAGGTGCGCAAGCTTGCCCCCGAGTCGCCGGAATCCGATGTTAGCGGTGAAGACCCCGCCGAGACTCCCGACAACGACGATCTCTAGATTTCGAAGGAAACGTTCATGGCTGATTTCCTCGGCATGATGAAGCAGGCGGCCCAGCTGCAATCCAGGATGCAGGCGATGCAGGAAGAGCTCGGCAATGTCGAGGTTGAGGGCATTTCCGGCGGTGGCCTCGTCCGCGTGCGCATGACCGCGAAGATGCAGGTCAAGACCGTCAAGATCGATCAGTCGCTGATGAAGGCGGACGAGTGCGAAATCCTCGAGGATCTGCTGGTGAGCGCGCATAACGACGCGCAGCGCAAGGCGGAAGCCGCGATGCAGCAGAAGATGCAGGCGCTTACCGGCGGGCTCGGCCTGCCGCCTGGACTGGGGCTCGGCTAGCCCAGATGGCTTCTGCGGTTGCCGGTCCCGAAATCGAGCGTCTGATCCAGTTGCTGGCGCGGTTGCCGGGGCTCGGCCCGCGCTCGGCGCGGCGCGCGGCGCTGCATCTGATCAAGAAGCGCGAGGCGCTGATGACGCCGCTGGCCGGCGCATTGCAGGTGGCGATCGACAAGATCCAGGTCTGCAGGACCTGCGGCAATATCGACACCCAAAATCCCTGCACGGTGTGCACCGACCCGCGGCGCGATCCCTCGATCATCGTCGTGGTCGCCGACGTTGCCGATCTCTGGGCGCTGGAGCGCGCGCACGCCACCAACGGCCTCTATCACGTGCTCGGCGCGACGCTGTCGCCGCTCGATGGCGTCGGCCCGCAGGACCTCACCATCGACGCGCTGGTGGCGCGCGCGCATGACCAGCGGGTGACCGAAATCATCCTCGCCCTGAATGCGACGGTGGACGGCCAGACCACCGCGCATTACATCACCGACCTGCTGCAGGAGGCCGGCGTCAAGGTGACGAGGCTAGCCCACGGCGTGCCGGTAGGCGGGGAACTCGACTATCTCGACGAAGGCACCCTGTCCGCAGCCATGCGGCAGCGGACTCTGTTCTGACACACTGCAAACGGAAATGATCGACATGATGATTCGACGATTCGGCCCACGCCTTGCTTTGGTGACAGCGATTGCAGTGACGTGCGCCGTGCCTGCCGTCAGTGCGCAACAGGCCGAGCCTGCGCCGAAGCCGGGCAGGCTGATCAACGCCGGCGACGTGCTGTCGGGCGAACTCAATGCCATGAAGGCCCGCGGCGGAAAAAGGGACAAGCGTATCGCCTTCTACCAGATCAAGAGCGAACCGCGCCGGCTGCCGCCGCCGAGTGGGCTGTGCAACCTGGAGACGGGGCCTGAAACCTTCCAGCTCATCACCTCCAGCGACGCCCAGACCGCGCAGCTGAAGGGCTTCATCGGCAAGGCCATCTCGATCAAGGTCGACGAAGTCGCCTGTGCGCAGGACGCCGGGCAGATGAGCGAAGCCGTGGTGACGAAATGGAGCGTGGTGACGAAGCATTGA
>NZ_JAUYAN010000294.1 GCF_030693485.1 Bradyrhizobium sp. | reverse complement strand
GACGTGGCTGTAGAGCGGCATCGGATCGGGCTCGCCGCTGCCATTGGCGACGCCATAGGGCGACAGCCGGATGCCGACGCGGTCGGCGCCCCAGACGCCGATCACGGCCTGCGTCACTTCCATCAGGAAGCGCGTACGGTTCTCGATCGAACCGCCATACTGGTCGGTGCGCAAATTGGTGTGCGACTGCAGAAACTGCTCGACCAGATAGCCGTTGGCGCCGTGGATCTCGACGCCGTCGAAGCCGGCCGCCCTGGCGTTGGCGGCGGCCTGCCGAAAGGCCTCGACCACGCCGGCGACCTCGGAGGTTTCCAGCGCCCGTGGCGTCTCATAACTCGTCGACTTGCCGTCCGCTGTTCCGGTCTTCAGCTCGGCCGGAATCGGCACCGCCGAAGGCGCCACCGGCAGCACGCCGCCGGGCTGGAACGAGGAATGCGAGACCCGTCCGACATGCCAGAGCTGCAGGAAGATTACGCCCCCCTTGGCGTGAACGGCATCGACCACTTCGCGCCAGCCCTTGATCTGCGCGTCCGAATAGATGCCGGGGACACCGGGGCTTCCGAACGCGGTCGCCGCCACCGGCGAGGCTTCGGCGATGATCAGGCCACCCGCCGTCGCACGCTGCGCGTAATATTCCACATTGAGCCGCCGGGGCGCCAGCGAGGGCTTTTCCGCCCGCATCCGCGTCAACGGCGCCATCACGAGGCGATGCCTGAGCTGATACGGTCCGATGGTGAGTGGTGAAAACAACGACTTCAGTTTCATGTCCGCCCCGGGTGATTGTTCTTGAAATTTCTATGTAGCGGGTTCCAGCTGCCGGCAAAAGGCTGACCGGGCGGGATCGCCTGATATGAAGACCTCCCATGCAGTTTCGGGCATGGTAAGGCGACCGCATGGCCCTCACCCGCGCTGCGGCCAGAAAATTCAGGAGGAACGCGTGTCCCATCCCGCCATCGCCCGCAACCATGTCGCCGTCATCACCGGCGGCGCATCCGGCATCGGGCTTGCCGCCGCGATGCGCTTTGCCGGGCTCGGCATGAAGGTCTGCATCGCCGATCTCGGCGGCGACCGGCTCACATCAGCCGAAGCGAAGCTGGCGTCGGTGGCGCGGGGCGCGTCGGCTGATGTCATGGCCATGGCGGTCGACGTCAGCCGCATGGAAGAAGTGTCGGAACTGGAGAACGCGGTGCGCAGGCGGTTCGGCTGCGCCGACGTCCTGATGAACAATGCCGGCATCCAGCCGGGCAGCAAGGCGTTTGGCCCGCTGGAGAACTGGCAGCGCACTCTCGGCGTCAATCTGTGGGGCATCATCCATGGCTCGCAAGTCTTCGCACCCCGCATGATCGAGCGCGGCCGGCCGGGGCTGATTATCAACACCGGCTCGAAGCAGGGCATCACCACCCCGCCGGGCGATCCCGCCTACAATGTCTCCAAGGCCGGCGTGAAGGCCTTTACCGAGGCGCTGCAGCACGAGCTGCGCAACACGGCGGGCTCGAAGATCAGCGCGCACCTCTTCATTCCCGGCCACGTCTTTACCGCCCTCACCGCCCGCGGCCGAACCGAAAAACCCGCCGGCGCCTGGACGCCGGAGCAGACCGTCGACTTCATGATCGAGCGCGTCAGTGCCGGCGACTTCTACATCCTCTGCCCCGATAACGACGTGCCGCGCAGCCTGGATGAACGCCGCATGCTGTGGGCCGCCGGCGACATCATCGAAAACCGCCCCGCGCTGTCGCGCTGGCATCCCGAATATGCGGAAGCGTTTGCGAGGTTTGTGAAGGGGGAGTGAAACTCGTCATTGCGAGCGAAGCGAAGCAATCCAGCTTTCCTGAGACACAAGAGAAGGCTGGATTGCTTCGTCGCAAGTGCTCCTCGCAATGACGGTCTTTAGTCGCCTTGGAAGGCCACAGGCATTCTAGCGGCTCTTGACGAAGCACATGCCGATCCGCGAGGTTTTGCCGACGGCCTCGCAGGCAAGTCCCGCGGCGCAGGTCCAGGTGCGAAAACTCGGATCGTTGTCGGCGGGTTTCGCGCTGTGCTGGTAACAATGCGCACCCCAGCCGTCATAGTAGCCGGTGCCCTTGAGCTCCGCCAGAAATTCCGACCTCGTGCGCAATTGCGGCCGCTCGGAAAACCCGCGCGAATAATCCGGGCTGCTGCCCCATTTCATCGAGGTAAGAATATCCCGGCGCCGGATCTGGTCGCCGAAGAAATGCGGTGACGCCGGCACGACCGCCGCGTTCGACGGCTTCGCCGCGATCCAGTCCACGCCCGGAAAATGGAAGCCGCCGATGCCGCGGGTCTGGTGGCAGCCCGAACAGGTGACATCGTTCAGCCGGCGCTTGAAGCCGGCCACCGAGCGGATATTCGCGGGCGTTACGCCGACGTCGGCGGCCTTCCTGAGCGCGGCAACGATATCGTTCTCGCTGAACACGGCGTTGGTACCCTCGCCCTGCACCAGGCCGAACGCCGGTTGCAGTTGCGAGGGATCGAAGTCGGACGGCGTGGCGGCGATCGCCGCTTTGGCCAGGAACCGCTCGGGGATCAGGACCGTGCCGCGATCGAATTCATTGAGATGCCTGGGGTCAAGCAGCCACGCCTTGAAGTCGCGCCCGAGATCAGGGTCGGCCAGAAGCCGCTCGCGATCGATCTGGTTTTCCATCGGCGCTCCCTCGAACACGCCCGACTTGGGATCGAGGCGAAATACCTTCATCAGATAATCGGTGCGAAAATCCCGTGCCGCCGATTTCGGCGCATGCGCGATCTGCAAATTGGTTTCGATGCGATCGACGTTTTCGGGCCGGATCAGATCGAGCGGGCCGTTCGGAGCGAGCAGCCGTGCCGCGAGATCGGCGCCGGTGAGCGTCGATTCGCCGGCATCCAGCCAGCGCCGGGCGATCCCGGCGCAGGTGATGCCGATACCCCTGGCGTCGACCATGCCCCCGCTTTTCGCCTTCAGCACGACGTTCAGCGTCATCGGCAGGCGCCGCGGCGCGCCGTCCTCGCCGGCTGGCGCCGTCCGCGTCAGCCGGTAGATCAGCCGGATTTCGCCGCAGCTCTCCGGCGACACAAAGGCGCGGTCCATCCGGTTGACGATGCCGGCCAGCACGAAGCGCGCATCATCTGAATCAAGCATGGCGCGATCGAACAACTGAAAGTCATGTCCGGTTCCGATGCCGATGCTCTCGTTCGGCAGGGTGGCCTTGTGCCTGACGACATACCGGTCGAACTCGGCATCGAGCGCGGTACGGACCCTGGCCATCGACGGCAAGGCGAATAACTGGCCGCCGGTCAGCGGCGTATCGTCGGACCTCTCGGGCGCCATGACCCGCGCCACGGCAAACCGGCCGCGGTCGAGTTCGCGCAACGCCAGCGGATCGGTGATCGCGGCGCCACGCTCCAGCGCCGGGGCTTCGGCAGCGCGCGCGGGCATGGCGCCGCATAGCCAAACAAGAATGATGAAAATAAACGGCAACGCGCGGCCCATATCCTGACAAACACCGCATCAGAGGCCTCATTCCAGGCGTCTTGCGGGCAAGGTCTACTGGTCAGGAAAATAGCCGAAGAGCGGACCGGATGTCTCGCTGCAATCCGCAGTACTCACCCTCCCCTGGAGGGGGAGGGTCGACGCGCGTGCAACGCGCGGCGGGGTGGGGTGACAGTCTCTCGCTTCGGGCAGTGCGCGGGTTGAGAGATCACCCCACTCCGACTCGCATTTCGCTGCGCTCAATGCGAGTCGACCCTCCCCCTCCAGGGGAGGGTAAGAGCACGCCTCGCCAAATCCCTCAGCGCGCGACCACCAGGCCCTTGCTGGTGACGACCACCCAGCGGCCGTCCTGCTTGCGGATGGCGTCGACGCGGCCGAGGCCGGGGACGGGATCGCCGGCATAGACTTCATAGATTCCTTGGCGTCCTTCGATCAGCGCGCCGCCATGGGCGACTTCGCGCAGCACCCAGCCCTCGACCGTCGGCAATCTCGCCACTTCCGGCTTCGGCACGGGCAGCGGAACCGGGGCGGCGACCGCCGTTGCCGGCGGCGAGATCGAGCCGGTGATGTCCTTGGCCGCAGCCGGGACGGCCGCGACCGGCACGGGGGCTGCCTGCGCGGCCTTGAGCTTCTCGACGGCTTCCGTGAGCCTGGCAAGTTTGGCGGCGGGCTCGGCTTGCGCCTTCTCGATCCTGTCGAGACGGTCGCTGGCCTTGTTGTCCCTGACAATGCCGACCTTGGAGGTTTGCTCCACGCCGGCCTTCAGGGCCAGGATGTCGGCGTCGATCCGGGCTACGGAAGCTTCGAGCACCAGATTGCTTGATGTTGCCGAGGTTCCGCCGGCAAACTGCATCACGCCCGCGGTCGCCAGTGCGCCCCCGAGCGCGCCTGCTACCGCCGCCAGCGCCACCACGGCGGCCAGCGCCGACAACCGCCGCTTGCCGAACATGCCCTGCGCCTGCTCAGCTTCCGCTTCGGGCTCGACGCCCTGGTGGTCCCATGCTCGATCGCCTGATGACATGATCATGATCTTGCCCGGCGCGCGCGGCGCGTCGGACTTGGCAGTATCGGCAGCCTCAACCTTGGGGGCGTCAACCTTGGGGGTTTCAAGCTTGGGAGCTTCAACCTTGGGAGCTTCAACCTTGGCCGCGTCGCCCTGCGCAGGGACCAGATCGGGAGATTCGATCCGGGTCGCGGCTAACGGCGTCTCCTGCGCCGCCGCCGGCTGGCTGGCCGCATCGGTTGAGCTGGAAACGGCCGGCCCGGCGCTGACGGATCCGGTTTCGCTGCTGGTCGGCTCGGCCTGCTGTTCGCTCACGTTCAATTCTCCCGTAAAGGTTCACCATTTGGTAACTTTCATTCCTTGCGAA
>NZ_JAUYAN010000116.1 GCF_030693485.1 Bradyrhizobium sp. | reverse complement strand
GGAGGCCACTTCGCGCACCATCTGGGCGCCCATGTTCTCGAACTTGTCTTCAAGCTCGATTTCCTTGGCGACGGTGACGCCGTCCTTGGTGATGCGCGGTGCGCCGAACGACTTGTCGAGCACGACGTTGCGGCCCTTGGGACCGAGCGTGACCTTCACCGCGTTGGCGAGGATCTCGACGCCACGCAGCATGCGATCGCGGGCATCGACGCCGAATTTGACTTCTTTAGCTGACATATGTCTGTCTCCGTTTGAAACTGGTCCTCATCCTGAGGAGCCCGCCCTGAGCGGGCGTCTCGAAGGATGAAACGATTGAGCTTGCGGTCTCATCCTTCGAGACGCCGGCTGCGCCGGCTCCTCAGGATGAGGGAGAGGAGAGGGCGCTTAAGCGGCCTTCTTCTTGGCGGCGGGAACGTCGGTGAGAACGCCCATGATGTCGCTCTCCTTCATGATCAACAGCTCGACGCCGTCGAGCTTGACCTCGGTGCCGGACCACTTGCCGAACAGCACGCGGTCGCCGACCTTGAGGTCGATCGGGATCAGTTTGCCGGCTTCGTCGCGGCCACCCGGGCCAACGGCGGTGATTTCGCCCTGGGAGGGCTTTTCCTTGGCACTGTCCGGAATGATGATGCCGCCAGCGGTCTTCTCTTCGGCGTCGATGCGCTTGACTACAACGCGGTCGTGAAGCGGACGGAATTTCATGCAGTCCTCCTAAGTTTCTGGATCTATTACAGAGTTTTGAGTTTTGGCAGTCCACGCCGGCGAGTGCCAGCGCGGCTGGTGGTGACATAGTCCAGTCTGGTCCGGGGAACAAGGGCTTCTAGCAGAAAAACTGGCACTCAAATAGGACGGCTGCCAAAATCATTAATCATGATTAATTCCCCGGAACAGAGCGCGAAACCCCGTATTAGCACGTGCGGTAAGCTGCTGCTAACGCATCATTTTTCAACAGTTCGTTAAACATTTAGGCTTGTGATGGGTTGGTATCGTGCGTCACATTTCTAACATGTGAGCGCATCTCCACCGGGTGGCTCCCGGTCGGCAGCCACCAGATGAATGCGCTCCAGCAATGGAGGTTGGCATGGTCTCGCGGGTTGGCGTTTCCGACGATTTTCGGAAACAGGTGCTGGGTTACGGGCTGACGACGGCGCAAATTCTCTATCGGATGCCGGATCACCCGTCGCTGCTGCAAACCTACGTCTGGCAGAATTACGATCTGTTCCCGAAATTCCCGGCGCTGAAGGACTTTCTCGCGTTCTGGGAGGAAAAGCTCGAAGGCCCGCTGTTCTCCGTCACCGTGGCGCATTCCAAACTGATCAAGCCGGCCGAACTGCGCGCCGTCGACGGCGTGTTCCGGCTGCATTGAGCGGGATCGGGTGGGCATTGCGCGAAGAGCGCGGCTTTGCCCACCCTGCGAATTTCGATTTGTGCTAACCTTTCTCCACCATTCGGAAAGGGAGCACCTCCATGGCCAAGCAGAAGCCGACATCACGGGCCGCGGCCCAAAGCGCCGCGCTGAAAAAATCGCCGTCACCGAAAGCCGTCGCCAAATCCACCGCGCGGCAGATCATCACTGCCAAGAGCACTGCCAAGAGCACTGCCAAGCCCATCAAGGCGCCGCCGAAGCCCGCCGCCAAACGCCCGAAGCAGCGCATCGCCATCAGCCATCACCGCGAAGAGGATTTCAAGGCCGACGGGCTGCGCACTTACGCGCAGTATCGCGATCTCGGCATTGCGGCTGCGACCCACGGCCTGGCTCAGGCCCATGTGATCCGGCTGATCGGACCCTGCAATCCGGCCGAAGTCTCGAAGCTGCACTTCCACGATGTCGAATTCCAGATGGTCTATGTCCTCAAGGGCTGGATCAAAACCTACCTGGAAGGCCAGGGCGAGACCTTGATGAAAGCCGGCAGCGCCTGGACCCAGCCGCCGCGCATCAAGCATCTGATCCTGGACTATTCCGACGACGTCGAATTGCTGGAAGTGATCTTGCCGGCGGAGTTCAAGACGGTCGAACTGGCGTCGTAGGTTAGTCGCCGTCATTGCGAGCGAAGCGAAGCAATCCATCGCGCAACAAGAATGGATTGCTTCGTCGCTGTGTTCCTCGCAATGACGATTACGTCAACACCCCCACGATCGCCCCCATCAGACACGTCGTCAGCGTGCCCGACACGATCGACTTCAATCCCAGCGCATTGATCTCCTCGCGGCGTTGCGGCGCCATGGTGCCGAGGCCGCCGATCATGATGCCGAGGCTGCCGAAATTGGCAAAGCCGCACATCGCATAGAGCATGATCAACCGAGAGCGCGGGTCGAGCGCCTCGGGACCGAGCCTGGACAGGTCGACATAGGCGATCAGCTCGTTCAGCACGGTCTTCACGCCCATCAGGCTGCCGGCCGTGACCGCCTGCGGCCACGGCAGGCCCATCAGCCAGCACACCGGCGCCATGACGTAGCCGAGCATCCGCTGCATCGAAATCGCGGCGCCGCCGATATGCGGCAGCAGCCCGAGGACAGCATTGGCGAGATAGACCAGCGCCACCAGCACCAGCAGCATCGCCACGATGTTGAGCAGCAGCTCGAGCCCGGCGGTGGTGCCCTTGACGATCGCATCCATGGTCGAGGAGGCGTGGATATCCGGATCGGCCTTCGCCACTTTTGCATCGATGAACGCCACGCGGGGATCGCCGCGGGGATCGTCCAGCGCGCCGGCGGTGCGCGCGTCCGACGTCTCCGGCACCATGATCAGGCTGACCAGGATCGCCGCCGGCGCCGCCAGCACCGAGGCGATGACGAAATGTGCCGCCGAATCCGGGATCAGCTGCGACAGCAGGGTAGCGTAGAGCACCAGCACCGTGCCGGCGATGCCGGCCATGCCGACGGTCATGACCAGAAACAGTTCGCTGCGCGTCAGCCGCGCCAGATAGGGCCGGATGAACAGCGGCGCTTCCACCATGCCGAGAAAGATGTTGGCCGCGGTGGACAGTCCGACCGCGCCGCCGACGCCGAGCGTGCGCTCCAGCAGCCACGACATGCCGCGCACCACCGGCGGCAGGACTTTCCAGTAGAACAGCAGCGTGGTCAGCACGCTCATGACCAGCACCACCGGCAGCGCCTGAAACGCCAGGATGAAATCCGCGCCCGGCGCCTTCAGATCGAACGGCAGCGCGCCGCCGCCGAGATAGCCGAACACGAACGAGCTGCCGGCGCGCGAAGCGGCGGAAATGGTCCCGACCGCGTCATTGATGGCGCCGAACGCATGCGCGACGAACGGCAGCTTTGTCAGCGCCACCGCGGTAAGAAAGGTGAAGGCAAGGCCGATCGCGGCCTGCCTCAGCGAAACCGCGTGGCGGTTTTCGCTGAGCGCCCACGCGATCGCGAGCAACGCGAACACGCCGAACGCCGATTGCAGCTGAAGCATGATTCCCCCGAAGTCGGGGATTATGGCAGCGTTGAGAATGTGTGGAAAGGCGGCGTATATACTGGGCAGCGACGTCTCAACACGTCGTCCCTGCGAACGCAGGGACCCATACGCCGTGGCCCCTCAATGAGGACACGGCGGTAGATACCTCGACCAACAGTCAGCGTCGCGGAGTATGGGTCCCTGCGTTCGCAGGGACGACGAGAGAGTGTGCCCTAACCCCGTCCCACGAACGGCATCTTGGTCGCCATCACCGTCATGAACAGGACGTTGGCGTCGAGCGGCAGGTTCGCCATGTAGGCGACGGCGTCGCCGACCGCCTTGGCGTCCATGCGCGGTTCCTGCTTCATCGTGCCGTCGGGTTGCATCACGCCGGGGCCGGCGACCATGCGGTCGGTCATCGGCGTCGCGGCATTGCCGATGTCGACCTGGCCGACCGCGATGTCGTACATGCGGCCGTCGAGGTTGGTGGCTTTTGTCAGTCCGGTGATGGCGTGTTTGGTGGACGTATAGGCCGACGAGAACGGCCGCGGCGCGTGCGCCGAGATCGAGCCGTTGTTGATGATGCGACCGCCGCGCGGAGTCTGGTCCTTCATGATGCGGAACGCGTGCTGGGTACACAGAAACGGCCCGGTCAAATTGGTGTTCACCACCGCCTGCCACTGTTCGAGGCCGAGATCCTCGAAATTCACCGGCGGCGCGCCCATGCCGGCATTGTTGAACAGCAGGTCGAGCCGGCCGTAGACTTCCATCACCTTGGCGAAAAGCGCGGCGATCGATCCGGGGTCGGTCATGTCGGCGGACACCGGGAGGCTCTTGCCGACATTATCGCCGAGCTTCTGCGTTTCCTGCAGCATCTCCATGCGTCGCCCCGCCAGCACCACGGTAAAACCCGCGCTCATCAGCGCCAGCGACGCCGCGCGTCCGACGCCGGTACCGGCGCCCGTCACCAATGCGATCTTGTCGGCCATTGTTTCCCGCCTTTATGTTTTTGGTTGTGTTTCGGTCTTGTAGGGTGGTCTTGGAATGTTCTGGTGCGCCGCGCGCAACGCCGCCGACCAGCGCGAGCGCAGATCGTGGAAATAGGGTTCGCCAGCCTCGATGCGGTGGTTGAGATCGGCGTCGCAGACGTCCGCCCGCACCACCAGTACGTCGATCGGCAGGCCGACGCCGAGATTGGAACGCATGGTCGAATCCATCGAGATCAGGCTGGTCTTCAGCGCTTCATAGAGTTCGACGTCGTAATGCATCGCGCGGTCGAGCACCGGCTTGCCGTATTTGTGCTCGCCGATCTGCAAATAGGGCGTGTCGGTGGTGCATTCGATGAAATTGCCGGCCGGATACACCATGAACAGCCGCATCCGCGAGCCCTTGATCTGGCCGCCGAACAGGAAGGAGACGTCGAAATTGATGTCCTCGGATTTCAGCGCTGCGCCTTCGGTGGCGTTGACCGCGCGGATGGCGCGGCCGATACGCTGCGCCGCCTGGAACATGGTCGGCGCGTTCATCAGCGTCTCGATGGCGCCGGTGTGCGGATCCTCGAGCCCCTCGGTCAGGGTCGACAGCACCGACTGGCTGATCGCCAGATTGCCGGCGCTGGCGATCGCCATGATGCAGTCGCCCGGCTTGTTGAAGATGTGCAGCTTGCGAAAGGTCGAGACGTTGTCGAGCCCGGCATTGGTGCGGGTATCGGCGATCATGACCAGCCCGTCCCGCACCAGCACTCCGCAGCAATAGGTCATTCCGGTCCCCAACACAGCCGAGACGGTCGGCGCGCAACTAGTAGCCAATTTCAGGATGGCATCCAACCCCAATTCCCCCTCAATGCCTCCGCAATTCCCCCGTAAACCCCTCGAGCGCAACCATCTTCGAGCGGCTAAAAGCCCTCCGTCAAATTCGTGGCGGGGCGCGCCCGATGGATTTTGAGGCTGAATGCCACGCACAATCCGCAAGCTCGAACAGAGTTCTCCCTGCGTCGTTGCCGAAGGATCGTGCTGGTTGGCCCACAACATCAGCAGGTAATTTCCCGCGGCAGCCTGATTAGGAAATGACTCCGTCCACGCTTGTGTCGTAGCCTCCGCCATGCGCATCCCGGCCCCGAGCGGGCGGCCCTCGAACAATGCTTACGCTGAGGAGGCTTCGATGGATTTTACACGCCTGGCGATCAATCGCCGCACCGCGCTGCTGACGTCGGCTGCCATTGCCGCCAATGTCATCAACCCGCTGCGGGCCCTTGCGCAGGAAACGCCGCGCAAGGGCGGCGTGTTCAACGTGCACTACGGCGCCGAGCAGCGCCAACTCAACCCCAGCATCCAGGCGTCCACCGGCGTCTATATCATCTCGGGCAAGATCCAGGAGAACCTGGTCGATCTCGACGCCGACGGCAAACCGGTCGGCGTGCTCGCGGAAAGCTGGGAGGCCTCGCCCGACGGCAAGACGGTCACTTTCAGGCTGCGCAAGGGTGTCACCTGGCACGACGGCAAGCCCTTCACATCGGCGGACGTGGCGTTTACCGCCATGAACATGTGGAAGAAGATCCTGAACTACGGCTCGACGCTGCAGCTGTTTCTCACCGCCGTCGACACGCCCGATCCGCACATCGCGATCTTCCGTTACGAGCGGCCGATGCCGCTCAACCTGCTGCTGCGCGCGCTGCCGGACCTCGGCTATATCTCGGCCAAGCATCTCTATGAATCCGGCGATATCAGGCCGAACCCGGTCAACCTCGCGCCGGTCGGCACCGGTCCGTTCAAGTTCGTCAAATACGAGCGCGGCCAGTATGTCATGGCCGACCGCAATCCGGACTACTGGCGTCCCAACGCGCCCTATCTGGACCGCATCGTCTGGCGCGTCATCACCGATCGGGCGGCGGCCGCGGCGCAGATGGAGGCCGGCGAATTGCATTACAGCCCGTTCTCGGGTCTGACCATTTCGGACATGTCGCGGCTGTCCAAGGACAAGCGTTTTGTCGTCTCGACCAGGGGCAATGAAGGCAATGCACGCACCAATACCCTTGAGTTCAATTTCCGCCGCAAGGAGCTGTCGGATATCCGCGTTCGCCGCGCCGTCGCGCACGCCATCAACGTGCCGTTCTTCATCGACAATTTTCTCGGCGATTTCGCCAGGCTCGGAACCGGTCCGATTCCCTCGACCTCGACCGACTTCTATCCCGGCGCCGGCACGCCGCAATATCCTTACGACAAGGCGAAGGCAGCGGCCTTGCTCGACGAAGCCGGATACAAGCGCGGCTCCGGCGGAACCCGCTTCTCGCTGCGCCTGCTGCCGGCGCCGTGGGGCGAGGACATCTCGCTGTGGTCGACCTTTATCCAGCAATCGCTGTCCGAAGTCGGGATCACGGTCGAAATCGTGCGCAACGACGGCGGTGGCTTCCTCAAGCAGGTCTATGACGAGCACGCCTTCGATCTTGCCACCGGATGGCACCAGTACCGCAACGATCCCGCGGTCTCGACCACGGTGTGGTACAGATCCGGCCAGCCCAAGGGCGCGCCCTGGACCAACCAGTGGGGATGGCAGGACCCGGCGGTGGACAAGACCATCGACGACGCCGCGACCGAGGTGGATCCGGCCAGGCGCAAGGCGCTGTATGCCGAGTTTGTCAAGCAGGTGAACACGGAAGTGCCGGTCTGGATGCCGATCGAGCAGATCTTCGTGACGGTGATCAGCGCCAGGGCGCGCAATCACTCCAATACGCCGCGCTGGGGGTCGTCGAGCTGGCACGATCTTTGGCTTTCCGCGTGACGTAAACTCCGACAAGATGGCCCGATGCGCATCTTCAGACTAGCGGGGCGGCGTCTGGCCGCCTCGATTCCCACCTTGGCCCTGATCCTGGTCGGCGTATTTCTGCTGCTGCAGTTCGCGCCCGGCGACACCGTCGACGCCATGATGGCGCAGATGGGCGGCGGCGACGCCGCCACCGCGAAGGAACTGCGCAAGTTCTA
This sequence comes from Bradyrhizobium sp., assembly GCF_030693485.1. Taxonomy (GTDB): domain Bacteria; phylum Pseudomonadota; class Alphaproteobacteria; order Rhizobiales; family Xanthobacteraceae; genus Bradyrhizobium. The sequence goes on along the minus strand of NZ_JAUYAN010000116.1, from coordinate 34,518 downwards.
CGGGCTTGACCTTTCGATCCCGGCGCAACTCGGCAATTACCTCTGGCGCCTGATCCGGCTCGATCTCGGCTTCTCCTCGATCTATGGCAAGCCGGTGGCGTCGGTCATTCTGGAACGGCTGCCGCCGACCATCCTGCTGATGACGGCGTCGCTGTCGTTCGCCTTCTTCTTCGGCATCGTGTTCGGCGTTATCGCCGCGCGCGGCGTCAACAAATGGCCCGATACGCTGATCTCGATTTTGGGTTTGATCTTTTACGCCACCCCGTCGTTCTGGTTCGGACTGATGGCGATCGTGGTGTTCTCGATCTATCTACAGTGGTTGCCGGCCGGCGGCTTCGAGAACATCGGCGCGTTGCAGACCGGTATCTGGCGCACCCTCGACATCGCCCGTCATCTCGTGCTGCCAACCCTGACGCTCGGGCTGATCTTCCTCGCCATCTACCTGCGCATCATGCGCGCCTCGATGCTCGAGGTGCTCAACCTCGATTACGTCCGGACCGCGCGCGCCAAGGGGCTCGACGAGACCCGGGTGGTGATCCGTCACGTGCTGCGCAACGCGCTGCTGCCGATGGTGACGCTGATCGGGCTGCAGGCCGGCACCATGCTGGGCGGTTCCGTCGTGGTCGAGAGCGTGTTTTCGCTGCCCGGCCTCGGCCGTCTCGCCTACGAATCCGTGGTGCAGCGCGACCTCAACACGCTGCTCGGGATCGTCTTCGTCTCGGCTCTGCTGGTCATTGTCGTGAATTTTGCCGTCGACCTGGTCTATGCCCGGCTCGATCCGCGCATCGCGGCGGAGGGTTAGCGCGGTGGACGCGGTCAAACGATACTTTCGCAGTCCCGCCGCCGTCACCGGCCTTGTGCTGCTGCTGTTCGTGGTGGCGATGGCGCTCAGCGCCAGCTGGTTCTATCCGCGCGAGCCGCTGGCGCTGGCCGGGCGGCCCCTGATCTGGCCGTTCTCGAATCCACGCTTCCTGCTCGGCACCGACAATTCCGGCCGCGATATCGCGGCGCAAATCCTCTATGGCGCGCGGATTTCGCTTCTGATCGGCGGGGTCGCCACCCTCATCGCGATTGCCATCGGCATCCTGATCGGCGCGCTTGCCGGTTATTATGGCGGCTGGATCGACACGGTGCTGATGCGCATCACGGAGGCGTTCCAGACGCTGCCGAATTTCGTGCTGCTGCTGGTGCTGGTCGCGGTGTTCGGCTCGACCCTGACCACGGTCACCATTGCCGTCGGCGTGGTGTCGTGGCCGGCGCCGGCCCGGCTGACGCGCGCCGAGTTCCTGTCGCTGCGCAACCGGGAATTCGTCCAGGCCGGGCGCACCCTGGGCATGAAGGATATCCAGCTGATCCTCGGCGAGATCCTGCCCAATGCCTTGCCGCCGATCATCGTCTACGCCAGCGTCATCATGGCGGTTGCGATCCTGCTCGAAAGCGCGCTGGCGTTTCTCCGCCTCTCCGATCCCAACGTCGCCTCCTGGGGCAATCTGATCGGCCTCGGCCGCGACGTGCTGCGGGTGCAGTGGTATGTCTCGGCGATCCCCGGCATTGCGATCCTGGTCACGGTCCTGGCGGTCTCGCTGGTCGGGCAGGGATTGAACGACGCGCTGAACCCGAGGCTCAAGGGGCGATGAGCGAAGCCGCCCCGACCATCCTGACCATCGAGGGACTCGGCGTGAGCCTGCCCGCCGGCGCGGACCGCTCGCATGCGGTGTCCGGCGCGTCGCTCGCGATTGCCGCCAACGAAATCCTGTGCGTGGTCGGCGAATCCGGCTCCGGCAAGTCGGTAATGGCGAACGCCATCATGCGGCTGCTGCCGAAAGAGGTCACCATCGATGCCGGCCGGGTGATGTTCGAAGGCCGGGACCTCGCGGCCGCCACCACGGCCGAGATGCGCGCCGTGCGTGGCGCCGGCATCGCGATGATTTTTCAGGAGCCGATGACGGCGCTAAATCCGCTGCGCACCATCGGCGACCAGATCGGCGAGATGTTCTCGATCCACACCGGTCTGTCGAAAGCCGCCATCCGCGCCAGGGTCCAGGCACTGCTGGAAGACGTACGAATCCCCGATCCCGAAAGTGCCGCCAGGGCTTATCCGCACGAATTGTCGGGCGGTCAGCGCCAGCGTGCCATGATCGCGATGGCGCTGGCGCTCGATCCGCGGCTCCTGATCGCGGACGAGCCGACTACCGCACTCGACGTGACCACGCAGGCCCAGATCCTGACGCTGATCCGGGAGCTGCAGCAGCGGAAAAAGACCGCGGTGTTGTTCATCACCCATGATTTCGGCGTCGTCGCCGAGATCGCCGACCGCGTCGCGGTCATGCAGCAGGGGCATATCGTGGAGCAGGGCGATGCCGCCTCGGTGCTCTACCGCCCGCAACATCCCTACACCCAACAACTGATCGCGGCGGTGCCGCCGCTGACGGCGCCGCCGCCGCGGACGCTGCCCGATCAAATGATCCTGACCATTGACAACGTGTCCAAGACGTTCCGCACCGGCGGATTTCTCGGGCGCGGCGCGCGGGTGACGCATGCGGTGAAAAATGTTTCGCTTGAACTGCCGCGCGGGGCGACGCTGGGGATCGTCGGCGAATCCGGATCCGGCAAATCGACGCTCGCCCGTTGCATCGTCCGGCTGATCGATCCCGATGCCGGCGCGATCGTGCTGGAGGGCAAGGACTGGGCGAAACTGACGCGCGAGCAGGTCCGCCGCGAGACCCGCCATATCCAGATGGTGTTTCAGGATCCGTTCTCGTCGCTCAACCCCCGCCGCAAGGCCGCGGAGCTGGTCGCCCAGGGACCGATCGTGCACGGCACCCCGCGGGCGCAGGCCATCGCCGACGCCAAGGAGCTGTTCGCGCTGGTCGGGCTCGACCCCTCGGCCAGCGACCGCTTTCCGCACGAATTTTCCGGCGGCCAGCGTCAGCGCATCGGGTTGGCGCGCGCGCTGGCGCTGCGGCCGGAAGTGCTGGTCGCGGACGAGGCGGTGTCGGCGCTGGACGTATCGGTGCAGGCGCAGGTGCTGAAACTGCTCGCTGGATTGCGCGAGCGGTTCGGCCTCTCCATCGTGTTCATCACCCACGATCTCCGGGTCGCCGCGCAGATCTGCGACCTCGTGGCGGTCATGAAGGACGGCGAGGTGGTGGAGCACGGGCTCGCCGGTGAAGTGTTCGGCAATCCGCAGCATCCCTACACTAGGGCGTTGCTGGATTCGATTCCCGGCGGCGAGTTCGCCAGGAAGCACGCGACGTCGGTGTTCACCTGACGGCGCCGTCTCAGGCGATTTCGCGCGCGTCGCGCCGCCGGTAGATCATCAGCATCAGCGGCGCGAGCTTGCGCATGAGGCCATGCGCGGGAATCGCGACCGGCTCGGTGAACGGCAGCGCCAGATCGGCCTGCGGTGTGCCGCGCACCGCCTTCGACAGCTCATCGCCGAGCGCGATCGACAGCGCGACGGCGCGGCCGTTGCAGCCGGTCCAGCCATAGGCGTCGGGCCCGAGCCGGTGAATGCGCGGCAGGAAATCCGTTGTCATCCCGACATAGCCGTTCCAGACATAATCGAACGCGACCGGTCCGATCTGCGGCCACAGCCGCTGCAGGCGCTCGCCGACCCGCTGTTTGATTCGCTCCACCTTGTTGCCGGGGCCGATCACGGCCCCGCCGGTCACCAACCGGTTGCGCGCGTCATAGCGCGCGAAATAGAGTTCGCCATGGGTATCGGACATCGCCTGCCGGCCGGGAATGATGGTTTTGCGGGCCGCCTCGGACAGCGGCTGCGTCGCCATCTGCCAGGACAGCACCGGCATCACCTCGTGGGCGATTTCGGGCATCAGGGTTTTGGAGAATTCGCCGGTATAGGCGTTGGTCGCCACGATCAGCGCCCGGCCGCTGATCTCGCCCTTTTCGGTCTTGACCACCCAGCGGTCGCCCTTCCGTTCGAACGAGATCGCGGGCGAGCGCGCGTAAATCCGGCCGCCTTGATCGAGCACCACGCGGGCGAGGCCGCGCGCCAGCGCCAGCGGGTTGATATGCCCGCCGGTCCTGTTCCAGAAGCCGCCGAACCAGGCCTCCGAGCCCAGCATCTGCCGGGTCTGGTCGCGCGACAGCATCTCGACATCGGCGCCGAATTTCGACCATTGCCGCACCCGCCGCTCGGCGATCTTGATGCGCCCCGGTGAATGAACCGGCTGCACCCAGCCGGCCTGTTCCTGCTCGGCCTGGATCTGATAACGCCTGGCGACATCGAACAGCGTGGAAGCGCTGTCGCGCAGCAGCGCGACAAAGCGCTCTCCGACCGCGCCGTGTTTCGCGATGATGTCTTCGGGATCGGGCCGCGACAGGGTCGGAATCACCTGTCCGTTGTTGCGCCCTGAGGCGCCCCAGCCCGGCTCCATGGCCTCCAAGATGGCCACGTCGACGCCGGCCTCGCGCAGATGCAGCGCCGTCGACAGGCCCGTGAAACCGCCGCCGATGACGATGACATCAGCCTCGGCGGTCCCTGCGAGTTCCGGCAACTCCGGACCGGGCGGCGTCGCCGCGGCCCATAGCGAGTCGGGCCAGCGGACATTTGCGGTATGCATCGTTATGCTTTCCTTGCCGTCGATGATCTGGTTAGCTTAGAGCCCAATTCACGCCGGGGAAACAACAGAGTGCCGCTCCAGAATGTCATCGGAATCGACCATGCCGTCGTCATGGTCAAAGACCTCGACGCCGCCGCCGTGAACTGGAAGCGGCTCGGCTTCACCATCTCGCCGCGCGGCACCCACAGTGCCAAGATGGGATCGGGCAACTACACCATCATGCTCGACCCTGACTACATCGAATTGCTCGGCGTGCTGACCGACACCGAACACAATGCGCCGGCGCGGGCCTTTCTCGCCAAGCGCGAGGGCATCGAACGCATCGCTTTCACCGCGGTGAACTCGGCCGATGGTGCCGAGGAGATTCGCGCGCGCGGCTATGAGCCGATCGGGCCGACCGATTTCGAACGCCCGGTGACGATGCCGGATGGCAGCCTGTCGGCGGCCAAATTCACCACCTTTCAATGGCCGGTAGCCGAAGCGCCGGGCGGATTGCGCATCTTCGCCTGCCAGCACAAGACCCGGGAAACCGTCTGGATTCCCGAACTGATGAAACACGCCAACGGCGCGCAACGGCTGAAACAGGTGCTGGTCGTCTCGACCGAGCCCGCCAAGGACGCCGCGCATCTCGGACGCATGATCGACCGCGACGTCAGGGCCGAGGCGGATGGCGCCATCGCGGTGCCCTCCGGCTCGGACCGCGCCGATTTTGTGTTCCTCACCCGCGACCAGTTGGGCAAGCGCTATCCGGAAGTCGCGTTCGCCGGACTGCCTGAGCGCGGCAGCGCCGGCATGGTGATCGCGACATCGGATCTTGCGGCGGCGGAGAAGGCGGTCGGGAACGCCGGTTTCCGCAGCGCCGGGGCCGTCTGCGTTCCGCCTGCGACGGCGAATGGCACGCTACTGGTGTTTGTGGGGGCATAGTCTGAGATCGTCATTGCCACGCCACTGAACTCTCCGCCGTCATCGTCCGCGAACGCGGACGATCCAGTACGCAGCGGCATCTCGGTTCTATCGCTGAAGCCGACGATTACTGGATACCCCCGCCTTCGCGGGGTCCTCGCAATGACGACGGACTATGCCTTCCTTGCCATCTTCACCCTGTCGATGATGCTTCCCAGAATTCCCTTCGGCAGGAAGATGATGAAAACCACCAGCAGCACGCCGTAGACCAGGTTGTCCCAGCCGACTGCCTTGGTGCCGAAGCCGATGCGCAGGGTCTCCGCCAGCAGGATGGTGATGATGGCGCCGACCGTCGGTCCGAGCGACACGTAGAGGCCACCGACGATAACGGCGAATACCATCTGCAGCGACACCGCGATGCCGCTCACCGTGTCCGGAGAGATGAACATCTGGTACTGGCTGTAGAGCGAGCCGGCGAGTGAGGTCATCAACGCCGAAATCACCGTGATCTTGAGCTTTTCCCAGGTCACGTTGACGCCGGCTGCGGCCGCGGCGTCCTCGTCCTCGGAAATCGCCTCCAGGGCATAGCGGTCCATGCTGCGGTCGACCCATTTCCAGATCGCCAGGCCCGCGGCCCAGACCCCGAGCGCGATCAGGTACCAGGTGACCTTGTCGTCGAATTGCAGCGCCCAGATCTGGCTGCCCTTGGTGCGGTCGGGCGTGTAGCCGAGCGAGCCGCCGGTGTAGTCGCGGGTCGCGGTAATCACCTGCAGCACGATTCCCGACAGCGCCAGCGTGACCAGCACGAAATAATGGCCGGTGATGCGGAAGCGGAAACACGGATAGGCCACGATCATCGCCAGTATCGCGGCGGCGACCATTGCAATGGGAATGCCGATCCACGGCGATACGCCGAGATGATTCCACAGCAATGCCGTCACATAGGCGCCGACGCCCATGAAGCCGCCATGGCCGAGCGAAACCAGGCCGAAGCGACCCATCATCGACCACGACGTATAGGCGAACGACCAGATCAGGATCAGGATCAGGATGTGCAGATGGTAGGGCTCGCGATAGACGAACGGGAGCGCGATCAGCGCCGCGCCGGCGATCCAGGGGAGGGACTGTTTTGCGGTCACGAGCGCCTCGCCAGCAGCCCGGCGGGCCGGATGAACATCATGACGATGAAGAAGGCGAAGGCCAGCACGTAACCCCATTCGAGATCCGAGAACAGCCCGCCGAGCGAGATGATCTCGGCGAACACGAACGCCGCCACGAAGCCGCCCACGAAATTGCCCAGTCCGCCCAGCACGACGATCAGGAAGGTGATCGGGCCGAACGACAGACCGACGAAGGGATGGATGTCGTATTGCAGCACCAGGAGGCAGGCGGCGAGGCCGGCGAGCGCGCCGCCCAGCGCCGAAGTGATGAGATAGATCCGGCGGGTATCGACGCCCATCAGCGCCATGATCTGGCGGTCCTGCGAGATGGCGCGGATCGCGGTGCCGACATAGGTCTTCTTCATGAAGTAATAGACCAGCGTCATGCCGATCAGGGCCGCGGCGAACGCCAGCAGGCGGGAATAGCTGAAATGCATCTCGGCGAACTTCAGCACCGGCATCCTGATGCCGAGGTTGCGGAAGTCGATGCCGAAGGCGACGGTGGCGAAGCTCTGCAGTACGAACAGCACGCCGCCGGTCGCGAGCAACTGGTTGATCGGCGGCGCCGTGAGCAGCGGAGCGATCACCAGCAGATGCAGCAGCGCGCCCAGCCCCGCGACCAGCAGGATGGTGAAGGGCGCCGCCACATAATAGGGCAGTCCGAAAGCCTGGACCATGTAGTACATGCCGTACATGCCGATCATGACCAGTTCGGCGTAGCAGATCCAGGTGACGTCGATGACGCCGAAGATCAGGTTCAGCCCCAGCGCCAGCAGCGCCAGCACGCCGCCGAGCAGGATGCCGTTCACCATGGCTTCGAGCAGGTAGATGTCGAAAATGTCCGTCATCGTTTTACCGCCACTCCAAAATCCTAGACGCCGAGATAGGCTTGCCGGATCGAGTCGTTCGCCAGCATCTCCGCCGAGCTGCCGGAAGCGCGGATCGAGCCTGCCTCCAGCAGATAGGCGCGATCGACCACTTTCAGCACCTGCTGCACGTTCTGCTCGACGATCAGCACCGTGAGGCCGCCGCCGCGAATTCGTTTCACCAGTTCGAACACCTGCTGCACCACGACCGGCGCAAGGCCCGCCGAAGGCTCGTCCAGCAGCAGCAATTTCGGATCGGACATCAGCGCGCGGCCGATCGCGCACATCTGCTGCTCGCCGCCCGACATGGTGCCGGCCATCTGGTGGCGGCGTTCCTTCATGCGCGGAAACAGGTCGAACACGAATTCCAGCCGTTCGGCGAAGCGGGCCCGCGCCTCCGGCATGAAGGCGCCCATCTTGAGATTGTCTTCCACGGTAAGGCGGGGAAACAGCCGGCGGTTCTCCGGCACATGCGCAATGCCGAGGCTGACGATGCGATGCTCCGGCGTCTTCAGGATGTCGGTGCCTTCCATCGAGATGGAGCCTGCGCGCGGCCGGATCAGGCCGGAGATCACCCGCATCAGGGTGGTCTTGCCGGCGCCGTTGGGGCCGATCACGCCGACCGCTTCGCCCGCCTTGACGTCGAGACTGACGCCGAACAGCGCCTGGAAGGTGCCGTAGCCCGCGTCGATCGATTTCAGTTCCAGCATGCGCGCGCTCCCTTACCGACGCGCTTCGGCGGCTGCGGCTTGCGTTGCAACGGCGTCGGTGCCGAGATAGACCTCGACCACCCGCGGATCGCTCGACACCTGGCTCGGCAGCCCCTCGGAAATCTTCTCGCCGTGATCCAGCACCATCACGCGATCGACCACCCGCATCAGCACCCCCATGATGTGCTCGACCCAGATGATGGTGATGCCGAGTTCGTCGCGGATTTTGCGCAGCATATCGGCGGCCTGGTCCATCTCGTGCTCGTCGAGCCCGCCCAGGCTTTCGTCGGCCAGCAGCAGTTTGGGGCCGGTCGCCAGCGCTTTCGCGAGCTCCAGCTTCTTCAGCCCCGCGGCGCCGAGACCATCGACCAGAGCGTGGCGGTCGGCAGTCAGGCCGACCATGCCGAGCGCGCGCTCGGCGGCTTCCTCGGCCTTGATGCGGCTGTGGCGGCCCTGGCCGAAATAGCCGGCCAGCGCCACATTCTCGAAGATCGTCAGCCGGTGGAACGGCCGCGGGATCTGGAAGGTGCGGCCGATGCCGCGATTGATGATGCGATGCGGCGCGAGCCCCGAGATCTCGCTGCCGTCGAATTGCATCGATCCCGCCGACGGCGCGAACGTGCCGGACAGCATGTTGAAGATCGTGCTCTTGCCCGAACCGTTCGGGCCGATCAGGCCGAGAATCTCGCCCTGTTCGACCCGGAACGATACCTGGTTGACAGCCGTGAAGCCGCCAAACCGCTTTACCAAGCCCTCAACTACCAGCACGACGGTCCCTTATGTTTTGTCTTGTAGCTTGCGTTGGGACTTGCTTCCTCGGGACGTCTACTTGTTGCTGTAGGTCGAGCCTGCCGGCAGCGGCAGGATGGCTTCGCGTTGCGCCTGGCTCTTCGGCCACACCACCGACGACTTGTCGTCGATGTACTGGATCACCACCGGGAACGAACGCTCGTTCTGACCGGCCATCGCGCCGTCCGCGTGGAACTTGACGCCGAAGCCGAGCATGGTGCCGCCTTCGGGCAGGTCGAGCTCCAGCGCCGCCTTGCGCAGGGCTTCCGGATCGACGCCGCCATATTTCTTGATGGCGCGCGGCAGCACTTCGGTCAGGAAGACGTAGGTGTTGGAGGCGGCCATGCCGACATGCGCCGAGCGGATGGCAATGCCCGGCTTGGCCTTGTCGAACTCCTCACCGACCATCTTGATGACCGGCGGCAGCTTGGGGTCCATGTTTTTCTGGTTGGCGAGCCAGATCGAGATCGGATCGACGTTGAAGAAGTGGTTGACGTCGCCGCCGAGACTTTCCTTCAGCTTCTCGTACACGCCGTAGCCGGCGCCATGACCGATCAGCGCGCCGAATTTCAGGCCCTGCTCGCGCGCCTGGCGCAGCATCAGCGTGATGTCGGGGTTATAGCCGGTATGAAAAATTACATCCGGCCGGGCACGCTTCAGTTTTGTCACCAGCGCCGACAGGTCGGGCGCGGTGGCCGCATAGCCTTCCTTCAATACCACTTCGAAGCCGGCCTTCTTGGCGCCGGCCATATTGCCCTTGGCGACGTCGACGCCATAGGCGCCGTCCTCGTGGATGATGGCGACGCGCAGGTCCTTGGGCTCCTTGCCCAGCTTCTCCTTGGCGTTGTTGGCGATGAAGTCCATCGCGATCAGGCCGAACTGGTCGCCGCTCGCCTGCGGACGGAAGATGTACTTGAAATTCTTGCCGTCGAGCACCGCCGAGGAAATACAGGTGGTGATCCACATGAATTTCTTGAGCTGCTCGACGCGGGCGGCCACCGGCACGCACTGCGCCGACGAGAAGAAGCCGAGCAGCATGTCGACCTTTTCCTGCTCGATCAGCCGGATCGCCTCGTTGATGGCGACGTCGGGCTTGCTCTGGGCGTCGGCATAGACCGCCTCGACCTTGTAACCCTCCACCAGCGTCTTGGCGTAGGAGTCGAGCATGATCTTGGCGCCGGTGTATTGCAGCTCCGAGCCGCCGCCAGCGAGCGGGCCGGTCAGGTCGTAAATCACGCCGATCTTGATTTTCTTTTCCTGGGCATGGGCGGAAGACGCCACACCCAGCGCCGCTATCGCGGCCACGAGCCCGCCAATCACACGGGCAGCCTTACGCACCGGCATCAAAACCTCCCTGGAAAATTGTGCATTGCGCTTATTGTTATTGTGGTTCCCCATCACACGGGGAGTACGGACCGATGTCAAGCGTCAAGCATCGTCGAACCGGCGCAAAGGCGCCGACCATCATGTCACACGACGAGAAAGTGCATCTTTGCCGGCGCGCAATTGCGCGCGGCGGAATGAAGGGCGTTACGACTGGGTTTGCGACTGGCCCTGCCGTCCGCCCACTTGTTCGACCCTGACCGCCACCGTCAGGGTCTCCATGCCGCCGCCATAGCGGGTGCCGCGCACCGGTGCGGCGCCAAGATAATCGAGGCCGATGGCGACGCGGGCGTGGGCGTCGGTGGTGCAGATGGCGTTGGCCGGATCGAATCCGACCCAGCCGAGGTCGGGCACGAAGGCTTCCGCCCAGGCGTGGCCGGCCTGCTGCTGGACCATGCCGTCGGAGCGCAGGAAGTGCCCGGCGACGAAGCGCGCCGGCACGCCGCCGGTGCGCGCGCAGGCGATGAAGATATGCGCGTAGTCCTGGCACACCCCGCGCTTCAGCGCGAAGGCTTCCACCGCCGAGGTGCCGCTGTTGGTGGGGTCTTCGTCGAACGTCATGTGTTCGTTGATCTGCATCATCAGCGCATGCAGAAAGCCGAGCACGTCGCTCTCCGATTCCGAGCGCAGCTCGCGCGCGAAGTTCGCCATCGCCGGATTGACCACGGTCAGATCGGTCGAACGCAGGAACAGGCTCGGCGGAAACCGCTCGTCGGTGCCGCGCAGCACGCCGCCGGTGTCGTGGGTCTCGATCAGGCCCTCGACCGTGATGGTAAGGTCGGCGATCGCGCCTTCGGTCAGGACATGCGTGACATTGCCGAACGCGTCCTGATGCACCTGGAGCCGGGAGTCGGTGGTGACGTCGATCTGCCATTCGGCGACGTACTGGCCGTCATGGCTGCCCGGCGTCATGCGCAGAATCTGGATCACGCCGGTGGCCGGCGGTTCGTAGCGATAGCTGGTGGAATGGGCAATTCGCAGGCGCATGGCGTGTACAACTCTTGTCCGCTGTCATTCCGGAGCGATGCTTCGCATCGCCCCGGAATGACGATACTCCATCAGATCAGATACTGTTTGGTGATGATTTCGCCGAGCCGCCCGTTGTCCAGAATGAATTCCTGGATGAATTCATGCACGCCGCGCTGGAAGATGTCGTCCATGTGGCTGTGCTCCAGCCGATTGCGGACGCCGCGGGCGTGGCGCTGGGCAGCGCCCTGGCGGCCATAGGCGACGCCGATCTGGTCGAGATTGCGCACCAGGTTGCCGTAGCAGCTCGCCAGTGAACGCGGCAGCGAATCGTTGAGGATCAGGAGATCGGCGATCAGCCACGGTTTCAGCGTCTCGCGGTAGACCCAGTGATAAGCGGTCAGCGCCGAGACCGAGCGCAGGATCGAGGTCCACTGGTAGTAATCGAGCGGGCCGCCGACATGTTCCTCTTCGGGCAGCAGCACGTGATATTTGACGTCGAGGATGCGGGCGGTGTTGTCGGCGCGCTCCAGATGCAGGCCGAGCCGCGAGAACCAGTAGGCGTCGTTGCGCAGCATGGTCCGGTAGGCCGAGCCGTCGAACCGCAGCGAGGTTTCCTGCACGAAGCGCAGGAATTTCGCCAGTTCCTCGCGCGTCTTGGTGCCCTTGCCCCAGACCTCCTGCAGGTCGATCCAGGCGGAGTTGATGTTGTCCCACATCTCGGAGGTCAGCGCGGTGCGTACCGAGCGCGAATTCAGCCTGGCGTTTTCGATGCAATTCTTGATCGAGGAGGGATTGGCCGGCGAGAACGACAGGAATTCGACGACGTTCTGTTCGTCGGCTTCCTCGTAGATTTCGTAGAAGCTGGCGCTGACGCCGGCGGTCAGCAGCGCCGAATCCCATTCGTTGGTCTTGCCGATATAGGTGTTCGGCAGTGCTGTGACCCGCAGCGTCGCCTCGATGGTGCGCGCGAGATATTCGGCGCGTTCGACGTAACGGGCCAGCCAGTACAGGTTTTCGGCGGTGCGTGACAGCATGCGGGAATCTTGCTCTCTCTACTCGTCCAGTATCCACGTGTCTTTGGTGCCGCCGCCCTGGCTGGAATTGACCACCAGCGATCCCTCCTTCAGCGCGACCCGCGTCAGCCCGCCGGGCACGATGGTGACGTGGTTGCTGCCGGTCAGCACGAACGGCCGGAGATCGACGTGGCGCGGCGCGAGGCCGGATTCGACGCAGGTCGGGCAGGTCGACAGCGCCAGCGTGGGCTGCGCGATAAAACCCTCGGGCTCGCGCTTGAGCTTGTCGCGGAACGCTTCGATGGTTGCCTTGGTGGCGGCGGGCCCGATCAGCATGCCGTAGCCGCCGGAGCCATGCACTTCTTTCACCACCAGTTCGCTCAGATTATCGAGCACGTAGGCCAGATCCTTCGGCTCGCGGCAGCGCCAGGTCGGCACATTCTTCAGGATCGGCTCTTCGCCGAGATAGAATTTCACCACTTCGGGCATGTAGGAATAGACCGCCTTGTCGTCGGCGATGCCGGTGCCGACCGCGTTGGCCAGCGTGACGTTGCCGGCCGCATAGGCCGACATCAGCCCGGGCACGCCGAGCGCCGAATCGGGGCGGAAGGTGAGGGGATCGAGGAAGTCGTCGTCGACCCGGCGGTAGATCACGTCGACCCGCTTCAGGCCCTCGGTGGTGCGCATGAACACTTCGTCGTTCTTGACGATGAGGTCGCGGCCCTCGACCAGTTCGATGCCGAGCTTGTCGGCGAGGAACGAATGCTCGTAATAGGCGGAATTGTAGACGCCGGGGGTCATCAGCGCCACCGTCGGCTCCGACGAGGCGCTGAGCGGCGCCACCGAGCGCAGCGCCGACAAGAGTTCGTCCGGATATTTTTCCACCGGCGCGACGCGGTGGCGGGCGAACAGGTCGGGAAACAGCCGCATCATGATTTCGCGGTTTTCCAGCATGTAGGACACGCCGGAAGGCGTGCGCGCATTGTCCTCCAGCACGTAGAACTCTTCCGGATCGATGCGGACGATGTCGATGCCGGCGATGTGGACATAGACGTCGTGCGGCACGTGCTGGCCGTTCATCTCCGGCCGGAACACCGGGTTCTGGAAGATCAGGTCGTCGGGAATGATGTTGGCGCGCAGGATGTCGCGGCCGTGATAGATGTCGCGCAGGAACATGTTGAGCGCGCGCACGCGCTGCTTCAGGCCCTTCTCCAGGATGGCCCATTCCTTCGCCGCCATGATTCGCGGGATAACGTCGAACGGGATCAGCCGTTCCTGGGCTTCGGCGTCGCCATAGACGGCAAAGGTAATGCCGATCCGGCGGAACAGCAGTTCCGCCTCCTGGCGGCGATATTCCAGCGCCTCCGCGGGCGTTTCTTTCAACCAGCGGGACAGTTCCTGGTAGGCCGGCCGGATCTCGCCGCCGGGCCCATTCATTTCATCGAACGCAACTGCCATATATCCCGACGCTTTTCCAAGGTCATTCCGAGCCCGTTCCAGGACCATGCGCGACAGTGCATGACTGAAAGGGATGGTAGCAAGCGCCGGGCCAGCGCGATATGCATTCACCGGGGGCATTTGGTAGGGAGGGTTCCACCAGCTGCCTCAAAAAACGGCTGGCCGGTGCTTATTTCGGCAGCAAAACCCCGTGACTTCAAGGCGTTGCTTGCGCACAGTCACGATAGAGGGCGAGGGAGAGGTTATGAGCGAGATCGTCACCGCGGGCATTCTGGTGATCGGCGACGAGATCCTGTCCGGCCGGACCAAGGACAAGAACATCGGCTTTATCGCCGAATACCTCACCAATATCGGGATCGACCTCAAGGAGGTCCGCGTCGTCGCCGACGAGGAGGCCGACATCATCGCCGCCCTTGATGCGCTGCGGCATCGCTACGAGTACGTCTTTACCACCGGCGGTATCGGGCCGACCCATGACGACATCACCGCCGACGCCATCGCCAAGGCGTTCGGCGTCGGCATCGACCACCATCCGGAAGTCGTGGCGCGGTTCAAGGAGCGCTGGGGTGCGCAGGATCTGAACGAGGCCCGGCTGCGCATGGCGCGGATCCCCGACGGCGCCGAACTGATCCAGAGCGCCACCATTCTCGCGCCAGGCTTCAAGATCGGCAATGTCATCGTGATGGCGGGGGTGCCGACCATCATGCAGGCGATGATGGACATCGTGGCGCCGAAGCTGAAATCCGGCGTGCGGATGCTGTCGGAATCGGTTCGCGCCAATGCGCGGGAAGGCGACGTCGGTGGCCCCCTGCGCGAAATCGCCAACGCGCATCCGGACACCGTGATTGGCAGCTACCCGTTCATCGACGACGAAAAGAAGCCGAACACCAATCTCGTGGTCCGCTCGCGCGATCCGGAAAAACTCACTGCCGCGATGAACGCGGTCAAGGAGATGCTGGCGGGACTGAACATCACCACCCGCTAGCGGATCATTCGAAAGCGGAGCGGGAAGCGCGTCGTGGACAAGAATTCGTTCTTCTGGAAGATCGTCCGCGGCGAGCTGCCGCCGCCGCCCTGTGCGGTGACGCTCGGCATCGAATTCGCCGCAATCGATGGCGAACGCGGCACCGCCGAGGTCACGTTCGAGGCGAAGCAGGAATTCCTCAATCCGGCCGGCAACGTGCAGGGCGGCTTTCTCGCCGCCATGCTCGACGACACCATGGGCCCGGCGCTCACCGCGACGCTGGACGCCGGCGAATTCGCGCCGACGCTGAACCTCAACGTCCAGTTTCACCGACCGGCGAAAGCAGGGCCGCTGAGCGGTGTCGGGCGCGTGGTGCTGCGCGGCAGGGAAGTCTGCCAGCTCAGCGCCGAACTCATGCAAAACGACAAGATCGTCGCCACCGCGACGGCCACGGCCATTATCCGGAAGATGTAGGGGAACGATGATGGCCGAGCATCCGGAACTGAGCGCGCAGGAGAAGGCCGGCAAGGCCTTTCCGGTATCGTGGGACCAGTTTCACCGGGATTGCCGGGCGCTGAGCTGGCGGCTCAATGCCGTCGGGCCGTTTCATGCCATGGTCGCGATCACCCGCGGCGGACTGGTGCCGGCGGCGATCGTCGCGCGCGAGCTCGGCATTCGCGTGATCGATACCGTCTGCATCGCCAGCTACGACCATACCAAACAAGGTGAGTTGCAGGTTCTCAAGGACGTTTCGTCGGAAGTGGCAAGACTCGGCGGCGGCACCGGCAAAGGATTGTTGATCGTCGACGATCTCGTCGATACCGGCAAGACCGGGCGGCTGGTGCGCACGATGATGCCGGACGCGCATTTCGCGGCGGTTTACGCCAAGCCGCAGGGACGGCCGCTGGTCGACACGTTCATTACCGAAGTGTCGCAGGACACCTGGATCCATTTTCCCTGGGATACCGCGCTGTCATTCCAGCCGCCGATCCGCGACGGCAGGGTGTGATAAGGGCGAATAGCGAGTAGCGAATGGCGAATAGAGCGGTATTATTCGCCATTCGCTACTCGCCATTCGCCAGGCCCCCATGCCGCTGCAAAACCGCGTCACGCCCACCGGCGACATCGTCGCCACCCCGCATCGTGGCCTGTTCACCGGCAATCGCGGTATCATCCACGATCCCGAAACCAAAACCCTGACGCGGCGCTGGGCCAGCCAGGCGTGGCTCACCTGCGTCTGCGAATTCCGGGGCCGCCGGCGCGCGGTGATGGCCACTCGCAGCTGGACCGAGCTGTTCTTTCTCGATGAAGCGACCGCGCTCGCCGCCGGGCATCGCCCCTGTTTCTATTGCCGCCGCGACGATGCCGACCTGTTTCGCAGTTGCTGGGAACAGGGCAACGGGGTGAGCCGGGTGCTCGCGCGCGACATCGATGCCGTGCTTCACCGCGAGCGGCTGGATCGCGGCAGGAAGCGGCTCACTCCGCTGGCGGTGCCGCTGCGCGAATTGCCCGACGGCGCGATGCTGCAGGAGGGGGCGGAGAGTTATCTGGTCGTGCAGGGTCGGCCGTTAAAATGGTCGTTCGCAGGCTACCACGCCGCGGCCGGCGCGATCTGGGGCCCGATGCTGTTGACGCCACCCTCGACGCTGCGCGCGCTGGCGGCGGGTTATGTTCCGGTGCTGCATCCGAGCGTGGCTTTGATTGCCACAACAGCTCCGCCGTCATCCCTCGCGTAACGGCTTCGCCGTTATCGCGAGGGATGACGGGTCACCCCAGCCTCTGCCGTGCCAGCTTCGCGCCCGCGCCCAGCGCCATCAGCTTCGCTTCCGCGATATCTCGGCGCATTGGCGCCATGCCGCAATTGGTGGTCGCGATGATGTTGCTCTTCGGCACGAACTTTGAGACGGCCTCGATCACCTTGACGACATCCTCCGCGGTTTCGACGGTGTCGCTGGCGACATCGATCACGCCGGCCTGCACGATCTTGCCGGTGAGCAGCGCCAGCAGGTCCAGCGGCACCTTTGAATTGCGGCATTCGATCGCGACTTGCTGGATCGGACTTTTGGCGATCGCCGGAAAGATATCCTCGTACTGCCGCCACTCGGCGCCCAGCGTTTCCTTCCAGTCGGTATTGGCCTTGATGCCGTAGCCGTAGCAGATGTGCACGGCGGTGGCGCAGGTCAGGCCCTCGGCGGCGCGCTCCAGCGCCTTGATGCCCCAGTCCGAGACCTCGTCCATGAAGACGTTGAAGGCGGGCTCGTCGAACTGGATCATGTCGACGCCGTCGGCCTGCAGGGCCCTGGCTTCCTCGTTGAGCAGTTCGGCAAAGGCGAACGCCATCTTGACGCGATCGCCATAATAACCGTCGGCGACGGTATCGATGATGGTCATCGGGCCGGGCAGGGTGAATTTCAGTTTTCGCGTGGTGTGGGTGCGGGCGACACGGGCCTCGTCGGCATGGACGCGGCCCTTCAGCCGCAAGGGCGCCACCACCTGCGGCACCATCGCCTTGTAGCGGTCCTTGCGGATTCCCATCTCGACCTTGTGCGCGAAATCGATGCCCTCGATCTTCTCCATGAAGCCATGGACGAAATGCTGGCGCGCCTGCTCGCCCTCGGTGACGATGTCGATGCCGGCATCTTCCTGCAGTTTCACCGCCAGCAGGGTGGCGTCGCGTTTGGCCCGCGCCAGTTCCTCGCCTTTGGATTTCCAGGGCGCCCACAGCGTATTGGGCTCGGCCAGCCATTCCGGCTTCGGCAATGAGCCTGCGATCGTGGTTGGAAACAGCATCGTGGGCCTCCCCTTGGGGTTATCGTTTGCGCCTGTGTGGCATGTTCGGCAGTCGCCCCACAAGACCGCCTTGATGACTGGAAGGCGGAGACGTCGCGGGCTAGGATGTGGGCAGCTTCCCTCAAGGATCAGCCATGATCGACCTGCACTACGCGCCGACGCCGAACGGCTGGAAAATCTCGATCATGCTGGAGGAACTCGGGCTGCCCTACACCGTGGTTCCTGTCAACATCCGCTCCGGCGAACAGTTTCGCCCGGAATTCCTGGCCATCAGCCCGAACAACCGGATTCCCGCCATCGTCGACCACGCGCCATCTGATGGCGGCGAGCCGTTTTCGGTGTTCGAGACCGGCGCGATCCTGATCTACCTCGCCGACAAGACCGGCCGCTTTCTGCCCAGCGATATGCGCGGCCGTTCCAGGGTGGTGCAGTGGGTGATGTGGCAGATGAGCGGGCTTGGACCGATGCTCGGCCAGCACGGCCATTTCGCTCTTTATGCCGCCGAGAAAATTCCCTATGCGATCGAACGCTACCGCGACGAGGCGGCCAGGCTCTATGGCGTGCTCGATCGGCAACTCGGCAAGACCGGGGCTTATGTGGCGGGCGATGAGTATTCCATCGCCGACATCGCCTGCTTTCCCTGGACCATGACTCACAAGGCGCAGGGCTTCACCCTCGACGCTTACCCGCATGTCAAACGCTGGTACGCCGTGATCCGCGCCCGGCCGCAGGTGCAGGCGGGGCTGGCGATCGGCAAATTCGTCAAGGAACCGTTCGACGAGGAAGCGCGCCGGAATATGTTCGGGCAGAAGGCGAAGGAGATGGCGGGAAAGACGTGAGGGCAATTCCTCATGGTGAGGGGGCGCCCTTGCGCCGTCTCGAACCATGAGAGCCCGGGTGCTGCTCATCCTTCGAGACGCGCGCGAAGAGCGCGCTCCTCAGGATGAGGATCGAGAAATCAAAACAAAAGGAGACGCCATCATGATCGAATTCTTCTTCGACTGCTCCAGCCCCTGGACTTATCTCGCCTTCCACAACATCCAGCCCATCGCAAGGGAGTTCGGCGCCGAGATTTCGTGGCGGCCGATCCTGGTCGGCGGCATCTTCAACAGCGTCAATCCCAGCGTCTACGCCTCGCGCGAGGCGCCAGTACCGCTGAAGGCGCGTTACCAGAAGAAAGACCTCGCCGACTGGGCGCGCTCGGCCGGGCTTGCGATCAAGATGCCGCCGACGGTGTTTCCGGTGAACAGCGTCAAGGCGATGCGCGGCTGCATATTCCTCGGCAAGGACATGGAGCCATTCGCGCGCGCGGTGTTTGAAGCCTATTGGGGCGAAGACAAGGACATTTCGAAGGACGAGGTGCTGACCGATATTTGCAAGAGCGTCGGCGTCGACCCGCAAAAATTCTTCGCCGGCATCGGCGACCAGGCCATCAAGGACCAGCTCAAGGCCAACACCGATGAGGTGATGGCGCGCGGTGGCTTCGGCTCGCCCACTATCTTTCTCGACAAGACCGACATGTATTTCGGCAATGACCGCATGCCGCTGATCCGCGAAGCGCTGGCGCGGCTGAAAGCGCGGGCGGCCTGATGCCGAGGAAGGTCGTCTGCCGCGAACTTGGGGCCCCCGAGAGCCTGCAGCTGGAAAGCTTTGCCGCGGTGCCGCTCGCGCCGGGCGAGGTCCGCGTCGCCGTGCACGCCGCCGGGATCAATTTTCCCGACGTGCTGATGGCGGCCGGCGAGTACCAGCTCAAGCCGCCGCTGCCGTTCACCCCCGGCATGGAAGCCGCCGGCGACGTGATCGAGGTCAACGGCGTCGATGGCGTCTCGGTCGGCGACCGCGTGATCGTCAAGATGCGGCATGGCGGCTACGCCGATCAAGCCGTCGTCACGGCGTCGCAACTGACGCCGCTGCCGTCAACCTTCGACTACGCCGAGGGCGCGACCTTTCTGGCCGGCCACGGCACCGCCTATCACGCGCTGATCGATCGCGGGCAGGTTCAACCAGGCGAGGTGCTGCTGGTGCATGGCGCCGGCGGCGGGGTCGGCCTTGCCGCGGTCGAGATGGGCAAGATGCTGGGCGCCACCGTGATCGCCGCGGCGTCGTCCGAAGAGAAACTAGCGGTGGCGCAGGCGAGGGGCGCCGATCATCTCGTGCTCTATGGCCGCGAGCCGTTCCGCGACGCGGTCAAACGCATCACCGACGGTCGCGGTGCCGACGTGGTGTTCGATCCCGTCGGCGGCGAAACTTTCGAGAACAGCGTGCGCTGCATCGCCTGGGGCGCGCGGCTGCTGGTGATCGGATTCACCGGCGGCATCGGCCTCGCCCGCACCAATCTGCTGCTGATCAAGGGTGCCAGCGTGCTCGGCGTCCGCGCCGGTGAAGCGGTGCGGCGAAATCCGGCGCTGGGGAAGGAACGTCTCAAGGCGCTGCTGGCGTGGGCGGAAGCGGGAAAAATCCGTCCCAACGTCTCGCACCGGTTGCCGCTGGAGGACTACGCGAAGGCGATGCGGCTATTGGTGGAGCGCAAGGCGATCGGGCGCGTGGCGTTGATGATGCGATAGAGCACCGTCATTCCGGGGCGTCGCGGCGACGAGCCCGGAATCTCGAGATCCGGGTTCGATGCTTCGCACCGCCCCGGGATGACTGCTTCGCCGTCACTTGTATTCCCGCTCGTCCCACCACGGGAAATAGTCGGGCATGTCGGCCGATACCTTGTTCTTGAACTGCGCCGGTCGCTTTTCCAGGAACGATACCACGCCTTCCTTGACATCCTCGGAACGGCCGCGGGCGTAGATGCCGCGGCTGTCGACCTTGTGGGCTTCCATCGGGTCGTCGGCGCCGAGCATGCGCCACATCATCTGGCGGATCAGCGCCACCGACACCGGTGCGGTCTTTGCCGCGATCTCCTTGGCCATGGCGCGTGCGGTCGGCAGCAAGTCATCCGGTGGCACGACCTTGCTGACGAGGCGGCCGGCGAGTGCTTCCTGCGCCGGAAACACTTTTCCGGTGTAGCACCAT
Source organism: Bradyrhizobium sp. (assembly GCF_030693485.1). Classification (GTDB taxonomy): domain Bacteria; phylum Pseudomonadota; class Alphaproteobacteria; order Rhizobiales; family Xanthobacteraceae; genus Bradyrhizobium. The sequence continues at coordinate 13,906 of NZ_JAUYAN010000116.1, read as the reverse complement.
TCCAGCGCCTGCGAGATGCCGACGAGGCGCGGCAGGAACCAGCTCGATGCCGCCTCCGGGACGATGCCGCGCTGCGAGAATACGAATCCGATCCGGGCGTTTTCCGAGGCGATGCGGATATCCATCGGCAGCAGCATGGTGGCGCCGATGCCGACCGCCGGACCGTTGATCGCCGCGATCACGGGCTTCAGGCATTTGAAGATCCGCAAGGTGACCTGGCCGCCGCCGTCGCGCACTTGCGGATCGCTGTAATCGACCTTGCCGTCGGCCAGCCGTTTGACGGGCCCCCGCCGCGCGTCGCGATCGAAGGTGTTGGCGCCGGAGGAGAGGTCGGCGCCGGCGCAGAACCCGCGCCCCGCGCCGGTCACGATGACGGCGCGGACATTATCGTCCTTGTCGGCCGCATCGAACGCGGCGATCAGTTCCGCCTGCATGGTGCCGTTGAAGGCGTTGAGCTTGTCGGGCCGGTTCAGCGTGATGGTGAGAATCTGCTCGTCGACTTCGTATTTGATCGTCTCGTAGACCATGTTTGTGTTTCCTCTCGGGTGTTGTTTTTGAATTTGCCCCGTCATTCCGGGATGGTCCGAAGGACCAGACCCGGAATCTCGCGTTTCCGGGCTCGCGCGTTGCGCGCCCCGGAATGACGGGGAGTGGCTACTTCTTCGGCGGGCTCGGCCACGGCTTCTGCGGCCCGCGCAAGCCCTCGAACGCCTTGGCCATGCCGAGCACGCCGATGTCGTCGAAGCGGCGGCCGACGATCTGGACGCCGATCGGAAAGCCCTTTTTGTCGAAACCGCCATTGATCGAGACGGCCGGATTTTCCGCCATGTTCCACGGCACGGTAAAGGCGATGTGCTCGAACGGCTTGGTGGGATTGTTCAGCGGGGCGGCGAGTTCGGCGGCGAAATTCACCACCGGCGAAACCGGCGAAATCACATAGTCGATCTCGCAGAACAATTTGGCCGTTGCCGCCCGGATCGCCATCGTAGCGTTGAAGCCCCTGACGACGTCGACACTCGACAGCTTCGCGCCGGTCTCGGCCCATCTGAGGATATAGGGCAGCGCCCTGGCGCGCTCGGCCGGCGTCAGTTTCGACAGATCGTCCCACATCCGGGCGCGCCAGAAATGATCCAGCCCGTCGAGGATTTCGCGCGTCATCACGCCATCGACTTCGGTGACGACGGCGCCGGCGGATTCGAACGCCTTCGCAGCCTTCACGGCGACCGCGCGCACGTCCTTCTCCAGCGCCTGGCCGGCACCGGCATCGAGCATCAGCCCGATGCGCAATTTGCGCGGCGACTTTTCCAGCGCCTTCCAGTTGATGTCGTTGGGCGGCAGGCTCATGCCGTCGCGGCGATCGGGCCGTGACAGCACGCTCATCATCAGGGCGGCGTCATCGACAATGCGTGTCATCGGTCCGGCAACGCGGCCGACATAGGGCGGGTCGACCGGAACTCGCCCGAGACTCGGCTTCAGCGCGACCAGGCCGCACCAGCATGCCGGCAGCCGCACCGAGCCGCCGATATCGGTGCCGAGATGCAGCGGGCCGTACCCTGCCGCTGCCGCGGCGCCGGCACCGGAACTGGAGCCGCCGGGATTTTTACTGAGGTCCCAGGGATTGCGGGTGAGGGGATGGAAGCTGGAGAGGCCCGACGACAGCATGCCGTAGTCCGGCATGGTGGTCTTCGAGAAGATCACCGCGCCGGCTTCGCGCAGCCGCGCCGCGGGTGGCGCATCGCGCTCCGCTGCGACCGGCTTGACGCTGGCGGAACCCAGCGCCACTGGCACGCCCCTGGTGGCGATGTTGTCCTTGATGGTGACCGGCACGCCGTCGAGCACGCCCATCGGCTCGCTTTTCTGCCAGCGTTCGGTCGATGCCCTGGCAACCGCCCGCGCCCCGTCGGGATCGAAAGCGTACAGCGCCTTGATATGTGGCTCCCACGCCGCGACATGCGTCAGCACGTCCTCCAGTACTTCCGACGGCGAGAACTGGCCGGCCTTGAAACCCTCGATCAGGTCGACGGCGCTGAGGTCGTGCAGCGACGTGACCGCTTCCTCGGGTGCCGGTTTATGCATGGGCGCCGGCCGGGAGACGGGTTTCGATGATGCGCGCGAACATGCTGGCGCCGATCGGGAGAATCTTGTCGTCGAGGATATAACCGGGATTGTGCACCGGCACCGAGCCTTCATGACCGACCCAGAAATACGCGCCGGGCACCACCTGCATCATGTCGGCGAAATCCTCACTGCCCATCTTGGGTTTTGTGCGAGTGATCACCTTGTCGGCGTCGACCACCGTGCGCGCCACCTCGGCGACCACCGCGGACTGCTCCTCCTCGTTGATCAGCACGCTGAAGCCGTCGCGGATGTCGACTGATATCTCGACCTGGAAGGAGGCGGCGATACCGGCGCAGAGCGCGCGCATCCGCTCGCGGATCAGCACGCGGACCTCGTCGGAGAACGCGCGGACCGTGCCGCACAGTTTCGCCTCGCCGGGGATCACATTGTAAGCCGAGCCGGTGTGAATCTGGGTGATCGACAGCACCGCGGGCTCGTGCGGGTCGACGTTGCGGCTGACGATGGTCTGCAGCGCCTGACCGAGCGTCATCGCGACGATGACGGGATCCCTGGAAAGGTTCGGCATCGCGCCGTGCGCGCCGTAGCCTGAAATGACGATGTCGAAGAAGTCGGCGCCGGCCATCGCCGGCCCGGGCAGGATCGCGATCTCGCCATGGTTCAGGTCAGGCGCATTGTGCAGCCCGTAGATCTCGTCGCAGGGGAATTTCTCGAACAACCCGTCCTTGATCATGGCGCGCGCGCCACCGAGACCTTCTTCGGCCGGCTGGAAGATGAAGTGCACGGTGCCGTCGAAATTGCGGGTTTCCGCCAGATAGCGCGCGGTGCCGAGCAGCATGGTGGTGTGGCCGTCATGGCCGCAGCCGTGGAAGCGGCCGGGAATAGTCGAGCGCCAGCGCAGATTGGTGTTCTCTTCCATCGGCAGCGCATCCATGTCGGCGCGCAGCCCGATGCGCCTGGTGCCGTTGCCCTTGCCCTTGAGCACGCCGATCACGCCGGTGCCGCCGAGGCCGCGATGCACCTCGATGCCCCATTGCGTGAGCCTGTCGGCGACGATGCCGGAGGTGCGGACTTCCTCGAAACCGATCTCGGGATGCGCATGCAGATCCCGGCGGATCGCGGTGAGTTCGTCGGCAAAGCCTTCAATGCGTTCGATGGTGGGCATGGTTGTTATCCGGTTGCAGAAGACGATGAGGGTGATTTCGCAGGGACGAAGGCCGCACCGTTCGGCTTGATGCGGATGCCGGCGCGCAGCCGCGTCCAGGGCAGGGTGGCGGTGTCGGCCGGCATTGCGCCGGGGGCGGCGCAGATCAAAAGCTTTTCCGCGATCGGTTCGAAATCGGCGCGAAAATGCACCGAGCTCTTGTTGACGAGAATCGCCTGCTCGGTCGGCTCGATCCCGACATAGCGGTACATTGCCTGGTCCGCGAGCTGCGCCTTGTGCGAGGAGACGACGACCCGGACGCCGCCGATGCGCAGGCACGCCGACCGGCCCATCTCCATGTCGCGGCCGCCATAATAGGGGCCGGAGGCGACGAACTTGCCGTCGGACAGTTGTTCGACAACGAAGGTTTCCCGGTATGGCGCGTCGCCGGGGATACCGGATTTGCCGCCGAGCGCCAGCGTGACGGTCGCGCCGACGCCGGCGGCATGCGCAGCCTTGGCAGATTCTGGATCGTAGATCACGCCGGTGGCGGCGCGCTGGGCGTTGTTGCGCACCAGCGCGCGCAACATGCCCGTGGTGTCGGAATCGCCGCCGGCGCCGGGATTGTCCTGGGTGTCGGCAATCACGATCGGCTTGCTCGCGGTCTTCGCCAGTTCCATCGCATGCAGCACGCCTTCATCCGGCGCAAAGATGCGGCCGTCGAAATCGTTCTCGTGACCGATGATGACGTTCGCGATGGTATCGGCCGCGGCGTCGGCGTCTTCCTGCGTTCTGCCGTAGGCGAACACGCTCGGTCCGCAATGGGCAAAATCCGCGGCCGGAAAACCCGGCGCGAAGGACAATGTCGGCACCGCATCGTCCTGCAGCGCCGCGAGCATCCGGTAAATGCCCTTGGTGGGCTGGTCGTTGGTGCATTGCCAGCTGATCGGAATCAGGAACGGCAATTGCCGGAACGCCTTGGCGAATTTCTGTTTGCTGCCGAGCAGCAGCGCCAGATGTGCCGCGGCGGCGCGGCCGGTGTCGGCCATGTCGACATGGGGATAGGTGCGGTAGGCGATCAGTGCGTCGGCATGCTCGACCATTTCAGGCGTCACATTGGCGTGCAGGTCGAGGGTGACCACCAGCGGCAGATCCTTGCCGATTACCTGGCGCACACGCGCCAGGATTTCGCCTTCGCCGTCGTCGAAATGTTCCGCCACCATCGCGCCGTGCAGGTCGAGATAAACCGCGTCGAGCGGGCCGGCCGCCGCGATGCGGTCGATCATCTCGCTGGCGATGCGCTCATAGGCATCCCTGGTGACATGGGCGCAGGGGGTGGCGGCTGCCGAGATGGTGGGGACCAGCTCCCAGCCATGGGCTTCCGCCGCCTGGATGAACCCGGCGAGCCCGACATTGATGTTGCGCATGATCTTGAGCATGTCGGCGCCGCGCGCCATCGCCGGCCAGCCGCCGCCATGCACGAAATCGTCATAGGTCGCCCTGGTCGGCGCAAAGGTATTGGTTTCGTGCAGGAAGCCGCCAACGGCGATACGGGGCATTCAATCTGTCTCGGTCAGTGGTTCGTGCGCGCGACGTTAGACTTGTCGTCGCGGCAAGCGCAAGCGACGAAGCAATCCCGTTTTGCATGCCGCATCCCGTCATTGTGAGGAGCGATCCAGTAACGAACGACAAGCCTCACTCCAGCGTCGCCAGCAGCCCCGCCATCAGCCGGCCACGCTCGGCGAGGCTGTCGACTTCGATATGTTCGTTCAGGGTATGCGCATCGGCGCCGCGGACGCCCAACCCGTCGAGCGTCGGGATTCCCATCGCGCCGGTAAAATTGCCGTCGGAGCCGCCGCCGGCGCTGGCGTGGGGTAGCTCCTTGCCCATCGCCCTGGCGAGGCCCTGTGCCTTTTCATACAGCGCCATGGTGCCGGCGTCGGGCTCCCATACCGGACGGGTCACGCCGCGCGTCACCTTGAAGGTGACGTCATTGGCAGTGCCTGACAACGCCAGCATCCGCTCGACGCCATGATCGAGATCGGCCTGGCGCTTCGCCATGCTCAGCGCTTCGCCCGAACAGGTGGTGGCGACGCAATTGACCCATTGCCCGCCATGCACGATGCCGACCGAGAAGGTGCAGTCCGCCGTGGTCATGCCGTCGATGGCGAGGATCTGGCGCGCCATCTCGCGGATCGCCGAACGGCCCGAGGACAGCGTGGCGCCGGCATGGCTCGGCTTGCCGGTGGCTTCGAGATTGAACCGCGCGATGGCGTAGCGCCCGGTGACGACGCCATTGTCCGGGCGGCCCGGTTCCGGCACCAGCACGTATTTGTTGCGCGCGGCCTCGGCCTCGATGATGTCGCGGGTCGAGGGCGTGCCGACTTCCTCGTCCGGCGTGAACAGCACAGTGATCGGCAGCGGTGTCGTGAAGGACGCGCGCGCCAGTTGCCGGATTGCCTCCAGGCTGAGGTAATTGCCGCCCTTCATGTCGAAGATGCCGGGGCCGTAACATTTGTTGCCCTCGCGGCGCCACTGCAGTTTTTCCAGCGTGCCGATCGGGTGCACGGTATCGAGATGCCCCGCGATCAGGATGCCGGGTGAACCTGCTTTCGGATGCGGAAAGCGGGCGCGGACGCAGCCGGCAAAACCCTGCCGGCCGGCGATGCGTTCGATCGACGCGCCCATGATCGCCATGTCGCGGGCGGCGAGGTCGAGCATGCGCTCGACGGCGGGGGCGTCCCAGGTCGGGCTTTCGCACTCCACCCAGCCGCGCAAGCCAGCCAGCATGGCCTCGGAATCGAAGGGAAGGTTGGCGGGGTTCATGGGATGCCCTTTGTTCTCGAAGGATTTGCTCTTGTTCGTCTTGCTTCACGAGAATGAACGCCGCAGGACTTGTAAAGCAAAAACGCGCCGCGGAGCCATGTGTACACGGAAGGCCGGGTCTCGCCTGTCGATGAAGTCCTGGGCAAGGCAGCGCCAAAGGGGCGATTCTGCCGGTGGTATCCATGGAACGCGAGACGCGGTCTGGGCTCCCAGGCGCAATTGCCTGGCTCGGATTTCTGGCACGAATTTGGCTTGGTGATTTTGCCGCAGCCGGTTCGGTGACGGCGAGACGATGCCGGCTTGGCCGGTCGGGGGTACTGTGTCAATCTTGCTCGATCGGTGGCCGGGGTGGGTCTTGCCGAGCCAGTCGAGGAGGGTATCGATCCCCGGGTTTCGGTCGCTTGGGTTCGATGGACAATGAATCAACGTCCGAGCGAAGAATTCGGGGTTTTGAGACGACAATGGAGGAGAAAAAATGAAAATGCTCAGAAAAGCCATTCTTGCTGCCGCTTGTACGGCTGGCCTCGCAATTGCGGCGCCGCCCGCCGTGGCCCAGACGACCTTGCGCGTCGTGATGCATTCGGATCTGAAAATTCTCGATCCGATCTGGACCACGGCCTATATCGTCCGCAATCACGGCTACATGATCTATGACACGCTTCTCGCGCAGGACGAGAAGGGCGCCATCAAGCTGCAGATGGTCGAGAAGTACGAAACAGCGCCCGACAACAAGAGCTACACCTTCACGTTGCGCGACGGCCTGTTGTGGCACGACGGGCAGCCGGTGACGTCGGAAGACTGTATCGCTTCGATCAAGCGCTGGGCAGTCAAGGACTCGCTCGGTCAGAAGATGATGACCTTCGTCGACTCGATCGCGGCGGTCGATGCCAGGACTTTCACCATCAAGCTCAAGGAACCGACCGGCCTCGTTCTGCTCGGCCTGTCAAAGCCCTCGTCCAACGTGCCGTTCATGATGCCCAAGCGGGTCGCCGACACGGACCCCAACAAGCAGATCGAGGATTTTACCGGATCCGGTCCCTTCGTCTTCGTCAAGGACGAGTGGAAGCCCGGCGACAAGACCGTCTACGTCAAGTTCGGCAAGTACAAGCCGCGCGCCGAACCGGCTTCCGGTCTGGCAGGCGGCAAGGTCGTCAAGGTCGACCGCGTCGAGTGGCGCGCCATCTCCGACGCGCAGCAGACGGTCAATGCGCTGTCGAAGGGCGAGATAGACTTCGTCGAGGCGCCCAGCCACGACCTGCTTCCCACTCTGAAAAAAGACCCGAACGTCACCGTTTTCGTGTCGCCACTGGCGAAGAACCAGTACGTCTTCCGGCCCAACACGCTGCACAAGCCGTTCGACAATCCGAAAATCCGCCATGCGTTGTGGTATGCCTTCAACCAGGAAGACTTCCTGATGGCGACCATCGGGGATGAGAACTACATCAAGCCATGCAAGGCGCTGTTCATCTGCGACACGCCGCTGGCCAGCACCAAGGGAACGGACGGCCTTCTTACTTCCAACGCCAAGAAGGCGCAGGAGCTTCTCAAGGAAGCGGGCTACGACGGTACGCCCGTGTTGCTGATGCACTCCACCGACCTCAAGGTTCTGACTAATCTGGCTCCGGTGGCGAAATCGCTGATGGAGAAGGCTGGCTTCAAGGTCGACATGCAGTCGATGGACTGGCAGACGCTGGTGGCACGCCGGGCCAAGAAGGATCCGCCTAGCGCAGGAGGCTGGAATGCCTTCCTCACGTCCTGGGTCGCCGCCGACGTGATGAACCCGATCTCGACCGCCTATGTGAACGCCGGATGCGACAAGGCATCGTTCGGCTGGCCCTGCGACGAGAAGCTCGAGAAGCTGCGTGACGATTTCGCGCGCGAGACCGACCCTGCCAAGCAGAAGGCGATCGCGGAAGCGGTGCAACTGCGCGTCATCGAGTACACCCCGGAGATTCCGGTCGGTGAGTGGGTGGCGCCGGTTGCGATGCGCAAAAACGTCAAGGGGTACCTGACCTCACCGGTGCCAGTGCTCTGGAACGTGGAAATCACCAACTGATGTGACGACGTTGGGCGGCGGTTCTTCCGCCGCCCGTGACGTTTCAAGGATTGATCGCGATGTATGGCTACCTGTTCCGGCGACTGCTCGGCACGATCCCCGTGATGCTGGTGGTTGCGGTCTTCATCTTCCTGATGCTGCGGCTGACCCCCTCGGATCCGGCGGCGATCATCGCTGGCGACAATGCCACCACCGAACAGGTGGCGCAGATCCGCGGCCAGCTCGGCCTCAACCGTCCCATGATCGAACAGTTCTTCATCTGGTCCGGCAACGTGCTGTCAGGCGACTTCGGCGAAAGCTTCTTCTTCAAGAAGACCGTGGCCGCGCTGATCGGCGAACGCATCGAGCCGACGCTGTCGCTGGCCCTGTTCACGATCCTGATCGCGGTGCTGGTGGCGGTTCCGCTCGGCGTGCTGGCGGCCCATCGCCACGGCTCGTGGATCGATCGCATCGTGATGGGCTTTTCGGTGCTCGGCTTTTCAGTGCCGGTCTTCGTCGTCGGTTACCTTCTGATCTATCTTTTCGCGATCTGGCTGAACTGGTTGCCGGTGCAGGGCTATCAGCGGATTGCGGAGGGCGTCGGCGGCTGGATGCAAAGGCTGATTCTGCCCTCGCTCACGCTGTCGGTGATTTACATTGCCCTGATTGCGCGCATGACCCGCACCAGCGTGCTCGAAGTGCTGTCCGAGGACTACATCCGCACCGCCAGGGCGAAGGGGCAGAACGAGCGCGTCGTGCTGTTCCGCCATGCGCTGCGCAATGCGGCGGTTCCCATCGTCACGGTCATCGGGCTCGGCGTCGCGCTGCTGATCGGCGGCGTCGTCGTCACCGAAAGCGTTTTCACGATTCCGGGCCTCGGCCGGCTCACCGTCGATGCGGTGCTGGCGCGTGACTATCCGACCATCCAGGCTGTCATCCTGTTGTTCTCGTTCGTCTACGTCATGATCAACCTGGCGGTGGACATGCTCTATACGTTGCTCGATCCAAGGATCCGCTACTGATGGCCGATGTGATCCTCGACACCCCGATCGCGGCGGCGCCGGTCAAGCCGAGCGCGGCTTTTCGCAACCTGGCGCGCAATCCGGGCATCATGTTCGGCGGCGCCGTCATCGCCATCGTGGTGCTGATGGGACTGCTGGCGCCATGGCTCGGCACCATCGATCCCACCGCGATCAGTCCGATTGCGCGCAACAAGATCCCCGGCGCGGAGTTTTTCCAGCGTACCGACACCGGCGAGCGCATCAAGATGATCGCCCTGTTCGGAACCGACGGACTGGGGCGCGACATCTATAGCCGCGTGGTCTATGGCGCGCGCGTCTCGCTGCTGGTCGGTGTCTCGGTGGCGCTGATCAGCGTCGCCTGTGGCCTGCTGATCGGCGTTCTCGCGGGTTTCTTCCGCATTTTCGACGCCATCATCATGCGCATCATGGACGGTTTGATGGCGATCCCGGCCATTCTGCTGGCCATCGCCATGGTTTCGCTGTTCCGCTCCAGCGTGCTGACGGTGATCATCGCCATCACGGTCCCGCAAATCCCCGGGGTGGTCCGGCTGGTGCGTTCCATCGTGCTCAGCGTGCGCGAGGAGCCCTATGTCGAGGCGGCGGTGACGCTCGGCACATCGACCCCGAAACTGCTGTGGCGGCATGTGCTGCCCAACACCTTCGCGCCCATCATCGTGCAGGGCACCTTCATCTGCGCTTCCGCCATTCTGATCGAGGCCATCCTGTCGTTCCTCGGCATCGGCGTGCCGCCGGAGGTGCCGACCTGGGGCAACATCATGGCCGAGGGCAGGCAGGTGTTCAGTCTGTTTCCGCACAACATCATCTATCCCGGCGTGTTCCTGGCGATGACCATTCTCGCCGTCAACGTGCTGGGCGACGGGTTGCGCGACACGCTCGATCCCAAGATGGCGAAGCGAGTCTGACATGGCTGAACCAGTTCTCGAAATCGCCAATCTTGCCGTCGCCATCAACGGCAGCGGCGACCGGCCTTACGCCGTGCGCGGCATCAACCTCACGGTCGGCGCCAACGAGATCGTCTGCGTCGTCGGTGAATCCGGTTCCGGAAAATCCGTCACCGCGCAGGCGGTGATGGGCCTGCTGCCGAAGAACGCGATGCAGGTCGAGACCGGTTCGATGCGGCTGCAGGGCGAGGAACTGACGACCAAATCCGACGTCGACCTGCGGGCGCTGCGCGGCACGCGCATGGCCATGGTGTTCCAGGAGCCGATGACCGCGCTCAATCCGGTCGAGCGGGTCGGCGACCAGATCGCCGAGGTGCTGGAGGTTCACACCGATCTCGACCCGAAGGCGCGGCGCGAGCGCGTGCTGGAGATGATGCGTGCCGTGCATCTGCCGGATCCCGAGCAGATGATCGACGCCTATCCGCACCAGCTCTCCGGCGGCCAGCGCCAGCGCATCATGATCGCGGCGGCCCTGGTGCTGGATCCGGCTCTGCTGATCGCGGATGAACCGACCACGGCGCTCGATGTCACGACGCAGGCGCAGATCCTGAAGCTCGTGAAGGAAATGCAGGGCCGCAAGAAGACCGGCGTGCTGTTCATTACCCATGATTTCGGCGTGGTCTCCGAGATCGCCGATCGGGTCGTGGTGATGCAGATGGGCCGCATCGTGGAGCAGGGCCCCTGCGAGGAAGTGCTGCGCAATCCGCGCGAGGACTACACCCGGATGCTGCTGGCCGCGGTGCCGAGCATGACGCCGCCGAAGCGCTCGCCGGTGAGCGGGCCGGTGGTGCTGCAGACCGAGAAACTGTTCAAGACCTACGGCAAGCGCTCGCTGTTCCAGCCCAGGGCGCGGATCGTCAACGCGGTCAGCGACGTTTCGCTGACGGTGCGGCGCGGCGAAACGCTCGGCATTGTCGGCGAATCCGGTTCCGGCAAGTCGACGGTGGCGCGCTGCGTCGCGCGGCTGGTGGAGGCGACCAGCGGCGCGATCCGGATCGACGACGTCGACATCGCCTCGATGAAGGAAGCGAAATTCCGCCCGATGCGGCGGCGGGTGCAGTTCATTTTTCAGGATCCCTACCGCTCGCTCAATCCGCGCCGCACGGTCGGCGAAGCCATCATCGAGGGACCGATGAATTTCGGCCTCGGACGCAAGGAAGCCCTGCAGCGCGCCCGCGATTTGATGGCGGTGGTGCACCTGTCGCCGGATGCGATCGACCGCTACCCGCACCAGTTCTCCGGCGGCCAGCGCCAGCGCATCTGCATTGCGCGTGCGTTGGCCATGGAGCCGGAACTCCTGATCGGCGACGAGCCGGTCTCGGCGCTGGATGTCTCGGTGCAGGACCAGGTGCTGAAGCTTCTGGACGAGGTGCGCCGCAGGTTCGACCTCGCGGTGCTCTTTATCACGCACGATTTGCGGGTCGCGGCCCAGGTCTGCGACCGTATTGCGGTGATGCAGCGCGGTTTCATCGTCGAACAGGGCACGACCAGCGAGGTCTTTGCGGCGCCCCGGCACGAATACACCAGGGCGCTGTTCGATGCGGCTCCCGGACGCAACAGGGAGTTTTTCGCCGCCAAGGCCGCGGACATGGCTGCGGAGGCCGTCGTGCCGGGAAGGCCGCATTGAACGTCGCTGGCGGGGTTCGTTAAAGGGCGCGAGGGGTTGAACCTTTATCAACGCGATCTTGCCGCGCTATTACGAGACCTATCGTAAGGCCGGATAGGAGCACGCGAATTGACGACGCCGTCCATTAGTCGGCCCGGTTCCCGACAAGGTCTAAGATGATCGCAGCCAGCGGTGCTTCATCTCCCTTGAAGCTGGTGATCATCGCAGCGAGGAAAGCATCCGGATCAAACTTCTCAAGGTCGATGATGTGCTCAGCATGATCTGCAAGCAGGAGGAAGAAAGATAGCTGCGTGCGACCGTTGCCTTCGCGGAAAGCATGGATCGCATTAAGGTCAGACAGGAAGTGAGCCGGTTTTTCAGCAAACGCCTCGGCTGATAGATCCTGGAGGAATTTGTCCCGCTTTCAACTTGGCGAAGAGCTTCTTCGCCTCGCTATCGATGTTCTCGGGGTAGCAGAACATGCTGCTGTCCTTCGACATGCGGACAGTGCGTATTTCTCCTGCCCAATGGTAAACGTCCTGGAACAGGTGATGGTGAATCGCCTTGAAGTGGGTGAAATCCAGATTGCCGCCCGGGGCTTCTTCGTCGGACCTTGTATCGCTGACTTCCGCTTCAAAATCCGCGAGTTCGCCGGCATCTCGGAGATCGAGCTTGTTCTGCAAGACGGTTGTGCCGGCATAGCAGTAGTCGTCGGCGACGGCGTCATACATCGGAAGCTACGCCTTGCGGTAGGCCTTGATGATTGTCTTCCGACGTTCCTCGGGGGTCAGCGCCTTGCTCTTCGAGATCGCGACGCGGCCCTTCATGTCAGGGGAATAATGAATTCCCTCTACGGCACTTATCTTTCTGAAGCGCGCGCTGCCGATCACAAAGCCCGAAGCCTTGCCCTTTTTTGAGGATGGTGTCTTGGGAGCCATGGTCCTAGAATAGCATGGATTGGCATGACTCGCACGGGGTACCGACATCGCTTGCCAAGCGCGACTAGCTTGTTAGTAGTCGAGAATAGCAAGCTAGGTTGGTGCGGGCGGCCGGAATCGAACCGGCACAGGCCTTGCGGCCCTACGGATTTTCATACCACTTCGGCTTTCACCGCCGCCGCGAGGCGTTCGTGGTCTGGACTATCCCTTCACCGTGGCGCGTGAGCGCGGTAGGTGCTGCCCGTCTAGTCTCTACACCTTCTTCCGTCAGGAAGCTTGGCTCGGGATTGCCATTTGAAAGGTTTCCCCGAATTTGAGCAGTTCTGCATCCGCGGTTTCCCGCGAAGCACTCAATTGTTTAAGTCCGTTGCGTCTACCAGTTTCGCCACGCCCGCTTTGGTCACGAGATCAGGTACTTAGCGCGTTTCCCTGGGCCTTGGAAATGGGGTAAGGCTGCAAGGCGCGGCGCCAAGCCCTGCTTAGGCCACTGCGCGGGCCAAAGCAAAGGCCGGGCATGCCAGGCCAAAGCCTCAATCCCGACATCCCCGCCTGCTTTAGGCATTCTCAAGATTGTCCGTCTACGAAAAGCCGCATGACCGATCGAACGCGCCACCGTCCGTCACTGTCGTTCGCCGCCGCGGCGGCGGTGCTGCTCGTGGCAGCCTTGGGGCTCGGCGGCTGCGCCGGCATGAGCGACGGCATGAGCACCGCGTTTGCCGATCCCGCCAAATACGAGCTGTACGATTGCAAGCAGCTGGACACCGCGCGCAAAGAACTCGCCGCGCGCCAGGCGGATCTGCAGCGTCTGATGGCGAAGGCCGAAACCGGCGCCGCCGGCACCGTGGTGGCCGAACTGGCCTATCGCAACGAATACATCGCGGTGCGCGGGCAAACCAAATTCGCCGAGGAAGCCTGGGAGCGCAACCGATGCCAGAACGCGCCCCCGGTCGCGGCAGCCCCCGTGCCGCCGGTCATCGCGCCGGCGCCGAAGCGCTGAGGCGACGGGCAAATCACTTCGGTTTACCGGAAATTGTGTCAAGCCCCTCGCGGAAAAATATTTCTGTTTATCGGAATAGAAAACCAGAGTATATGATTTCGCATCCCGTCCCACTCAGAGCAACTGTGCTGAAGTAGACCGGTGATCGGCCGGCCTCACGGCTGGCGCGAAGCGCGCCCCCGCCTTCGGCGGCTGACGGCCTTGACCCCGTCCGTTCCCCGGTCTGTTGGCTTGGCATGCGCTCGGTCGAGGACCGAGCGCAGTGAGGTGCGCTCGATCAGTTCAGTGCGTAACGGCTGG
>NZ_JAUYAN010000290.1 GCF_030693485.1 Bradyrhizobium sp. | reverse complement strand
GAAAATGGTCGCGCCGCTGAGCAGTTGGATCGGAGGCAAAAATGAAGAGATATCGTACCTTTATGACGATATGGACGAGCAAATCGAACTGATGCGAAGTGAGCGTGGGGGCGAGGGGACGGACGCGATCAATGCTATCCTTGGTACGAAAGCATTTAATCATTCTAAGCCGCCATCGCTGATACGATCTCTGATTGGACAATCTTCCGCAAGAGACGATCTCGTGCTTGATTTCTTCGCCGGCTCTGGAACAACCGCACAAGCGGTATTGGAATGCAATCGTTCTGATGGTGAGGAAGCCGGTAGGCGTCGCTTTATTCTCGTTTCCAATACCGAAGCATCAGTCGATGAGCCGAATAAGAACATTTGTCGCGATGTCTGCGCTCGGCGAGTAAAAAACGTCATTGAGGGCTATGGCAGCGCGCCCGGTCTTGGAGGTGATTTTGCTTATCTGATCTGCCGACGCATCGAGGCTGGACTTTTGGTAGACATAAAGCATGAGCAAGTATGGTTAGCGCTTCAGATGATCCACCGGGAAACGTTAGAAGCATATTCGTCATCTGATTTTCTGCAGGCGGGTGACTCAGATGAAGTTTTAATCTATGTCCCTCGTTTCCATGCATCGCTTGTCCCGGCTTTACGCAGCGTGGTCGAAGAGAGGGCCGCCGTTATGCTCTATTCGTGGCAACCTGAAACCCTGAGGCAGCATATTCGTGCAGATCATGTGCAGCACGAAGCGATTCCTGAGAGTTTGGCTAGGCGCTTTGGAATGAAAGGTTGAAGCGATGAGCGTCACTCCGCTTCGCGGCTTCCAAGAGGACGCTGTCGATAGCGGCGTCAATCTGTTCGCTGCAGCTATGAATCTGCTCGACGCAGCTGGAACGGATGCGGCCAGCAGGGCCACGGCGATTAATCATAATGGCTATTTACTGATCGAGGCGCCGACAGGATCCGGCAAAACGTTGATGGCTGGAACTATCGTCGAACGGTTCAGCCAAAATGAGGAAGTCGTCTGGTTTTGGTTTGCTCCTTTCAGGGGGGTTGTCGGACAAACGACAGCAGCATTGCGAGAGCAGTTCCAAGGACTCCGGTTGCGTGAGTTGGCAGATGATCGTGCCGCAGCGATGAGCCGGCGAGGCGACGTTTTTGTGACTACGTGGCAGACGGTTGCGACGCGAGTGAAGGACAGCCGAAATGTTCGCAAGGAAGGCGATGTAAATCCATCAATCGATACGTTGATAGTAACGCTTCGTGAACAGGGACTTCGTGTCGGTGTTGTCGTGGATGAAGCGCATCACGGTTTTGGCGAGGGAACGCAGGCTGCTAAATTCTTCCGCGAGGTCTTGAGGCCGGAATACACGATCTTGATAACGGCGACACCTGATGATTCGGATATCAAGGCGTTTGAAAAGGCTATGGTGATTGCCGAGCTGCAGCGTATTCGCGTGAGCCGAATGGATGCCGTCGATGCGGGCCTAATAAAGGTGGGGATCAAATGTGCGGCGTATTTTGTAGAGCCGGAAAAGCGCACCTTGGTGGACTTGCAGGGAACGGCGTTACGGGACGGAGTGGCCGCACATCGTAAAATCAAGCAAACGCTTCAGGATATCAAGGTGCCACTTGTCCCACTCTTGTTAGTTCAAGCGGACTCGACAGAAAAGAGCGTTGAGAAGTTGAAGCAGAGACTTCTTGGGGCCGGGTTCACTGAAGAGCAAATCGCCGTACATACCGCAGCTGAGCCCGATGCAAGCCTTTTGGCTTTAGCGAACGACGAGAAGCGAGAAGTCTTGATTTTCAAGATGGCAGTCGCGCTAGGTTTCGATGCGCCCAGGGCCTTTACTTTGGTCTCGATGCGCGCCAGTCGCGATCCGGACTTCGGGGTTCAGCTTGTTGGTCGTATTCTGCGAGTGCATCGTCGATTGCATGGCCGAGCGAGGGCCAAGACGTTACCCGATGCGCTGAAATTTGGGTATGTCTTTCTCGCCGATGCCGAGACGCAAGCTGGCCTCGATTTGGCAGGACAAAGAATTAATTCCATTCAAACCGAGTACGCGAAAGCAAGCTTTGCAACTGTAGCGCTGCGGCTAGGCCTTGAGGTTTCTGGCGTAGGTAAGGTAGATGAAGCGGGACAGATTTCGTTTTTCGGTCTTGGTCCATCTGAAGATGCAACTGAGGAGTTCGGTGATCCCGGTGACAACCCAGAAATTGCGGAGGTCACGCGACCGCGAGCCGCTTTCGATTTCTCGGGATTTTTTGAGAGTCCGTCTGTTAGCCCGAACCCGAGCGTGTCCGTGGCCAGCGGATTGCAAGCGTCAGTTGGAAACATAGGGCACCACCGCTATCCTTTGCGGGCTGATGTGCCAACGCGCTTTAAGACGCAGGTAGTGTCTACGGAAAGCGACGCTACTGAAGAGGACTGTGCTCAACGATTCATGATCTCAACGCGAAATCTCTTTGAGGCGATGAAAAGTAAGATTCCTGTGGAAAGACGTACAATCGAAGTTTTCACTCAGAGTATTCAGCAGGAGTTTAATTTTGCGGCAGACCTTTCACACTCGCAAGCCGCGCAAGCAGCGCAGAGAGTGCTTTTCAGAAACAAGACATTTGATCCGAGAGAGTTGCGGCGTGCCCTTCTTCGCAAAGTCGAAATGGTGATGCGCGATGAGACGATGAGTGAGGCAGATGAGCCGGCCAGCGTAGCGCACTTCCTCAACGTTATCCTGGCCACGCAGCCTGATTTGCTGTTAGAAGCGCAAAAAGCCGCACATGCTAAGAACGCTGAGATTCTGGAAGCTGCCGATCTTCCCCCTGAAATCACTGCGTTTGAACCACTCTCGAAGTCGCCGCGTAATGTCTACGGTATTATGCCTGCAGGATTGAATAGTTGGGAGCGGCCATTTGCGGAGTTGCTTGATCACGATGCAAACGGAATTGTCACTTGGTGGCATCGCAATGAGCCGCGACGGCCGTGGTCCGTCAACGTTCTTATGCCTGATGGACGGGGATTCTATCCTGACTTCGTGATTGGTATAGAGGGTCGAAAAACGGAACTAGGGGTCCTCTTGGCTGATCCAAAATTTTACTTCCAGAGTGATGATGAGGCGCCTAAGGTTTTGGCTGAACATAAAACGTACGGACGGGTGATGATCGTTCACCGCGACGGCGTCCGGTGGATGACCGTTGGTTACGATGCAAAGGCTCAGAAACCCATTCTATTGCGTGACTTTCGACTAGCCGATGCAGCTGGGTTTTGAAGCTCTAGCAGCGCGCCGACATTAAATAGATGGTTCTAAGTTTGCCTTGCCAGCCCGAGGTGTTTTGTTCGGAACGGTCGCTGAGGTCAGACAGCCGGCGCGTTTACCATCTCTATTTGCACTTCATTCACTAGTTTTAGGCCAGAATTACCTCGGTCGGGCGCCGGTTCCGCTGCGTATCGCTTTTGCCGGCTCGTCAACGCCCCGGGGTAGAGTATGTCGTTCAGTTGCTTGCGTATGCGCTCACGCGCGCTTTCCTCGTTCCGCTCGCTCGCGATCGGAATGCTGCTGTGGCCGGCAGCGGCCCTGGCCGCGCCCGCGGCCGATACCGTCCTTGTCAATGTCGATCAGGCCAAACTGGTCAAGCTCCCCGGCAAGGTCGCCACCATCGTGGTCGGCAACCCGCTGATCGCCGACGTCACGCTGCAGAACGGCGGCATCATCGTCGTCACCGGCAAGGGCTACGGCGCCACCAACTTCATCGCGATGGACCGCGCCGGGGATATCCTGGTGGACCGCATCATCCAGGTCGAGGGCCCGACCGACCAGCTCGTCACCATCTATCGCGGCGTCGAACGCGAATCCTACAGCTGCATGCCGATCTGCCAGCGTCGCGTCACCCTCGGTGACGGCGAGAGCTACTTCAAGTCTGCGATCGATCAGGCCGGCTCGCTCTCCAACCAGGCCAGCGGCGCTGCCGCAGCCGGGGGCAAATCACAGAACTGACAGGCCGCGCCAGCCGGCGCGGCGGTCCGCCGCGATCCGCGATCGGCGAATCACACCGAAAATGGTTAAGGGCCGGTTAACAAAGCGGGTCACCCTGCTGCGATCCGGCGAAACACTTCAACAATCTGTTTCGGGTAAACCTCGCGGGCAGGAAATTGCCGCCGCGATTTAAGGATTGTTCGATGTCATCGCCCGCCGCCGCACCAGGCTCGTTCCGAATCGCATTGCACAGGTTCCGGCGCAACCGCCGCGGCTCGGCCGCGGTCGAATTCGCGCTGGTGGCGCCGGTGTTCTTCGCGCTGCTGTTTGCGATCATCGAGACCGCGATCGTGTTTTTCGCAGGCCAGGTGCTGGAGACCGTGACGCAGGACTCCGCACGCCTGATCATGACCGGCCAGGCGCAGACCGCCAACTACAGCAAGGTGCAATTCAAAAACACCGTCGTTTGCCCGGCCGGTGCGCTCGCCAGAGTGCTTTTCGACTGTGACAATCTCCATATCGAAGCCAAGAGCTACCCCACCTTTCCCGACGTCGCGATCACCGAACCGATCGACGGCAGCAAGAATTTCATCCCGCCCACCAGTTATTGCCCCGGTGCGGGCGGCGACATCGTCGTGGTGCGGATGTTCTATCAATGGCCGCTGTTCGTCACCGGGCTTGGCTACAACATCTCGAATCTGTCCGGCAGCAAGCGGTTGTTGTCCGCGACCGCCGCATTTCGCAACGAGCCCTTCCTCGCCACTGCGCCTTGCTGACAGGACCAAGCGATGAAAACGATGTCGATATTCCAAATCTGGCTTCGCATGCGGCGCACCGCCACGAGGATGCTCGCGGATCGCAGCGGCATTGCGGCGACCGAATTCGCAGTCATCGTGCCCGTCATGCTGGTGATGTTCTTCGGTACGGTGGAGTTTTCATCCGGCGTGGCGGTCAACCGCAAGGTGACGTTGATGGCGCGAACACTGTCCGATCTGACGTCGCAGTCGACGTCGGTCAACAACGCGGACCTCACCGGTTTCTTTGCCGCCAGTAAGGGAGTCATGACGCCCTATCCGTCGGCGCCGACGCAATCGACGATCTCCGAATTGTATGTCGTCCCGGGCTCGCTGGTGGTGAAGGTGATGTGGAGCCAGGGTTACGCGCCGCGTGCGGTGGGAAGCACGCTCACGATCCCAACCGAACTCAAGGTCAGCGGCACCTACCTGATCTTCAGCGAAGTCAGCTATCGCTATGTACCGGCGGTCGGCAAGGTGATGGCGCCGGCCGGGGTCGACCTGAAGGACGTCGCCTATACCCGTCCGCGGCAGTCGACCTGCGTGATTTACCCGACGCCGAATTCAGGCCCTCTCCCCAACTGCCCAACCTCGTGACAGCAGGCCGGTCCGGCCGCGATCGGCGCCAGTCGAAGCCGCCGTGCAAATAAAAAAGGCCGCGCACCGGGCGCGGCCTTTCACATTAGTCAGGTCGGATTTCCCCGGGGGCAGAGCCCGGAGATATCGTTAGCCGGCGGCGCGCAGATTGTCGGCCGAAGACTTGCCAGAGCGGCGATCGGCCACGATCTCGTAGGAGATCTTCTGGCCTTCACGCAGCGTTCCAAGGCCGGCGCGCTCTACGGCGCTGATGTGCACGAACACGTCGTTGCCACCGTCATCCGGTTGAATAAAGCCGAAGCCCTTGGTCGCGTTAAACCACTTCACGGTTCCCATGCTCACGGGGTAGTCCCTTCTCAAGATAGATATAGTAGAAGCCCACTTGCGATGGGCTGGTGAGATCGAATTTTTGGAAGGGTCGTCAGCGTCTAAACCGGCTGTACCGGTGGATAGCTAATGTCGTCCGGCCGAAAATCGATAGGATTATATTATTGCAAAATAGCCCCCAAAACAATCCTGACGTGCACGATTTTTTGATCGTGCCGGGGATCGCAGCTGGAGGCTATTGCCTACGCATCGCCATGGTTTTGCCACGCGGTCTGCGCGATTTTAACGGCGCCGGAATTGACCGCGCGGCGGAGCACCGCGAGGCGGTCCACCACCCGGGCGCTCGTCCTTGTGGCGGAAGATCAGCCGGCCTTTTTCCAGATCGTAAGGCGACATCTCGATCGTCACCCGATCGCCCGCCAGCGTCTTGATCCGGTTCTTTTTCATCTTGCCGGCGGTGTAGGCAACGATCTCGTGCCCTGCGTCGAGCTGCACGCGATAGCGTGCATCGGGCAGGATTTCGGTGACCAGTCCTTCGAACTGGATCAGCTCTTCTTTAGCCATGGTTGTCTCCAGGTCGATCGTTCAGCGCGGTCGTTGGGTGCGGTTGGGTCTGGTATTCGGACGGCTTTCGCGATGCAAAAACGCAACCCCCTGCATCCCTTCGGCCTTGCCGCTGGCCTGCGCCGCCGGACGGGATGGCTCCTGCCGGCTGGTCTCGTGGCGGTTGGTTTGCGGCGCGCCACCATTACCACCGGGACGGCGGTTACGGCGAGGGCCTTTCGAGCCGGGGGCGGCGACTTCACTGCCCCTGCCGGTATGCCCGCGCGGTCCGGACCGTGCCCCGCGATGCTGCGCGGGCGGCGGTGCGGCTTCGCGATGGCCAGGAGTGCGGTGATCTTCTCTCGGCAGGGCAATGCGGATCAGCTTTTCGATGTCGCGCAGATAGCCCATTTCCTCGGCGCCCGCGATCAGCGAGATCGCCACGCCCTCGGCGCCGGCGCGCGCGGTACGGCCGATGCGGTGGACGTAGGTCTCGGGAATGTTGGGCAGATCGAAGTTCACCACGTGACTTATGCCGTCGACGTCGATGCCGCGGGCGGCAATGTCGGTGGCGACCAGGGTGCGGATCTCGCCGGTGCGGAACGCCGCCAGCACGCGCTCGCGGTGGTTCTGCGACTTGTTGCCGTGAATGGCGTCGGCGGTGATGCCGGCGCGGGCTAGGCTCTTCACCACCTTGTCGGCGCCATGCTTGGTGCGAGTGAATACCAGCGCGCGTTCGACCGTCTCGCTCTTCAACAGGTTGGCCAGGAAGGTCGGCTTGTTGGAGTGGTCGACCTGGATGATGCGCTGGGTAATGCGTTCGACGGTCGAGGCCACCGGCGTCACGGCGACCCGTGCCGGATCGCGCAGCATCGCTTCGGCGAGTTCGGCGATATCCTTCGGCATGGTGGCCGAGAAGAACAGCGTCTGCCGCTTGATCGGCAGCTTGGCGACGACTTTCCGGATGTCATTGATGAAGCCCATGTCCAGCATGCGGTCGGCCTCGTCGAGCACGAGGAATTCGACCTGTCCGAGCTTCAGGCCGTTGCTCTGCACGAGGTCGAGCAGGCGGCCGGGGGTCGCCACCAGGACTTCAACGCCCTGCATGATCGAGCGGACCTGGCGGCCCATCGGGACGCCGCCGATCGCCAGCGCCGAGGTGAGGCGGATGTGGCGGCCATAGGCGTTGAAGCTGTCGAGGATCTGTCCGGACAGTTCGCGGGTGGGCGAGAGCACCAGCACGCGGCAGGTCTTGGGCTGCGGCTTGATGCGGTTTTCCAGAATGCGGTGCAGGATCGGCAGCGCGAAGGCCGCGGTCTTGCCGGTGCCGGTCTGGGCGATGCCGACGACGTCACGGCCGGTGATTGCGATGGGGATAGTTTGAGTCTGGATGGGCGTGGGCGTCAGATAATTCTCTTCCTTGAGCGCACGCGAGATGGGTTCGGCGAGGCCGAAGTCCTGAAAGGAGGTCAAAAGGTGGGTGCTTTCCATTATAAAGGGCAGGCGCCCGGCTGATGCAGCCAGGAGCGCGCGAGGGTGTCAGAGACACCCGCGTGTCTGGGGCGTCGGTTTTGGTTAGCTGAAGGGGCAAGCCAGAAACCGTTGGACGGGCTCAGAACACGCGGCTCGCAGTGACCCGGTGATTCCCTGGGTCGTGGTATTCATATGGAACACGAACGCGGCGCTTTCAAGGTGAATCGTGTGATGATTCCTTCACGCGGTTAAGGATCTGGCGAACAGCCCGTTTTGCAGCAGGGCGTGGCTCCTCCACCCACTGCAGCGCAAGAATTATCCTGCCGGAAATTTAGCCAACGGGGCATACTTGCTCAAAAATCAAACAGCTTGCCTCCTGAGCATACAATTTCTTAGCTTAGTAACTAGGCAAGTATTTCGGCGTTTTTTCGATTGTCACGACAATTTTTCAATATTGTCATATAGTTAGCCAAATTTATGCAGGTGGCACGGTTCTTGCGATTCCGTTAACGCAGGCGGCCGTGGGGCCGTTTCGCAGCGTTTTAACGTCTGCGTCAGGGAGATGACACCTCATGCTTACTCAATTGACTCACGATATAGCGACGCCACTGAGCCGCCGCCGCTGGCTGGCGGCGACCGCCGGCCTGGTCTTGGGCCTGGCTGCCTTCACCAATGCCAAGGCACAGGAGACCATCAAGGTTGGCGTCCTGCATTCGCTGTCCGGCACCATGGCCATCAGCGAAACCACGCTGAAGGATACGGTCCTCTTCCTGATCGACGAGCAGAACAAGAAGGGCGGCGTTCTCGGCAAGAAGCTCGAGGCCGTCGTCGTGGACCCCGCGTCGAACTGGCCGCTGTTCGCCGAGAAGGCCCGCGAGCTCATCACCAAGAACAAGGTTTCGGTGGTGTTCGGCTGCTGGACCTCGGTGTCGCGCAAGTCGGTGCTGCCGGTGTTCAAGGAGCTGAATTCGATCCTGTTCTATCCGGTGCAGTACGAGGGCGAGGAGAGCGAGCGCAACGTGTTCTACACGGGTGCTGCGCCGAACCAGCAGGCGATCCCCGCGGTCGACTATTTGATGAAGGACGAGAAGGTGAAGCGCTGGGTGCTGGCCGGCACCGACTACGTTTATCCGCGCACCACCAACAAGATCCTCGAAGCCTACTTGAAGTCGAAAGGCGTCAAGCAGGAAGACATCATGATCAACTACACGCCGTTCGGTCATTCCGATTGGCAGACCATCGTCGCTGACGTCAAGAAATTCGGCTCCACCGGCAAGAAGACCGCGGTGGTCTCGACCATCAATGGCGATGCCAACGTTCCGTTCTACAAGGAGCTCGGCAACCAGGGCATCAAGGCCACCGACATCCCGGTTGTCGCGTTCTCGGTTGGCGAAGAAGAACTCGCCGGCATCGACACCAAGCCGCTGCTCGGCCATCTCGCCGCCTGGACCTACGTCCAGTCGATCAAGGATCCGGCCAACGAGAAGTTCATCAAGGCCTGGCAGGCCTACACCAAGAACCCGAAGCGCGTGACCAACGATCCGATGGAAGCACATGTCATCGGCTTCGAGATGTGGATCAAGGCGGTCGAGAAGGCCAAGACGGTTGACGCCGACAAGGTGATCGACGCGCTGCCCGGCATCGAGGCCAAGAACCTGACCGGCGGCACCTCCACGATGCTGCCAAACCATCACATCACCAAGCCGGTGTTCATTGGCGAAATCAAAGCCAATGGCCAGTTCGACGTGGTGTGGAAGACCCCGGGCCTGGTGGCCGGCGATGCATGGTCGAAGGAGCTCGACGGCTCCAGGGACCTGATCGGCGACTGGGTTGGCAAGAAGTGCGGCAACTACAACACCAAGACCGACAAGTGCGGCGGTCAGGGTTCCTGATCTCCCACCAATACCATGAGACTGGAGAAGGCGGCGCTAATGCCGCCTTCTCCTTAACTCCTGCCGGGGTCATCAAGTGTTTGCCAACGTGCTTGACCGTTTTCGTGCGCTTGCCCTCTCGCTTCTGCTGATCGCCGCCGTCGCATCGCCAGCGCTCGCGGGTCCGTTCGAGGATGCGGTCGGCAAGTTCGCCAATGACGAATTTTCCGACACCGACGAAGCGATCGGCGCGGTGGCCACATCGGGCAATCCGCTCGCCTTTGCCATTATCAGCGCGCTGCAGGACGGCCGGCTGATGGCCGATCCCGACAGCAAGAAAGTCTACGTCACCCAGCCCGACGGCAAGATCATCGATGCCGTGACCGCCGAACAGGTCGCCAGCCTGCCTGCGGCGGCCGCCGCCGTTCGCCTCAACAACCGCCTGCGCCGCACCGTCGAAGCCGCGTTGGGCGGACTGACCCTGCTGTCGCCCGATCCCGCCAAGCGGATCCAGGCCGCCCAGTCGGTGTTCAAGACCCACGACGAAGCCATGCTGCCGCTGGTCGACGATGCCCTGAAGAACGAAACCGTCAAGGCCGCCAAACTGGCCTTCACCGAGGCGCGGGCGGCCATACTGCTGTTCAAGCCCGACGCCACGGATGTCGAGAAGCTCGAGGCCATCGCCACCATCAAGGCGCGGGGCGATCAGGAAGCGATGGCGCTGCTGACCGGACTGACCGGGGACCAGCCGGCTGCGATCGTGAGCGCCGCGGCGAACGCGAAGGCGACCATTCAGCGCAGCCTCTCGCTGTGGTCGATGGTGCAGAACGCCTGGTACGGGCTGTCGCTCGGCTCGGTGCTGCTGCTCGCGGCGATCGGCCTCGCCATCACCTTCGGGGTGATGGGCGTCATCAACATGGCCCATGGCGAGATGGTCATGATCGGGGCCTATGTCACCTTCGTGGTGCAGGAAACCATCCGCACCAGCTATCCCCATTTGTTCGACTATTCGCTCTTGATGGCCGTGCCGCTGGCATTCATCGTCGCCGGCGCGATCGGCGTCCTGATCGAGCGCAGCATCATCCGCTTTCTCTACGGCCGGCCGCTGGAGACGCTGCTGGCGACCTGGGGGCTGTCGCTGGTGCTGCAGCAGGCGGTACGCACCATGTTCGGGCCTACCAACCGCGAGGTCGGCAACCCCTCCTGGATGAGCGGCGCGTTCGAACTGGGCCAGGTCACCATCACCTACAACCGGCTCTGGATTCTGTGCTTTACGCTGGCGGTGTTCGCCATCCTGCTCGCCATGTTGCGCTATACCGCGCTCGGGCTGGAGATGCGCGCGGTCACGCAAAACCGCCGGATGGCGGCATCGATGGGGATCGCGACCTCGCGCGTCGACGCGCTGACCTTCGGCCTCGGCTCCGGCATCGCCGGGATTGCCGGCGTGGCGCTGTCGCAGATCGACAATGTCAGCCCCAACCTCGGCCAGAGCTATATCATCGACTCCTTCATGGTGGTGGTGTTCGGCGGCGTCGGTAATCTATGGGGTACGCTGGTCGGCGCCTTCGCGCTCGGCATCGCCAACAAGTTCCTGGAGCCGGTTGCCGGCGCCGTGCTCGGCAAGATCGCGATCTTGGTGCTGATCATCCTGTTCATCCAGAAACGTCCGCGCGGCCTGTTCGCGCTCAAGGGCCGGGCGGTGGAAGCATGATGCCGCATGTGCTCACGCGTTCGCTCGACCGCAGCGCGACCATATTCCTCGCCGTAGTCGCCACGATCGGCTTCCTGATCCCGCTGTCCAACCTGCTGCTGCCGGCAGGCTCGATGTTCCAGGTGCCGACCTATCTGGTGGCGCTGTTCGGCAAATATGTCTGCTACGCCATCCTGGCGCTGTCGATCGACCTGATCTGGGGCTATTGCGGCATTCTCTCGCTCGGCCACGGCGCGTTCTTCGCGCTCGGCGGCTATGCGATGGGCATGTACCTGATGCGCCAGATCGGCAGCCGCGGCGTCTACGGCAATCCGGTGCTGCCTGATTTCATGGTGTTCCTGAACTATCCGGAACTTCCCTGGTACTGGTACGGGTTTGATATGTTCTGGTTCGCAGCGGTGATGGTGCTGCTGGTGCCGGGGCTGCTGGCGTTCTGCTTCGGCTGGCTGGCGTTTCGCTCCCGCGTCACCGGCGTCTATCTCTCGATCATTACGCAAGCGATGACCTATGCGCTGCTGCTGGCGTTCTTCCGCAACGATTTCGGATTTGGCGGCAACAACGGCCTGACCGATTTCAAGGATATCCTCGGATTCAACGTTCAGGCGGATGGCACAAGGGCGGCCTTGTTCCTGCTGAGTTGTCTGGCGCTGATCATTGCCTTCCTGATCTGCCGCGCGGTGGTGACGTCAAAACTCGGCAAGGTGCTGATCGCGGTGCGCGACGCCGAATCCCGCACCCGGTTTCTCGGCTACCGCGTCGAATCCTACAAACTGTTCGTATTCACCCTGTCGGCCTGCATGGCCGGTGTCGCCGGTGCGCTCTATGTGCCGCAGGTCGGCATCATCAATCCCGGCGAATTCGCCCCGGGCAATTCGATCGAGGCGGTGATCTGGGTCGCGGTCGGCGGTCGCGGCACGTTGATCGGGGCAGCTCTCGGCGCTGTCGTGGTCAACTACGCCAAAACCGTTTTCACCTCGGGTCCGCTGGCTCCGTACTGGTTGTTCATGCTGGGCGCGCTGTTCATCCTGGTGACGCTGCTGCTGCCAAAAGGCATCATGGGCACCTTCAACGCCTGGTGGGAGCCTTGGAAGGCGCAGCGCATCTCGGTCAATGCCGAAAGCACCGCGCTCGAAGACGGCGTCAACGTCAGCAAACCGAAGCCGGCGGAGTGAGCGCATGAATGCCATGGAAACCCGCACCACCTCGGCGCTGCTCTATCTCGACGGCGTGCACGTCTCTTTCGACGGCTTTCACGCCATCAACAATCTGTCGCTGACGCTCGAGCCCGGCGAGATGCGCGCCATCATCGGCCCTAACGGCGCCGGCAAGACCACCATGATGGACATCATCACCGGCAAGACCAAGCCGGACGAGGGCGAGGTTCTGTTCGACGGCGTCACCGATCTGACCCGGCTCGACGAGACCCGGATCGCCGAACTCGGAATCGGCCGCAAATTCCAGAAGCCGACGGTGTTCGAGAGCCAGACCATTCAGGACAATCTGCTGCTGGCGCTCAATGTCGATCACAGCGTCAGGGGTACGCTGTTCTGGCGCGAGACCCGAGACGAATCCGAACGTATCGAGCGGGTGCTGGAAACCATCCGCCTGAAGGATGCGCGCCACAAGCTGGCCGGCAGCCTTTCGCACGGCCAGAAGCAGTGGCTCGAAATCGGCATGCTGCTGGCGCAGGACCCGAAGCTGTTGCTGGTCGACGAGCCGGTCGCCGGGATGACCGACGTCGAAACCCAACAGACCGCCGAGTTGCTGAAGGAAATCAACAAGGACAAGACCATCATGGTGGTCGAGCACGACATGACCTTCGTGCGCGAACTCGGCGTCAAGGTGACCTGTCTGCACGAAGGCACCGTGCTGGCGGAGGGGACCATCGATCAGGTTTCATCGAACGAGCGCGTGATCGAAGTGTATCTGGGAAGATAGGGGCGAGTAGCGAATGGCGAATAGCGAATGAAAACGTAGTTCCTCCAACTATTCGCCATTCGCTACTCGCCATTCGCCCGATGAGGGCGCCACATGTTAAGAGTTGACAACATCAGCCTCTATTACGGTGCGGCGCAGGCGTTGCGCGGCGTCTCGATCACGGCCGAGCCCGGCAAGGTGACCTGCGTGCTGGGCCGCAACGGCGTCGGCAAGACCTCGCTGCTGCGGGCCATGGTCGGCCAGTA
>NZ_JAUYAN010000281.1 GCF_030693485.1 Bradyrhizobium sp. | reverse complement strand
GCAATTGCCGATCTGCATCGACGATACCAGGGCCTTGCTGCTGGGGCCGCTGACGGTCGAACCGCCGTTCCGCAGCCGCGGCGTCGGCCGCAAGCTGCTGGATCGCGCATTGAATGACGCCAGGGCCAAGGGGCATCGCCTGGTGCTGTTGGTCGGCGACGAAGCCTATTACAGCCGCGTCGGTTTCAAGCCGGTCCCGAAGGGACGGGCCACCATGCCCGGCCCGGTCGACTACAGCCGCCTTCTCGTGGCTGAACTCGTCGAAGGCGCCTTCACCGATGTCTCCGGTTTGATCCGGCCGGACTGGAGCCTGGCGAAGTGAACGTGACCTGAGCCCGGATGGAAGCCAACGGGTCGCGCGAATGCGCGGGCCGACGGCGTAATCCGGGGCCTCTGCGCAACTGACGCACCTGTCCCGGATTGCGCCGGCCCGACAGATCCATCCGGGCTACGAGATTGACCCATCAACTTCATTGCGAGCGAAGCGAAGCAATCCATTCTTTCTTTGTGAGGCAACATGGATTGCTTCGTCGCATCCGCCTTCGCCCGAAGGCGGGCTTCGGCGGACAAAAGCGCTCCTCGCAATGACGTTGATAGAGTTCGATCAAAACTTCAGATTCGCAAACGCCCGTACACCGATGCCCGGCAGCAGGACCTCGTCCTTGTTGTACGACACCGAATTGCGGATGCTCTCGTTCAGCAGGTTGTTGCCGACCACGCCGACCATCATCTCGCGGGCGCCGAACCAGCTCGCATCGAGTTTGGTCTTGTAGCTTATTTCCGCCTTCAGGAGATTATAGCCCGCGGTCGGCGTTTCGCCGATCACGGCTATATCGCTTTGAGTGAAGGCATGCAGGTAGTTGATCCGCGCCAGCCAGTTCGCATCGCGCCAGAACACGCCGGCGCCGGCGCGGACCGGTGGAATCCTGGGAACGTTGCTGCCGTCGGAGAAGGTGGCGCGGACGACGTCGAACTGGCTTTCGATGCCCCAGATGCCGCCGTGGAATTGGCCGATATCGAGCTGGCTCTGGAATTCGGCGCCACGGAAGGTGGCGTCGCGCTGTGAATAGATCGCCTGATTGAGTTCGAGCGGAGAAGCCGGATCCGCCGGGCCGACGCAGGCGACGTCCTCGCAGGTGTTGCCGGTCAGGCGCCGATAGATAAAGCCGTTGAACTTCGTGTAGTAGGCAGTAGCTTCGAACCGCAGCGGTCCGGTTGCCCGCCGCAACCCGATCTCGACGGATTTGGCGGTTTCAATTCCGAGGTTGGGATTGCCGATGTCGAACGTGACGGTCGCCTCGTGCGGGCCGCGTGAAAACAGCTCGGCGGGCTTGGGCGCGCGCTCCACATATTGGCCGGTAATGCTGGCGACGAGGCCCCATGGCAGATCCTGGATCAGGCCGACGCTGGCGCTTTTCGGCGTAAAGGACAGGTTGCGCGCCGTCGGTGGGCCGATATCGCCGGGATTCGCGGCCAGGTCGAACAGTTCGGGAATCAAGGAGGGCATTGTTCCCGTGAGATCGACGCGCTCGACGCGGCCGGCGATCTGCGCCTTGGTCGTCTGGGTGAATTTCAATTCGTTGAACGCGTAGCCGGCGACCTTGGTGTTCTTGTTGGGATCGAACAGGCCGTTGAGCGGGGAGTCCGGATCGTCGGGGCTCGATGCGGTCAGTTTCTGGTGGCTCGCCTGCAGACCCAATGCGGTCGTCACCGTCGCGAAGCGTGCGTTGAACGGCATCAACTGGACCTCGACGCGGCCCTCATGCTCCTTGTTGGTGAAGGTTTGCCGGACGCCCAATGAGGTGGGATCGGTGGCGTCGGCGAGCGCGACCTCGTTGTGCTTGTAATCGGTGGTGCCTGCCCAGAACCGGATCGCCTCGATCGCTGCGGCATCGGGCCGATATTCGCCCTTGGCCGTGAGCTTGGTCTGGCGCGCGTCAATGCGGGCCCGGTGGTCGGAGGCTTCGATGCCGGGCACATGATACAGCGAATCGTTCTGCGTGATTGCAGCACCGATGAATCCACCGTCGAAGATATACGAGCCGCCGATCGATCCGCCGGATGCCTGCGCGGCCGAGTTGGGCTGACGGCCGTTGACCGGCCGGGTCTGGTCGAACAGATACGGATAGCCCGGGATGTTGTAATCGCTGCTCTTGCGGCCATAGGCGTCGGCATGCACCGCGAAATTGCCGGCGCCGGCATCGAGCAGGATGCCGGCTTCGACACCGCGATCGACCGAGTTGACCGCCGTTCGCGTTTCCACGGTCACGCAGGACGGCGAGGGTACGTTCGCGAGCGGAGCCTTGGCGGGCAGGCCATAGCTCTGGAACGGTGCCGCCGCGCAGGAGGGCAGGGCATCGGGAATCCGGTTGTTGGTCGCGCTGACGACGCCGCCGATCGCCGTCGATCCATAGCGCAGGGTCGCGGGTCCGCGGATCACTTCGACCTGGTTGGTCGCGAGCGGATCGATCGGGACAAAATGATCCTCGCCGAGATCCGAAGCGCCGTTGCTGCCGATGCCGTTTTCGACGATGCCGACGCGGTTGACGTCGAGGCCCCGGATGACCGGCCGGGTTGAAGCGCCGGGCGCAAAACTGGAACTGGTAATGCCCGGCTTTGAAAACAGGAGATCGCCGAGCGTGGCGCCGCCCGAGCGGCGGATTTCCTCGTTCGGCACCACCGTGACCGTGGCAAACTGGTCGGTCACGATTGGCAGCACGCCTTGTTGTGGTGCGGCGGCGACCGGCGCCGGTTGCGCCGCTGGTTCGCGGGCGACGGCAGGGCCGGTTCGCGCGACGCGGGCAGGGGTCCGTGGTGCGACGGTGCGCCGCTGGATCGGGCTGGGCGCGGTCACCGTGATTTCCGGCAATTGAGTGGTGGGCCGCGCGGCGTCCTGAGCCG
>NZ_JAUYAN010000114.1 GCF_030693485.1 Bradyrhizobium sp. | reverse complement strand
GCGCCGGCTCGTCATCGGCGATAGCGCGCCAGGCCGCGCCCTCGAGGTCGTCATACTGGCCGCTCTTCAGCGACCAGAGAAATCCGACCAGGCCGACCAGCCCGAGCCCCAGCGCCAGCGGCACGAGATAGACGAGCACCTCCATCAGGATCTCCTGTCGGCGACGCGGCGGGCGCGCAGCGCATTGAGCATGACCAGGATCGAGGAGCCCGACATCGCCGCGGCGGCGATCAGCGGCGTCACCACTCCGCTGATCGCAATCGGGACCGCCAGAAAGTTGTAGCCGATCGCGAGCCAGAGGTTCTGCCGCATCAACAGCAGCGCCTTGCGGGAGAAATCGATCGCCGCGACCACCGGGGCCAGTGGCTTGCCGAGGAACACCAGGTCGGCGGTCGCCTGGCTGAGATGCGCGGCGCTGATCGGCGACATAGAGACATGCGCCGCCGCCAGTGACGGCGCGTCGTTCAGGCCATCGCCGACCATCATCACCTTGAGGCCCCGGGATTTCAATTGCTCGATCCGCGCGATCTTGTCGGCCGGCGTGACGCCCGCCTGCCAGTCGTTGATGCCAAGCGCACGCGCCGCGGCGCGCACCGCGGGCTCGCGGTCGCCCGACAGAATTTCGACCTTGATGTTGCGAAGCTGCAGCGCCGATATCATCGCCTGTGCATCCGGACGCAATCCCTGCCGGACGCAGAAAACGTAACTTTTTTCGCCGTCGCTGAAGGCAACGATGGAGGCTTCCGGATCGAGATCCCGGCTGTCGCTGGCTAATTGCTCGGCGGCGCAGAACGACGGCCTTCCAAGCCGCAATTCTCTTTCGCCCAGGGTGGCGCGCACGCCCTGCCCCGGCTCTTCGACGGCGCCGGCCAGCGGCGCCTTCGCATTGGAAGCCCGCGCCACCGCGGCGGCGACCGGATGATGGCTGGCCAGCGCCAGCTGGCCGGCGAGCCTGAACACATCCTCGGGAATACCCGCGGCGTTGACGACTTCGAGTTCGGGCAGCGTCAGCGTTCCCGTCTTGTCGAAGATGATATGGTCGACCTCGGCCAGCCGTTCGATCGAATC
This sequence comes from Bradyrhizobium sp., assembly GCF_030693485.1. Classification (GTDB taxonomy): domain Bacteria; phylum Pseudomonadota; class Alphaproteobacteria; order Rhizobiales; family Xanthobacteraceae; genus Bradyrhizobium. Next base: position 39,577 of record NZ_JAUYAN010000114.1, on the reverse strand, counting down.
GCCGGAATTGAGCAGCACGCCGGCTCGAAACATCGCGCCGGACGCCACCGTCTGCACCGTCGGAATGGCAAGGCCGAGCGCGCAGGGACAGGTGATGATGAGAACCGCCACACCGGTGACGATGGCATCGTGCCAGCTCGCGCCGAACAGCACCCAGCCGAGGATCGTCAGCAGCGCAGTGGCATGCACCACCGGCGCATACAGCCGGGATGCCCGGTCGGCGAGGCGCACATAGCGCGAGCGGGCCTGCAGTGCGTTGTCGAGCAGCCGGGTGATTTCCGCCAGCAGCGTGCCTTCGGACGCAGCGGAGACGCGAACCCGCAACGTGCCGGTCATGTTGAGCGAGCCGGCATAGACCGCGGTGCCCTGCTCGGCCACGACGTGGCGGGTTTCACCGGTGATCAGGCTCTGGTCGATCTCGGATCGCCCTTCGATCACGGTGCCATCGACCGCGCAACGCTCGCCCGGCCGCAGCAGCACGATATCGCCGGGATCGATCGCCGCCACCGGCACTTCCGAAATCTCATCGGGACCGACGAACTTGGTCGCGGTCTCCGCCTTCAACGCCGCCAGGTTCCCCGCCACCGCACGGGTTCGCCGCCGCATGCTCTGGTCGAGAAAGCGACCGACCAGCAGGAAGGTCAGCAGCATGATGGCCGCGTCGAAATAGGCATGTTCGGCGTGGTTGATGGTTTCCACCACCGACATGCCGAGCGCGAGGATGACGCCGACCGAGATCGGCACATCCATGTTGACGTTGCGCGTGCTCAGCGCGTTCCAGGCCGAGCGGAAGAACGGCTGACCGGCATAGGCCGCGGCCGGCAGCGCGATCAGCGCCGACAGCCAGTGAAAGAAATCGCGCTGTTCTGGGATCATGTCGCTGACATTGCCGGACCACACCGGGATCGACAGCATCATCACGTTCATGGTGGCGAACGCCGCGACACCGAGACAGCGCAGCAGAAAACGCGATTGCTCGGCCTCGACGGCTTCCGCGCCGGCGGTTTCGAACGGATAGGCCTTGTATCCGAGCTCGGCCAGCCGGTCGATAAAGCGAGCGGGATCGAGCGCGCCCTGCTTCCATTCCAGCGCTATACGGCGGTCGGTCAGATTGACGCGCGCCAGCGTCACGTCGGGTAGCGCCGAAAGGCCGCGCTCGATCTTCGACATGCAGCCGGCGCAACTGACGCCCTCGACCGCCAGATCGATATGCGAGAGGCCCGCGCCCGCGTCCTTGACGTAATGTGAAAAATCCCGTGTCGCCTGCATCACGTCGCCTTTCCTAGTTAAGCACCACGCGGTTCTTCGACAGGAACATCCGCTTTCCCGCCGCGACGCCCTCGATCACCAGGTCCCATTGCCCGGCGGCGATCAGCGGCGCGTTGCCGCGATAGATGCCGATCCCCATCTCCGCCAGCGCTACCGGCTGATCGGCGCGCCGGTCGGTCGGACGCTCGAAACGGCCCTGAAACTTCAGGCCCGATATCGGCTTGCCGCTATTGTCCCTGGCCTCGACCCGCAGCATCGCGCCGCCATCCGCGCCGCGCTCGATTTGGGCGTCGACCTTCCAGTTTCGCGCGTTCTGGTCCTGGGCGTTGACGATCTCCTTCTCGTAAGCGAGGCTTGCGGTATAGGCGCTGTCGACCTCGGTGCCGGGCATGGTCTGGATCGCAAGCTTCATCATGATCATGTTGACCCCGATCACGACGCCGAAGAAGGCGATCAGCATTGCAAGAACCTTGCCTCCGGTCAGCGGCTTTGGAGAAACGGGCAATCTGCTCATGCGAGACTCCTGGGCGCTCATGGTGAAACGAAGTTGTCGGTCGCCGACGTAACCTCGCCGAGCCCGATATCGGTGACCCGGAATCGCACCGGTATGGATTTCTCGCGATTGTTCTCGGCGGGCGCGGTGACCAGAACTCTCAGCTCCGTGGTCTGATCCCGTCCGAGCACGATCATGGGACGGTCCGGCGTTACAGAATCGGCGCCAATGACATGGATCGTGGCGTTGACCGGGCCGTCGATATCGATGGCGATGACCCGGTCGAAGCCGCGCTTGTTCAGGAGGCGCACCGTATAGGCGTTGCGGATCGATCCGTCGCTAAGTCTCACCGCGACCGGATTGCGGTCGTGCAACACGTTGATATCGAGCAGCGACCGTGTCATCAGCGCATAAAGCATGATCGCGCCGACTCCAGCGATCAGCGTAGAGTAGACGACGGTGCGGGGGCGCACGATGCGGTAGATCGGCGGCTTGCCGGCCTGGCGGCGATGGATGTTGACGTCGTTGTCGTAGCCGATCAGGCGGGTTTCCCGGCCGATCTTCGTCATCACGGTATCGCAGGCGTCGATGCAGAGGCCGCACTGGATGCAGTCGAGCTGCGAACCGTCGCGGATGTCGATACCGGTCGGGCAGACCGCGACGCACTGGAAGCAGTCGATGCAGTCGCCGGCGGTTTCGCCCGCCGCCCGCAATTCGTTCGCCTTCTTCAGCGAGGTGCGTTTCTCGCCGCGGTCATATTTATAGGTGACGTTGAGCGCCCATTCATCGGTCAGCGCGGCCTGGATCCGCGGCCACGGGCACATGTAGACGCAGACCTGCTCGCGCATGAACCCGGCCAGCACATAGGTCGTCGCGGTCAGGATCGCTATCCAGATATAGGCCAGCATCGGCGCCTGGAAAGTGACGAGCTGCATCACCAGCGTCGGCGCGTCGTTGAAATAGAGCACCCAGGCGCCGCCGGTCCACCAGGCGATCATCAGCCAGATCGAGTGCTTCAGCGTGATCTCGGCAAAGCGTTGCAGCTTCATGGTGCCGCGCGCGGCTTCCTTGCGCATGCGCTCGCGGCGATCGCCCTCGACCCAGCGCTCGACGGCGTAGAACAGATCCGTCCACACGGTCTGCGGGCAGAGATAGCCGCACCAGATGCGGCCGCCGACCGAATTCATCAGGAACAACGTCAGGGCGGCGACGATCAACAGCCCGGTGAAATAGTAGACTTCCTGCGGCCATAGCTCGATGAAGAAGAAATAGAAGCGGCTGTTGGGCAGATCGACCAGCACCGCCTGGTCCGGGGCGCCCAGTCCGCGGTTCCAGCGCACGAACGGCAGCAGATAATAGACCCCAAGGCAGAATGCCATCAGGCCCCATTTGATTCGGCGGAAGGTACCCTTGACGCTCTGCGGATAGACTTTTTTCTGGGCCACATACAGCGGCCCATCGTCGTCGTTCTGCAGCTCGATCGGTGCGGACTTGTTCATTGGAGGGAGTGATCTCGCATTCACAAGCGAACCTAGGCTCAACCCGGGAGAGGCGGTTGATCCACCTCAAACAAGCGCCAGACTGCCTCCGCTGTCCCGGTTACTTTCCTCCGCCGAGCGAGTGGACGTAGACCGCCAGAGCCTTCACGGTGGAGGGGTCGAGACGCTCCACCCAGGCTGGCATGACGCCGGCCCGGCCATTGGCAATGGTTTCGATCAGCATGGCTTCGTCGGAACCGTACAGCCAGATCTTGTCGGTGAGGTCGGGCGCGCCGAGTTCCTGGTTGCCCTTGCCGACGTCGCCATGACAGGCGGCGCAGTTCTCGGCGAAGATCTTGCCGCCTTCAGCCGCGTTGTATCCCTTGGCGGTTGGGAGGCCTGCAAGCGAGCGGACGTAATTGGCGACGGTGACGACCTGATCCTTCTTCAACACGCCCTCCTTGCCGAAGGCGAGCATGGCGCTTTCGTGGCTTTTCGCATGCCCCGAACGAATGCCGAACTGGATCGTTTTCAGGATCTGGTCGAGCGAACCGCCCCACAGCCATTCATCATCGTTCAAATTGGGGTATCCCTTGGCGCCGGCGCCGCCGCTGCCATGGCAGGGTGCGCAATTGTCACCGAACACGGTCTTGCCGCTGGCGCGCGCCAGCGCCAGCAGCGCCGGATCCTTCACGATTTCCGCCAGCGGCGCGGCCCCGAGCTTCACCATTTTGTCGCCGCGTATCTTTTCCAGGTTGGCGAGTTCAACAGCGACGTCGGCGCGGGTCGAGTATCCGAAAAGGCCCGTGGTGTGGCTCGTCAGCAGCGGCCATGCCGGATACACCATCCAGTACCCGAACGCCCAGACGATGGTGATGTAGAACGTGATTACCCACCAGCGCGGCAGCGGCGTGTTCAGTTCCTTGATGCCGTCCCACTGATGGCCCGTGGTCGAGGTACCGGTGACCTGATCGATATCGTTGTGTTCAGCCATGATTCCTCATTCCTCCCGCAACGGGATTCGCGCCGCCTCGTCGAAGGCCGCCTGGTTGCGGGGCCAAAGGGCGTAGACCACGATGGCAAGAAATATTCCGACGAAGATCGGCGTCCAGAAGCTCGTGACGAAATCGGAGGTGATGTTCTGGACCGTTAGGATTGCTTTCATCGTGAGGGCCTTCTCAGCGGAGATTTGCTTTTTCGTTGTAGAGCTTGAAGTCGACGAGCGTGCCAAGCATCTGCAGGTAGGCGACGAGCGCGTCCATTTCGGTCGGAATCCCGGCCTTGCCGTCGAAGTTGCGCGCCACCGCCTTCGGATAGCGTTTTGTAAAGGCGTCGACGCCGGGATTGTCAGGATCGGCCTGCGCCTTCAGATCGGCAACGGCATTGGCAATCTGGTCATCCGAATAGGGCACGCCGACCAGACGGCTGGTCCGCAGATGACCCGCCATCCCCGCGACGTCAACTTCGGTCTCGGCCAGGAACGGGTAGCCGGGCATCACCGATTGCGGAACGATGGCGCGCGGATTGACCAGATGGGTGACATGCCATTCGTCGGAATACTTCGCGCCAACCCGCGCCAGATCGGGCCCGGTCCGCTTCGATCCCCACTGGAACGGATGGTCGTACATGCTTTCGGCCGCCAGCGAGAAGTGTCCGTAGCGCTCGACCTCGTCGCGCAGCGGCCGGATCATCTGCGAGTGGCAGAGATAGCAACCTTCGCGGACGTAGATGTTGCGTCCGGTCAGTTCCAGGGGCGTATACGGCCTGACGCCATCGACCACCTCGATCGTGCTCTTCAGGTAGAACAGCGGGGTTATCTCGACGAGGCCACCGACGGCGATGACCACAAGAATACCCGCGATCAGAACGATCGAGTTCTTTTCGAAAATTTGATGCCGTTTCCAGAAAGACATTCGATCGCTCCTCATTCGGCTGGCTGAAGAGCGGCGGACGACGGCACTTCCGCCTCGCCTGATCGCACGGTCATCCAGAGATTATAGGTCATGATCAACGCGCCGATCAGGAACAGCGCCCCGCCTCCTGCGCGGATGATGTAGAAGGGATGCATCGCCTCGACACTCTCGATGAAGGAGTATTCGAGGAAGCCGAGCGAGTTGTAGGCACGCCACATCAGTCCCTGCAGGATCCCCGACACCCACATCGCGGAGATGTAGAGGACGATACCGATCGTCGCGATCCAGAAATGCCAGTTGACGAGCTTCAGGCTGTAGAGCCCCTTGCGGTCCCACAGCCAGGGAACCAGGCAGTAGAGCGCGCCGAACGAGACGAAGCCGACCCAGCCCAGCGCACCGGAGTGGACGTGACCGATGGTCCAGTCAGTATAGTGGCTGAGCGAGTTCACCACCTTGATCGACATCAGCGGACCTTCGAAAGTCGACATGCCGTAGAAGGCGACGGACACCACGAGCATGCGCAGCACGGGATCGGTGCGAAGCTTGTCCCAAGCGCCCGACAACGTCATCAGCCCGTTGATCATGCCGCCCCATGACGGCATCCACAGCATGATCGAGAAGGTCATACCCAGCGTCTGGGCCCAGTCCGGCAACGCCGTGTAGTGCAGATGATGCGGGCCGGCCCAGATATAGAGGAAGATCAGGGCCCAGAAATGGATGATGGACAGCCGATAGGAATAAATCGGCCGCTCGGCGCGCTTCGGGATGAAGTAGTACATGATGGCGAGGAAGCCGGCCGTCAGGAAGAAGCCGACCGCGTTGTGTCCGTACCACCACTGGAACATGGCATCCTGCACGCCGCCCCAGGCGATGTAGGACTTGGAGCCGAACACCGACACCGGCAAAGCGGGGTTATTGCCGAGATGCAGTACGGCGATGGTGACGATGAAGGCAAGATAGAACCAGTTGGCGACGAAGATGTGCGGTTGCTTGCGCTTCACCAGCGTCATCAGGAACACCAGCAGATAAACTACCCAGACGATGGTCAGCCAGTGATCGGCATACCATTCCGGCTCGGCATATTCCTTCGACTGGGTGACGCCGAGCAGATAGCCGGTGCCCGCGATCACGATGAAGAAATTATAGCCGAGCACGACAAACCACGGCGCAAGATCGCCGGCGAGACGCGCCCGGCAGGTCTTCTGCACCACGTAGAATGAGGTCGCGATCAGTACATTGCCGCCGAACGCGAAGATCACCGCCGACGTATGCAGCGGCCTGAGCCGGCCGAAGCTGGTCCACGGCAGGTCGAAGTTGAGCGCCGGCCACGCCAGCTGGCAGGCAATGATCAGCCCGACAGTGAATCCGGCAATGCCCCAGAACACCGAAGCCACGGCGGCAAACTTGATCGGGCCCATATTATAGTTGGGCCGGCCGTTGATTTCCTGCGGCGGCAGCGCCGCCGGCCGGTCGTAATACCGGTTCATAATGGCAAAAACCGCCGCCAGACTGGCAGCGGCGCTGAGGGAGGCATGGAATGCGAAGGCCGCATCGAGCGCTTTTGCCGCACCTATCATGCAGAGAAAGGCGGCGGCGGCGAACACCAGCGTCAAGCCGCTTTCACCTGTCGTCATGGTCTTCGCGTTGGGGGCCTGGCTCATGTGGAATCTCTCGTGAGGATACGAGAGCCAAAAACCATGATCCCGCCGCAACCAATTTGATCGAGATCAATTTGCCTGGTGGCCTTGGACCAAAGTCGATCGCATGAACGATCGGGGATGCCGCTGCTGTGCCTACAGCGCCTGCACGGTCCATGCGATCATATCCGTGGCGATTCGACCGAACGCATCGTTGAAGGCGGCGACAGCTGCCGCCGGCTCGAGCTTGTCGAACTTCTGACTTGCCTCGAACAGGCGCGAGGCGATGACCTTTCCGCCCTTGTCGACGATTCGCGCCGACAACCCGATCTCCGCCGCAGGCCCGGCATCGACCGCGATCCGGAAGCGCCTGACGTCGATCAGGAGCTGATGGTCGGCTTGTCCGATATCCGACGCATGCAACGGGGCATGCGCAATATCGTAATTCTCGAAGCTCTCGATCAACCGGGCCTGCAGCAGCTTTGGAATGCTGTCGGCCCAGAGAACTTCCGCAAATGCCGGATAGTCCCCCGCCGGCGAGAACAACATGCGCTGCGTCGACAGCATCGCAACGGCTGTGGGCTCCGGGATCGCCAGCTGGCCCGTGAGGGTTTTGCGTGCCGATCCGAGATTCTCCGGCGCACGCAAATCATAGGTGATCTTTTGCGCAGGCGCGCCGCCGCCGGTGAGCTTTTCCAGACCCACGATGATGCTGTCGAGTTTACCGGTATTGCGCGCGAGCCCATCCGTGAAGGTCTGCAGATTGGCAATGGTCTTCTTGAGCGGTTCGGAATTTTCCGTCAGCACCGAATCCACCTTGCGCAAGGCATCGCGTGCGGCCTGGGTCATGCTCTGGCCCGCGCCGGCTTCGGCAATCAGGGTCGGCACCGCACCGGTATTCGCCAGCAGGGTGCCGCCTTCCAGCGCAATGACGGGCACGCCGGTCAGGCCCTGGAATTCCAGCCCGACCCTGGTGTCGGATCGCACCGGCGTCGTCGTGGCCACCGAGATCGTTGCATTGACGCGGCGCGGATTATCCGGCGCGAGCGCCAGATCCGTCACCTCACCGACCCGGATGCCGTTGAAGAGCACGCCGGCGCCGACCAGCAGCCCCGGCACCGAGCCTTCGAACTGGACGTGATAGGTCGTGCGCGGACCGATCCCGCCGGAATTGTGCAGCCAGTAGATGAAGCCGAATACGGCGACGATAGCGGCCAGGACGAAGGCGCCGACGACGACGAAGGGAGCGCGGGTTTCCATCGTTAACTCGCTTTGGGTTGCAGCATCTGGGAGCGCTTGCCGTGAAAATAGGCTCGTACCCAGGGGTGCTCGGATTGAAGCAGGTCGCGCATCGGTCCGATGGCGACGATCTTGCCGTCCGCCAGCGCCGCCACGCGGTCGCAGACGGTATTGAGGCTGGCGAGATCATGGGTGACCATGAACACCGTCAGCCCCAGCGTTTTCTGCAATGTCTTGATCAGAGCGTCGAAATCGCCCGCCGCGATCGGGTCCAGACCGGAGGTCGGCTCGTCGAGAAAAACAATCGCGGGATCGAGCGCTAGCGCCCGGGCCAGCGCCACGCGCTTGGTCATGCCGCCGGACAATTCGGCTGGAAACTTGTCGCCATCCTCCGGCGTCAACCCGACCATTTCGAGCTTCGCGGTCGCGATCTCGTCCATCAGCGCCTGCGACAGCACCAGGTTTTCGCGCAAGGGAAACTGGATGTTCTGCCGCACCGTGAGCGAGGAAAACAGCGCGCCCTGCTGGAACAGGATGCCCCATTTTCCGGCGGCAGCCTGGGTGACCTGATCGCGCGCGCCGCCGATCATCGAGCCCATTACCTCGATCTCTCCGCTCTGCCGCGGAATCAGGCCGATGATGGTTCGCATCAGCACCGACTTGCCGCCGCCCGAGGCGCCCACCAGGCCGAGTATTTCGCCCCTGCGGACGTCCAGCGACAAACGATCGATCACGACCCTTTTTCCAAATCCGACCACTAGGTCGTGAACGCGAATCGCGAACTGCGGCGCAACTTCCTGCATCGTCACATTCCGATCGATGCAAAGAAGATCGCAAACAGTCCGTCGAGCACGATCACCAGGAATATCGACTTCACCACCGAAGTCGTGGTCTGCTTTCCGAGCGACTCGGCGCTGCCCTTCACCCGCAGGCCCTCGCTGCAGGCGACAATGCCGATCACCAGCGCCATGAATGGCGCTTTCAGAATTCCGACCTGGAAGTGGGTGACGGATACGGCTTCGTGCAGACGCGCAATGTAGATCGGCGGCTCCATGCCGCCGTAGAACTGCGCCACGAGGCCGCCGCCGTAGAGCGCCGCCATCGATCCAATGAAGCTGAGGATCGGCAGCGCCAGTACCAGTGCGATGATGCGCGGCAGGATCAGCACCTCGACCGGATCGAGGCCCATGGTCGAGAGGGCATCGATCTCCTCGCGCATTTTCATCGAACCGAGCTCGGCGGTGTAGGCGCTACCGGAGCGGCCGGCGACCATGATGGCGACGATCAGCACACCGAGCTCACGCAGCACCAGAATGCCGACCATGTCGACGACATAGGAATCGGCGCCGAACTTGCGGAAATGGAAGAAGCCCTGCTGCGCGATAATGGCGCCGATCAGGAAGGTGATCAGCACGACGATCGGTATCGCCTGCCAGCCGACCCGGTAGAGCTGGTAGACCAGCGATGTCAGCCGCAGCGATCGAGGGCGGCGCAGCACGCCGACGAGGGCCATGAACAGCGAGCCCAGCATCTGCAGGAAGACCGACACGTCTTCCGTCGCACTGATGGCCGAACGGCCGACATCGTTCACCTTGGCCACCACGGGATTCAGCGCGATCACCGGCGCCGGATTGCGGCGATTGACCTGACGCACCTCTTCGATCAATCCGGCATAGTTGTCGGCAACGCCAACCAGCTCGACGGGGTGACCGGCCGACGACGCCCGTCGTGACATCTTCTCCAGCAGCCAGGCCCCCAGCGTATCGAGTTCGCGCAGGCCGGCCAGGTCCAGCTTGATCGCGTTCGACCGATCGAGCTGCGGCGCAACGCCGTCGGACAGCGCCTCCAGCATCGTCACATTGGCCGCGGTCCAGGATCCGGCAGGGCGCAACTCGAGCACATCGCCCGATGGCATGGCGGTCAGTTCGGGTGCAGTCACCAAGTTCCGTATCCTTTGTATGCGCGCATGTTTCTAGACACGCCGCACGGCGATCGAATTGACCTGCCTCAAGGGCCCGCCCTCCGGTTCGGCGCTTGACGCAGATCAACGGCGTCGCGGCGACTCCGCATAAAATCTAGCAGGATATGCCAGCGAGGACGAGATCGATGTTCGATTCAGGCGAGCTTGCAGAAGAGCTGCGTACACTCAAGGCCGACGTGTCGCGGCTGTTCGATACGGCAAGCGAAGGAATTGTCGACACCTCCAGGACACGCGCTGAGGCGCTTGCCGATCAGATCAGGACCGCGCTGGAGGAACTCGGCGAAACTCTCAGCGAGCAGGAAGAGCAGGTCGCGCATTTCGTTTCGGATCGGCCGATCACGTCACTCGCCTCGGCGTTCGCCCTTGGCGTCGTTGTCGGCTTCATGCTGAGGAGGCACTAAGGTGAACATCGAGAGCATACTGACGAACCTGCGGGTGCTTTGGCGCACCGACCGGATCATTGCCGATATCCGGATGCGGCACATGCTCGCCGGTCTCGGGCTCAAGGCTCTCGCTGCCCTGATCGCAGGATTCGGCTTGATGATGCTGGAGCTATCGGCCTATTTCGCGCTGGTCCAGATCTGGAGCGCGATATCCGCCGCGGCCATTCTCGGTGCCATCGATTTTGCGATCGCCGCAGCGTTGTTCGTTTTCGCCTCAAGGGCGCCGGCGGGCCGCGAACTGGCGCTCGCCACTGAAATTCATGAGACTTCGGTCGCGGCCTTACAGGTCGAGGCGCGGGCACTGCAGTCGCAGCTTAGCGGCATGATCCAGCATCCCCTGAATGGCGTGCTGCCATCGTTGATCGTCCCGCTGATCACCCTCATCATCCGAAGTCTGAAGACGCGGACGGCGCCCTCGGCTCCCGCATCGGCGGCCCAGTCGAAGTAATCGCTGATGGCCGCAAGGCTTCAAATCGACCACCTTCAAATCGACCACCAAGGAGTTTCCCTGATATGCCAAACACTCATCCAAAACCGATCCTGAATGCCTCGCTTCCGGCGCAGTTTCGCCAGATCCGCCTTGAGCTCGCTCGCGAACCCGGCCATCCCGAGGGCGATGCGGCTGTGGCCTACATCCTCATCGCGCCCCTCGACGCCGACGGCCGCATCGATCCGGGCCTCTGGCGGGAACACCGTGAGGCATGCCGGGTGGTGCGACTGCGGCCGGACCGCGACCATCAGTCGGGCCAGCTGGTCCATCGCTCGGGCGGCGGCTGGGCATTCCGCTATCTTGCTGCAGCCGATATGCCGGACGAGACCGGCTTTCACTTCGCCGACGAGTGCTTCGTGACCGGTGAATACGTCTCGATCAACGAGGCCGACAGGATGCATACCTATCGCATCGTCTCGGTATCGCACCTCTAGCACATCGGGTCCCGGCCACGCTTCAGTTCTGCGACCGACTGCCGAACAGTTTCGTGGCCGTTTCGATCATCTGCTCGCCATGCCGGAGGAGCCGGTCGGTGTCGCGACGGATATAGTCGAGCTGATGGCGACTGCATTCCACCCACATCGTCCTGATGTCACCGACGCTGTGGGCGCTGGCGATCTTCGAGGAAAATTCGGCGAACAGATGCATCTCGGTTTGCGCACGGTCGAACATCTCATGGCCGGCAAACGCCATTTCCTGAAGCATCGCCGTCTGTACGCCCATCATCAAGTGGAGAGCATCCTTGCTGGCGTCGGAGAATCGTGCAGCTGCATCAGCCGCCGGCTGGCCGATTCCGGTATCTCGTGCGGAAACCTCTGTCATGGCTTGTTCCTTGTTTAATCGCATTGGCGAATTTAGCTCGCGCACCAGGCCGGCAGCTTGAGTTGCATCAATGCGGGCACCGGCCGCCATTGATGTCGATCAAGGCCGTCTTTCCCCACTGCAGTACCTTTTCAGGGCGAAATTCAGCTGCGGAGGCCGTCATGCGCGCCCATCAGATCATGACCCGACCCGTGATCACGGTCACACCGGAGACCACGATCGCAGAGGCCGCCACCACCATGCTGCGGCGGCACATCAGCGGGCTACCGGTGGTGGACGGAGCCGGGAAGCTGGTCGGCATCGTCTCGGAAGGCGATTTCATTCGCCGCAGCGAACTCGGCACGCAACGGAAACACGGACGTTTCCTGGCCTTCATTCTCGGTCCGGGCCAGGCCGCAGCCGATTTCGTGCACGAGCACGGCCGCAAGGTGGCCGAGGTCATGACGCCGGAGCCGCTCACCGTCACGGAGGATACAAGGCTCGAGGCAATCGTCGCGTTGATGGAAAAGAATCACGTCAAGCGCCTGCCGGTGATGCGCGGGGACCGTATCGTCGGTATCGTATCGCGTGCCAACCTGTTGCAGGCGGTGGCGAGCCTTGCGCGCGCGATCCCGGATCCCACGGCCGATGACGATCACATCCGCAATCGCATCATCGACACGCTTCACAAGAACGCCTGGTGCCCGCAGAGCCTCAACATCGTCGTCCGCGACGGCATCGTCCATCTCGGCGGCATCGTTATCGACGAGCGATCCCGGCAGGCATCCATCGTCGCCGCGGAGAACGTGACCGGGGTGAAAAAGGTCCACGACCATCTGTGCTGGGTCGACCCGATGTCCGGGCTCTATATGATCGCTCCGGACGACGTCGATCCGGTCAAGGCGGGTTGAGCCCGCTTCCCGGTGCTCACGGCAGCAATACCTGCAGACTCAGTCGCTGCCGCCGGCACACGCCTTCAGCGCCCTGAGGATATCGCCGCGGGCGATCATGCCCTCCAGCCGATGGCCGCTGTCGATCACGGGAACGCTGCGGAAACGATGCTCGACCATCAGTTGCAGCACCCGCGTCAGTTTGGTGTCGGAACGAACGTAAATGAACTCGGAGGTCATGATGTCGGCGACGGTGCGATTCATCAGGTCGTCGTAGCGCGGAACCATCTGGTTGGGCGTAAAGGCAAAGCACTTCAGCACGTCGAACTTGGTGACGAGGCCGACGATCTGGCCATCGTCCTCGACCGGATAGGCGTTGAAATCGTCGTATTCGAACATATCGCCGAGTTCGCGCATCGTGAGCCCGCGCGTCACCGTCTTCACGGTGCGCGTCATGTTGCCGGCGACGGTTTGCTCGAGGAATTGATACAAGGCGCGATCCGATCGTTCCGGGGGTTGTGGTAACGCTCTCTAGTGCGACAGCAGCACGCAGCGCGCGGTCTGGGTGATGAGATGCTGGGTCATGCCGCCGAGAACCAGCTCGCGAAACCTGGAATGGCCATAGGCGCCCGCCACAATGACGCCGGCGCCGACGTCGGCGGCGATTCGGTCCAATTGAGCCGCGACGTCGCGGTCGCCGTTTTTCTCCGGAACCAGTTCGCGGGCGACAATACCGTGACGCGAAAGCCAGGCCACGACATCGCGCGCCCGCGAAATCGCCTCCGGACGGCTGTCATCCGTTTCCACGATTTCCGCGATGGTGACGTCCTCGGCCTTGCGCAGCAGCGGCAGCGAATCGACGATCGCCCGCCTCGCCTCGGGGGTGTCCTTCCACGCCACCAGCATGCTGCGCAGGTCGAGCAAGGTGACGGTGTCGGGCACAACGAGCAGCGGCCGTCCGGCCTGCATCACCAGATCTTTCGGGCTGGCCCGCAGGAAGGGATCCGAAAACGCATCGCTAGGTCCGCCGCTGACGATGATGTCGGCGCAACGCGCCTGCTGCAGCAGATATCGAACCGGAACGTCGATGGCGCTGCGCCATTCGACTGACCTGGCTCGTTTTCCTGCCGCTCCGAAGAATTGCGCCTCGAGCTCCGCCATGCGGCTTTTCAGCGCCGCCTGGCCCTGGTCGATCAGATTCTGGGCCTGCTCTCCCGAGGTGAAGTAAAGCGGCGGGCTGAACTGCGATGCCGCGATCCCGACGACGCCTGCGTCAAATCGCTCCGCGATCCCGCAGGCGGCCTCGAGACGAGCCTCGTTCGGCTGGTCCAGCGCCAGACAGACCATGACGGTCGCGTAGCTCATTCAATCTCTCCACTGCCACGATGCCGGCCTTTCTAGACCCGGGGACCGGAGCGCGAGATGAGATAGATCAAGGTCCGGCATTGGCCGGGAGACCGCCCTCGCGGGATTTGGCAAGACACCGGGAAAAATATACGGTGTGCTGCGCCGGCGGCGTGATGTGGGATCGATGGAAGGCGAAGGCTGTAACGTGACCGGCAGAACTCAATCGCCATCCGACGATCCGGCCCGCAAGGAGCATTTCCGGCTTGGAATCGAGAGATTCGGCGTCGGAACCTGGGATTTCAATCTCGCAACCCGGGAGCTGGAATGGTCCGATACGACGCGAATCCTTTTCGGAATCCCGCCGGGCGAGGCCGTCAGCTACGATCTGTTTCTTTCGCTGCTCGAACCCCGGGATCGTGAGCGCACCGAACGGGAGATCGCGCGGGTTACCGAGTTCGGCGGCAATTTCGACATCTCCTTCAGGGTCGGCACGCCGTCCGGACACGGTCAATGGATCCGCGAGCGCGGCGGCGTGGTCAGGGACGAGGCCGGTGTCGCACGTCATGTCAGCGGCATTGCGTTCGATATCAACGGAGAAAAGCAACTCGAGGAGACGCTGAGGACCCGGGAGAATCACCTCCGCTCCATTCTCGACACGGTGCCGGACGCCATGATCGTCATCGACGGACATGGCATCATGCAATTCTTCTCTACCGCCGCCGAGCGGCAGTTCGGCTATTCCGAGGACGAAGCCATCGGACAGAACGTCAGCATGCTGATGCCCGAACCGGACCGGACGCGCCACGACAGCTATCTCGCCCGCTACCAGTCCACCCGCGAGCGGCACATCATCGGCATTGGCCGGATCGTGACCGGCAAGCGCCGGGACGGAACCACCTTTCCCATGCATCTGTCGATCGGCGAGATGCAGTCCGGCGGCGAGCCCTACTTCACCGGTTTCGTGCGCGACCTCACCGAGCACCAGCAAACCCAGGCGCGGCTGCAGGAACTGCAGTCCGAGCTGGTCCACGTCTCCAGGCTGAGCGCCATGGGAGAGATGGCGTCGGCGCTGGCGCATGAGCTCAACCAGCCGCTCGCCGCCATCAGCAACTACATGAAGGGCTCGCGCCGGCTGCTGGCCGGCAGCGCCGATCCCAATACGCCAAAAATCGAAAGCGCGATGGACCGCGCCGCCGAGCAGGCGCTGCGCGCCGGCCAGATCATCCGGCGTCTGCGCGATTTCGTCTCGCGCGGCGAATCCGAGAAGCGCGTCGAAAGTCTTTCCAAGCTGATTGAAGAGGCCGGCGCACTCGGCCTGACCGGCGCCCGCGAACAGAACGTTCAGCTTCGTTTCAATCTCGATCCCGAGTTCGACCTGGTGCTGGCGGATCGGGTCCAGGTCCAGCAGGTGCTGGTCAATCTGTTTCGCAATGCGCTGGAGGCGATGGCACAATCGCAGCGGCGGGTGTTGATCGTCAGGAACACCGGGGCGGCGGACGACATGGTCGAAATCGAGGTGTCCGATACCGGTTCGGGATTCCACGACGACGTCAAGCCCAATCTGTTCCAGACCTTCTTCACGACGAAAGACACCGGGATGGGGGTGGGACTTTCCATCAGCCGTTCGATTATCGAAGCCCATGGCGGCCGGATGTGGGCCGAAAGCAATGCCGCTGGTGGCGCGACGTTTCGCTTCACGTTGCCCGCAGCAGACAACGAGAGCTGACAGATGTCGAACAAGGGGAGGGTCTATGTCATCGACGACGACGAGGCGATGCGGGATTCGCTGAACTTCCTGCTGGAATCCGCCGACTTCAACGTCACGCTGTTCGAAACCGCCCAGAATTTTCTCGATGTCCTGCCGGGTCTCGAATTCGGCTGTGTGGTCTCCGATGTGCGCATGCCGGGCATCGACGGAATCGAGTTTCTGAAGCGCATGAAAGCCGGCCAAAGCCCGTTTCCCATCCTGATCATGACCGGCCATGGCGATGTCCCGCTCGCCGTCGAGGCGATGAAGCTCGGCGCGGTCGATTTTCTCGAAAAGCCGTTCGAGGACGACCGGCTGATCGGGATGATCGAGGCAGCGATCCGGCAGGCGGAGCCGGCCGCCAGGAGCGAGGTGGTCACCCAGGAGATCGCGGCGCGGGTGGCGACGCTCAGCCCGCGCGAGCGCCAGGTCATGGACGGCCTGATCGCCGGGCTTTCCAACAAGCTGATTGCCCGCGACTACGACATCAGCCCCCGCACCATCGAGGTCTACCGGGCCAATGTCATGACCAAGATGCAGGCCAACAGCCTCTCGGAACTGGTGCGGCTGGCGATGCGGGCCGGCCTGCTGAACGATTGAGCTAAATCAAACCGCGACATCGGAAACGGGTGTTAGCTGGCACCATGAACCAGACAGCTCTGTACTCGGTGGGTGGGGGTCTCATGATGCCGATACCCGCGAATCCAATCATCTATGTCGTCGACGACGACGCCGATGTGCTCGGCTCGTTGCGGTTTCTGCTTGAATCGGACGGATTCAAGGTCCGGACCTTCCGGAACGGTTCGGCCCTGCTCAATGCCTCCCGTTCAAGCGACGTGGACTGCTTTGTGATCGACTACAAGATGCCCGACATGAACGGCATCGATCTGGCGAGGCGCCTGCGCAACCGCGACATGGCGGCACCGATCATCCTGATTACCGGCTACCCCGACGAGAACATCGCAGCGCGGGCGGTGGCCGCGGGGGTGCACGATGTTCTGCTGAAACCGCTGCTGGATGAAAGCCTTGTGACCCGTATTCGGGGTGCGATCCAGGACGGCCAGGACCGCCAGGACGGCCCCGGACACTGACCTCCGGTATAGTACGTAGGTAAACCTCCTTAAGATATCGCCCGAAATTTCCAGCTTCGATGATCCCGCGTAGCAATGGCCATCCGCCGCAAGGAGATGACCATGCTCACCCAGATCCTCCCACCTTCCGCCATCGCAAACCGCATCGGCCCGGTTGTACATGCAACCATCGACCAGTTCGGCGCGGTCACCGGCTATGCCGGCCTGATCGCCACCGAATTCAGCTACCAGAAGGATGAGGAGATCTACGGCGAGGACGAGCCCGCGGAATATGTCTACCAGGTGATCTCGGGCGCCGTCCGCAGCTACAAGCTGCTGTCCGACGGGCGCCGCCAGATCGGCGCATTCCATCTGCCGGGCGACGTCTTCGGGCTGGAACTCGGCTCCGTCCATCGGCTGGCGGCCGAAGCCATCATTGGTACCACCGTGCGTCTGGTCAAGCGCCGCAGCCTCGAACAGGCCGCAGGCCTCGACGTCAAGGTCGCCCGCAATCTCTGGACCATCACCGCCGGCGACCTCAGGCACGCCGAGGATCACATGCTGCTGCTCGGGCGCAAGACCGCGATGGAGAAGGTCGCCACCTTCCTTCTGGAAATGGATCGCCGGCTGGCGGTCGCCGGCATGATGGCGTTGCCGATGTGCCGCCGCGACATCGGCGATTATCTCGGCCTGACGCTGGAAACGGTGTCGCGCGCGCTTTCGCAGCTGCAGGCCCAGGGCGTGCTGGGATTCTCCGGCGCCCGCCAGATCTTGCTCCGCAACCGCCAGCGCCTGCACAATATGGACGCGTGAGCGCACCTGATCAGCGTGCGTTTCGCAGCTTTCAATGGGTCAGCACGATCGACACCTGAATCTGGCCGCGGGTGCGCATCACCTCTAGCGACACCTCCTCGCCGTAGCGGCGGATACGAAGATCGACGCTCGACGGACCGAGCCGCAAATCGCGCAGCACCACCTCGTTGAGGAAAGCCGGCAGGCGGGGATCGCGCAGGCGGATTTCGCCGCGCTGGACGTCGAATTCCAGACCGAGCGCCGCCTCCAGCAAGGTGAACGGCGTAGCACTCGCCCAGGCCTGCGGCGCGCAGGCGACCGGGTAAAGCGTCGGCCCGCGCCGCTTCTCGCGTTGAAACCCACAAAACAGTTCCGGCAGCCGCCGCAAATCCATGTAGCTCGCGGCGTCGAACAGGCCCTTGAACAGATGCTCGACCGAGTGCTTCAGTCCGTAGCGCGCCAGCCCGAGCGCGATCAGCGCATTGTCGTGCGGCCAGATCGAGCCGTCGTGATAGGACATCGGATTGTAGCGCGCTTCGCCGCGCGCCACGGTGCGAATGCCCCAGCCGGTGAAGAAGTGCGGTCGCATCAAATCGGCGGCGACCTTGCGGGCGCGGTCCTGCCGCGCGATGCCGGTAAACAACAACTGTCCGGCATTGGAGGTTCGCACCTTGCACTGGCGCTTGGCGCCGTCGAGCGCGAGCGCATAGGTGCCGAGCTCCTCGCACCAGAACGCCTGCTCGAATCGCGCGGCCAGTTCCTGCGCCTCGATCACAAGCTGGCCGGCCTTTTCAACGAGCCCCATACGCAGGGCGCAGCGCGCGGCCAACTGCTTGGCGGCAAACACATAGCCCTGCACTTCGGCTAGCGCGATGTAGCCTTCGGCGAGCTGTCCGTCGGCATGAAAGATCGCATCGTAGGAATCCTTCCAGCCCTGATTGGCGAGCCCCTGTTCGGAGGCACGCTGATATTCGACGAAGCCGTCCCGGTCAGGATCGCCCGCACCGTCGATCCAGTGCAGCGCGGCTTCGATCGCGGGCCACAACTCGGCCAGTGTTTCTTCGTCGCCGGTCCGTTCGACATATAGACCGGCCAGCAGCACGAACAGCGGCGTCGAATCGACGCTGCCGTAATACTGCGCAAACGGCACCTCGCGCAGCGCCGCCATCTCGCCGCCGCGCATTTCGTGCAGGATCTTGCCGGGCTGGGCATCGGCGAGCGGATCGACCGACTTTGCCTGGTGGTAGGCCAGCCGCCTCAGCACGCCGCGCGCGATCCGCGGGTCGACCCAGAGCATCTGCATCGCGGTGATCAGGCCGTCGCGGCCGAAAGTCGTCGAGTACCAGGGAATCCCCGCATAGGGATATCGGCCCTGCGGCGTTTCCGTCATCAGCATGTTGAGATCGGCCATCGCCTGGCACAGCACCTCATTGAAGATGTTGTTGGAGGTCTCGGTAGAGGTTGCGCCCGCGCTCGAACGGCGCATTTCGCGTCGGTGCGCCAGCATCCCGCGAAAGAACGGCGCCGGCTTGTGCATCAGAGGTTTGTTGCAGGAGACCGCGATGAACAGCGAGGTCACCTGCTGGGGCGCGAGCTCGAAATGGTACATTGCCGCATTGGCCGAAAGCTTTGCGGGAGCCGGCTCGAAGTGCAGCCCGGTCGTCCGCGCGGCGCCGTCCAACCCGCGATAGTCCAGCGTCACATCAGCGGCGCCTTCCACCTTGCTGGAGGCGATACCCCGGCGCGGGCGGCGTTCGCCGCGAACTTCGAACAGATCGGCGAAATCATTGTCGAACAGCAGCGTCAGATCGAAGCTCGCCGGGCGGTCGCCGTGGTTGCGCACGCCTATCCGCTGATACGAGGTTCCGCGCCACAAGAAGATCGTCCGCACGATGTGCAGCATGTCCTTCTGCAGCACGATCCGGTCGCCTTTGTAGACGTCAGGATTGGTGAGATCTATGGTGAGCGCCGAATTATCGTCGCGCAGATTGGAGCCGAGCAGCAGTGGCTGTACTTCGTCCAGCACCAGTTCGAGCCGGGCGAGGTAGCGGGTGTCGGCATTGAACAGGCCGTCGGGCCCGCCGGCGGACGCGCCGATATCGCCATGGCTGTCGAGCACGATGAAAGTATCGTCATGCTTGAGCGAACGCCGCGGCCTCGACGCCGGCCCGGTCATCGGGATGTAGAACGGCGACTCCTGGACCGCTTCGGTCTCACGGATCCTGGAAAACTGAGTCACGGCTTCGATTGCCATTGATTGCCTTTAGCTGTTCTGTCTGCTGCGCGCTCCTCGCGAAGGTACGCCAGTCGAAACAAACCCGGACTCCCAACCATTTCCATCCCTCAGCAATAGCGACGACGGAACCTGATCGGGCCGGGTGTCATCAGCAAGACCATGGTGTGGAAGAACTATGCGTCCACAAGGGAACTTCGCACATGCGAGAACGTTCCCGACTCGGTATTCCCACGCCAACACCGCCAGGGAGCGTTTGTTCAACGCTTATACACAACAGGAGGCGAATAGATGCGCATTGCGCAGGTTGCTCCGCTGACGGAAGCTGTTCCCCCCAAGCTGTATGGCGGAACCGAACGCGTGGTACACTGGCTGACCGAAGAACTGGTCGCGCTGGGACACGACGTCACCCTGTTCGCCAGTGGCGATTCACAAACCTCGGCGAAACTCGACGCAACCTGGCCGAAGGCGTTACGCCTTGACGGATCGGTACGCGATCCCAATGCGTTGCACATGGTGATGCTGGAGCGGGTGCGACAGAAATGCGACGACGAGGAATTCGACATCCTGCATTTCCATCTCGACTATTATCCGTTCTCGCTGTTCTACCGGCAGCCGACGCCCTTCCTCACCACCCTGCACGGCCGGCTGGACCTGCCCGAGCATCAGCCGGTATTCAACATCTTTTCGCGGGTTCCCGTGATTTCGATCTCGGACTCGCAGCGACGCCCGGTGCCGCAGGCCAACTGGCTCCGCACCATCCATCACGGCCTGCCGGAAAAGCTGCTGACGCCGCAACCATGCAAGCCTGGCTATCTCGCGGTGCTCGGCCGGATCGCGCCGGAAAAGGGTGTGGATCGAGCGATCCGTATTGCGACCCGCTGCGGCATTCCGCTCAAAATCGCCGCCAAGGTCGACCGCTCCGATCAGGAATATTACGACGAACTGATCCGACCGCTGATCGACGGCAATCCGCTGGTCGAATATATCGGAGAAATCGGCGACTCCGAGAAATCGGAGTTTCTGAGCGGCGCCATCGGCCTGCTGCTCCCGATCGACTGGCCGGAGCCGTTCGGCCTGGTGATGATCGAGGCGATGGCGTGCGGCACGCCCGTGATCGCCTATAACCGCGGCTCGGTCGCGGAGATCCTCGATGACGGCCTGACCGGCTTCATCGTCGAGGATGAAATCAGCGCGGTCGTCGCCGTTGGCCGGCTGGCCGGCCTGAACCGGGTTGCGATCCGCAAGCAGTTCGAGGCGCGCTTCACCGCCCGGCGCATGGCGCTCGATTATCTCGCCGCCTATCGCAGCCTGACGCAAGCCGCCCAACCGCGCATCAAGCTGGTGAGCAGCGCGGAGTAGTTTTCCGCTGTCTACCGACCGTCATTGCGACAAGCGCTCCTCGCAATGACGAATCTTCTAGCTCACCGCCGTCCGCTTCGGCTCGACGATCTCGAACATCCGCGGGAAATCGTCCATCAGCATCATCAACTCGCCGAGCCGCATCGGATTTCCGGTGAATTTGATCACGCCGCTGCCGACCGCGTCCTGAAACGTCGTCAGCTTTGCGATCACTTCGTCGAGCGCGCCGCGCGGCAGCGTGAAGCCGGCGTCCGCGGTCGCCGCCTGCGCGCCCGCGACATAGGTCAGCGCGCAATTCTCCAGCGTCAGAACGAACGACTCGCCGGTATCGGTAAAATTCCAGTTGATCACGATGTGCTTGCCCTCGGCCTTGGGGCCGTTGAGCCTGATGCCGAGCACGTCCCACAATTGCTCGGTGCGCAGCGCCGCCAGCGTTTCGCGTGGCATCGCCGCGCGCGCCGGCACCTTCGGCATCCCCTGCCGCAGCTCCTGCGCGCCGAACAGATAGGCGTTGCGCCAGGTCGCGCTTTCGGCGGCATAGCCGAGCTGCTCCATTGTATCGGCAAGTAGCGCGCGCGCGGCCTGATTGTCGGGATCCGCGAACACCAGATGGCTCAGCGCCTGGGCGATGAAACGAAACTCGCCCCTGCCGAAATCCTGACGGGCGCGCGCGAGGATCGCGTCGGCGCCGCCCATATATTCGACGTATTTCTTGCCGGCCTCGACCGGGGGCAGCGGATCGAGATTGACGGGATTGGCGTCGTACCAGCCGAGATACTTCTGGTAGATCGCCTTCACATTATGCCGGATATGGCCGTAATAGCCGCGCGCATGCCACGCGCCGTCGAGGCTGGCAGGCAGCTTTATCGTTTCGGCGATCTCGGCGGCGGTGAGGCCGTGGTTCATCAGGCGGATGGTCTGGTCATGCGCGAATTTGTAGAGGTCGCGTTGCTGGCGGATCATGGTGTCGATGCGCTCTTGTCCCCATACCGGCCAGTGGTGCTGGCCGCACATCGCATCGGCCCTGCCGCCCCACATCTGCAATGCCTCGCCGAGATATTTCGACCAGGCCAGCGCGTCGCGGACGTCGGCGCCGCGGAACGGCAGCAGATTGTGAAAATTGTGCGTGCAGTTCTCCGCCAGGTTCAAGAGCTTGTAGCGTGGAATGAAGAAATGCATTTCCGCTGGCGCTTCGGAATTCGGCGCCATCTGGAATTCGAATTCGACCCCGTCGATACTGCGGCGGTCGCCGGTGGCCATGATCAGGTCGGTCGGCCGCACCAGCGACACCGACCCCACCGCCATCGACTTGCCGAGGCCGCAATCGACCTGCCCGCGCGGTCCCTTGGCCAGCAGTGGACCGAACTGATATTGCGCGCGCCGCAGCATGGCGGGACCGGCGATGATATTTTCGGAAACCGCGTGCTCCATGAACAGATTGGGCGCGATGATCGGAACCTTGCCGCCGGCCAGCGCCGCCTCATCAAGCACGCCGCGCGCGCCGCCCCAATGGTCGGTATGGGTGTGGGTGAAGATGATGGCCACGACCGGCCGTTCACCGCGATGCTGGAAATACAGCGCCATCGCAGCGCGTGCGCCTTCGATCGAAGTCAGCGTATCCACCACGATCACACCGCTGTCGCCCTCGATCAGCGTCATGTTGGCGATGTCGAGGCCGCGGACCTGATAGACGCCGGGCACGACTTCGAACAGGCCGTGGTTCATGTTGAGCCGCGACTGCCGCCACAGGCTCGGATCCACCGTCGGCGGCGCTTCCGCTTCAGAGAGGAAACCATAGGGTTCGAGGCTCCAGACCACCCTGCCCTGCGCCGAGGTGATCCGCGCATGGTCCAGCGTGCCGAGAAAACCGCGCGCCGCTTCGTCGAAATCGCGCGTATCGGAAAACGGCAACGCCTTCAGAGTTGCCGTATGCTGCGCGATCACGGGGACCGAGGCGTCCTTCGGCATTTCCCTCGGGGTTTCACTGGTGCCTGTTTGGGTCATTTGTGTTCTCCCTGAATCACATACCGGTCTTGCTGCCCATCCTTCGAGACGGCCACTTCGTGGCCTCCTCAGGATGAGGTTCAATCTGCAGAAACAAAACAACCTCATGCTGAGGAGCGAGCGACGCGAGCGTCTCGAAGCATGGGCAGCAAGCGACTTAACCAATCTCAGCGAAACCGCAGCCCTTCAAAATCCCCGGCGCTGCGCCACGCGTCGATATACTTGAAGTAGGCCATGGCTCCCGCGGGATGGCCGACATTCAGCCGCGCCGCGGGGCCCGGCTCACGCCCTTCATTGTTGTAGTAACCCGGCGTGCAATCCGGCCCGCCGATCATCCGGCCGGCGCCAGTCAGCAGCAACTCGACCCAGTCGTCCTCAGCCTTCCCCGTCACTTCGATTTCCTTGAAGCCATTCTCTCGCGCATGCGTAACAATCAAGGCGATGGTCCTGGCGGCCTCCGTGAGGTTATGCGGCACATTGGAGATGAGATTTGCGCCCTGCGTCGGCTGCACGAAGAAGGCATTGGGAAAACCATTCACATGGATGCCGTGCTTGGTGCGCATGCCATCCGCCCAATGCTCCGACAGCCGGACACCGCCGCGGCCGATCAGATCGAAGCCGGATCGCCGCCTGTATTCGGTGCCGACCTCGAACCCCGATGCGTAGATGATACAGTCGAGCCTGTATTCCTCGCCCGCGACGACGACGCCGGCTTCGGTGATCCTTTCGACCCCCTTGCCGTCGGTGTCCACCAGATTCGTTCCGGGCGTGTTGAAGGCCTGCAAGTACTCGTCATGGAAGCACGGCCGTTTGCAGAGCTGACGATACCAGGCCTTGAGTTTCGCTGCGGTCTCGCGATCCCCGACGATGGCATCGACCCGCTTGCGAATCTCTTCCATTTTTTCAAAGTCGGAGTCTTCGAAGGCCGCCAGCATGTTTTTCGGAATTCGCTGCTCCCGCGGCAGCTGCATGATCTTGCTGCGGATCCGCCGCGACAGATCGGTCCAGCCGTCCTGAACCAGATCTTCCGTTGCGTTGCCGCCGGCCTGGTTTGCGGTGAAATTCTCCAGCCAGCGCTGTTGCCACCCCGGCGTCGCGATGGTCGAAAACCATTCGGGATCGATCGGCGCATTGGCGCGGACATCGACCGATGACGGCGTTCGTTGAAAGACGTAAAGCTCTTTGGCTGCGCGCGCCAGATGGGGCACGCACTGGACGGATGTCGCACCCGTGCCGATGATCCCGACGCGCTTGTCCGCCAGCCGGTCCATCGGCGCGCCCGAGGGATCGCCGCCGGTGTAGCCGTAGTCCCATCGGCTGGTGTGGAACGAATGTCCCTTGAACGCTTCGATTCCCGGTATGCCGGGCAATTTCGGGACATGCAGCGGCCCCGTGCCCAAACCGATGAATTGCGCCGTGAAGGCGTCGCCGCGGTTGGTATGGATGACCCAGCGCGAGGCGGCTTCGTCCCACGCCAGGCTTGTGACCTCGGTGTGAAACAGCGCGTTGTCATACAGCTTGTATTGCCTGCCGATACGCCGGCAGTGCTCGAGGATCTCGGGCGCATGCGCGTATTTCTCGGACGGCATGTGCCCGGTTTCCTCGAGCAGCGGCATGTAGACCATCGACGCGGTATCGCACTGCGCGCCGGGATACCGGTTCCAGTACCAGGTACCGCCGAAGTCGCCGCCCTTCTCGATGATGCGGACGTCCGTAACACCGCCCTCCGCGAGCCGCGCTGATGTGACCAACCCCGCAAAACCGCCGCCGATGAACGCGAAGCTGACGTGGTCGGTCTTTGGTTCGCGCGGGGTGACGGGCGTATAGGGATCGTCGAGATAATGGGCGAGTTGGTCTTTTACCTGAACATACTGGTCGTTGCCGTCTGCGCGGAGCCGCTTGTTGCGCTCCTCCAGGTATTTCCGGCGCAGCTTCTCCTTGTCGATGTGCAACTGTTGGGAGCCGTCGATGACCGTCATCCGAAAGTGCCTCTAGAAGATGTCATGTTTCTCCCTCTCCCCGCTTGCGGAGAGAGGTACGGAACTTGCACCGCTCACGCCGGCCGCGCCGCCAGATACGGCGAGCCCGCGATCGACCATACCGGCATCGCCTCCATCCTGAAAATCTGCCGCAGGTGCACCTCGTCCGGCCCGTCGCCGATCCGCAAGAGGCGTCCCCAGGCCAGCGCCTGGTGGATCGGGGTATCGTCGGATCCGCCCATCGCTCCGAACACCTGCATGGCGCGGTCGGCGATCCGCTGCAGCATCGCGGGCACCGCGACTTTTATCAATGAAACGTCACGCCAGGCGCCGTGGTGGCCGGCCTGGTCGAGCCGCCACGCGCAGCGCCAGGCCAGCAGGCGCGCCTGCTCGAGCTCGACGCGGGATTCGGCGATCCAGCGCTGCACGGTGTCGTATTGAATGATGGTGCGGCCGAAGGCCGAGCGCTCCGCCGATCGCACCATCATCAGTTCGATCAGCAGTTCGCAGAGCCCGATCGAGCGCATGCAGTGGTGAATGCGCGCTGGCCCAAGCCGGATCTGCGCGACTTTAAAACCCTCGCCTTCCGCACCGAGCAGGTTGGCGGCGGGTACGCGGACATTTTCAAACGCGAGTTCACCGATCGGCGCGGTGTGATCCTCGCAGCCCATCCAGCGCAGCGAGCGCACCAGCCGGACCCCCGGCGCCTCCATCGGCACGATGATGCAGGAATGGCGCCGGGTGCGATCGGCCTCCGCATCGGTCACGCCCATCACGATGAGGAAACTGCAGCGCGGATGCGCCGCGCCGGTGATGAACCATTTGCGCCCGCTGATGATGTAGTCGTCACCGTCGCGGACCATGCGGGTCGCAATATTGGTCGCATCCGACGAGGCGACGTCGGGCTCGGTCATGCCGAAGGCCGAACGGGTTTTGGCTTCGAGCAGCGGCCGCAGCCAGCGCACCTTCTGTTCCGGCGTGGCGCAATTCTGCAGCGCGATCATGTTGGGCACGTCGGGCGCCTGGCAGTTGAAGACTTCGGAGGCCCAGAACAGCCGGCCCATGATCTCGGCCAGCGGCGCGTATTCGAGGTTGGAGAGCCGCGTCCCCGGCTCGTCATCGGCGAGTTCGGGCAGGCCGAGATTCCACAACCCCGCTTCCCGCGCCTTCTGCTGCAGTCCGGCCATGAAGGGCGGCGTCTCGCGGCTGACGGCGACATGCGCGAGCCAGTCGCGATGGCGCGGCAGCACTTCCCGATCGAAAAAGGCTGCAAGCCGTGCCCGCCACTGCTCCGACCGCGCGGATAGATCGAAGTCCATACTGCCTCCCCAAACAAGGCGGCATTTAAACGCATACCGACACGAAAGGCAAATCTGTTTCATTATATTGACAGTACTCGATATTCTGTCCATTATTTGGCATGGCCTCGACCTCCCCCTTCAGCCGACTTGCTCCTTCGCGGCCAAAAGCCGTGGCGGAACAAAGCGATCCGTCCTTTGCCACGACGCTGGCGCACGGGCTCGATGTGCTGGCCGCGTTCCGCCACAGCAGCGGCGCGCTGTCGAATGCCGACCTTGCCGCCAGCACAGGCCTGTCGCGGCCGACGGTGTCACGGCTGACCCACACGCTGGCGCAGCTCGGCTATCTCAAGCGCGACGCCAAGGGCCGCTTCGAACTCGGGCTCGGCATCCTGGCGGCGGCCTATCCGGTGCTCTCGCCGCTGAAGGTGCGGCAGCTGGCGCGGCCCCTGATGCGCGACTTCGCGGCCTACACCGGCGGCACCGTATCGATCGCGATGCCGTTCGGCCTCGACTTCATCTATGTCGAGACGCTGCGCACCACCGATGCGGTGCCGCACATGCCCGACGTCGGCTTTACCGGAACGATGGCGACCACCGCGGTCGGCCGCGCGCTGCTGTCGCTGTTCACCGCGGACGAGCGCGACAACTACGTGAAAGCCGTGAAAGCAGAACGTCCCGAGGAACTGAAATACGTGCAGGCGCGGACGCTGCCCGACAGCGAGCTTTGCAGGGAACGCGGTTTCGCGGTCTCGCTCGGCGAATGGCGGCGCGAGATCTTTGGCGTCGCAGCCCCGCTGTACCGCACGCCGGCCGGTGATTGCCTTTCGGTGAATTGCGGCATTCCCTCGTTTCGCTTCAGCGCCGAGCAGATCGAGCGCGAATGCGGCCCGCGCATCCTCGGCCTCGCGCGCAGCATCAAATCACTCGTCGCCAACGAATAGTTTGCATCGCCACCACGGAATTAACCGAAACAAGAGCATCGCTCGAACGATGCTTCGTACATGGGAGGGGAAAATGAGGGGCATCCGGGCCTTTGGCTTCGCCACGGGCACAATCGCATTGCTGCTTGGCAGTGTCGCAGGCGCATCGGCGCAGGGCAACTGGCCGAACCGCGCCATCCACATCGTGGTCCCGTATCCCGCCGGCGGCATCGTCGACATCGTCGCCCGCACCGTCACCGACCAGATCGGCCGCGACCTCAAGCAGACCATCGTCGTGGAAGCCCGGCCCGGCGGCAACAGCAACATCGGCACCGCATCGGTCGCGCGAAGCGATCCCGACGGTTACACTTGGCTGGTCACCGGACCGGCGGTGCTGGTCAACCCCACTTTGTACAAGGACGCCGGATGGGACCCGATGCAGGGTTTCAAATGCGTCGGGCTGGCGATCTGGAATCAGAGCGTGGCGGTTGTGAACACCTCGATGCCGGCCAAGACGCTCCAGGAATTTATCGAACTGGCGCGCAGCAAGCCCGGCCATTATAATTTCGGCAATCCCGGCACCGGTTCATCGATCGACCTGACCGCGCAGAAACTGTTCCAGACCGCGGGCGTCAAGCTGACCAATGTCGGCTACAAGGGGCAGCCGCCGGCGCTGATCGACCTGATCACCAACCTGATGCATTTCGAAATCGTCTCGCTGGCGCTGGCATTGCCGCACATCAAGCAGGGAACGATCAAGCCGCTCGCAGTGTTCACGGAAAAGCGCATCGCCGACCTGCCCGACGTGCCGACCATCGCCGAGGCCGGCTACCCCGGCGCCTCCTACGTTTCCTGGTACGGCATCTATGTGCCATCGGCGACGCCGGATGCGGTTGCCGAAAAAATCAACCAGGCTATCAACAAGGCGCTATCGAATCCCGACGTTCAGCGCCAGCTGGCGGTCGCCGACATTCCGGGCAAGCCGATGTCGTTGCCGGAACTGGCGGCCCTGATGAAAGCCGATCACGGCAAGCTGACGGCGGTGGTCAGGGAGTCCGGGATGAAGGCGCAGTAACACTGCTTCGTCACGGCGGCACACTGCCGCTTTGAGCCCCTGATAGAGAAACATCATTGCGAGCGAAGCGAAGCAATCCAGCTTTCTCTTGCGAGGAGGAAAGAAAAAGAATGGATTGCTTCGTCGTGCGCTCCTCGCAATGACGGCCCGCCGCTACTCGTACGTCGACGCCCCCGTGTCCCGATACGCCCAGCACCCCTCGCGCGGCAGCGACACCGTCGTTTCCACCCCGACCTGATGCCGCGCGGCGGTGCCGAGTTCGAGCGCTTCCAGGCGCCGGCCGAACAGCTCGACGTCGTAGACGGTCTGGGTGCCCTGATAGCGGCGATCGACCACGCGCGCGGGAAACACGTTGACGCCGTCGCTTCTGCCGAGCCCGATGGCTTCCGGGCGCAATGCAATCCGCACCTTGTCGCCGCGGTCGAGCGGTTGCAGCAGCGCCGCCTCGCCGGAGTGCCCGCCGCCGAAATCGACCACGCCGAATTCGCCATTGCGCCCCACCAGCGTGCCCGTGAGTTCATTGGTGGCGCCGGTGAAATTGGCGACGAACAGATCGGCGGGCCGGTTGTAGATCTGGTCCGGCGTACCGATCTGCAACAGCTTGCCGTCTCGCATCACCCCGATGCGGTCGCCGAGCACCACCGCTTCGGCCTGGTCGTGGGTGACGTAGAGCGCGGTCATGCCGGTCTGCTTCAGGATCATGCGAAGATCGTCGCGCAGCCTCAGGCGCAGCTTCGCATCGAGGTTCGATAACGGCTCGTCGAGCAGCAGCAGTTGCGGCCGGTACACGATGCTGCGCGCCAGTGCGACGCGCTGCATCTGGCCGCCCGACAGCGCCACCACGGGCCGATCGGCGTATTCCGTCAGGCCCACCAGCGCCAGCACCTCGTCGACCTTCCGACGGGCTTCGGCGCGCGCGACCTTGCGGTGCTTGAGCGGATAGACCACGTTCTGCCGCACGGTCTCGTGCGGCCACACCGCGTAGGACTGGAACACCATCCCGCGGTCGCGCGACCGCGTCGGCAGCAGGATGCCGCGCTCGGGCGACGACACCAGATTCCCGGCGATGCTGATGTCGCCGCCGGTAGGATGCTCGAGCCCGGCGACGCAGCGCAGGGTCGTGGTCTTACCGCAGCCGGAGGGACCGAGCAGCACCACGATCTCGCCGGCCGGCACGGCGAAGCTGACGCCGTCAACGGCGGGCCGGCCGATCGGAAACTGCTTGCGCAGGTCGGTGACGTCGAGGGTCGCCGTCATGATTTTTTCAGTTTCATGAGCGCGACGATCACTGGCGATGTCCAAACGTCTTGTCCCATTCCGCCACCCAGGACTCGTGCAGCTTGACGTATTCCTCGAACTTCGGAAACCAGACCTTGACCACCTTGGGATCGAAGCCTTCGGGATAGACCGGAGCCACCTTGAGCGCGGTCAGATTGCCGAGTTCCTTGATCATGAAGGTTTGCCCCTCCTTCGACAGGCACCAGTTCAGGAACAGTTTTGCGGCATTGGGATTGGCAGCGGTCTTCGGAATTCCGGTGGCGTAGGGATTGGCCGGCGTCCCCTCCGGCGGGAAGAAGATCGCGATCGGCGCGCCGTCCTTCTGCTTCGGGTAGATCGCATTGTAGAGCAGCGGGCCCATCGCGACTTCGCCGCGCACCATCGAATCCGACATCGGCGCACCCGAGGGGTAGAGGATCGGACGGGTCGCCGCCTGCTTCGCCCAATAGTCTTCGCCCAGCACCTGACGTTCGAACATGATACGGGTCCAGGTAGTGCCGCCGGAGCGGGCGAACACCTGCCCGGTCATCTTGTCGTATTCCGGCTTGGTCAGGTCCATCCACGACTTCGGCGGGTTCTTGACCAGTTCGGTGTTGTAGGCGATCGACCACACCAGCGTGACGCGCGGCCACAGCTTGGGAGAAATCTGCGCATCGGGATTGTAGTCGGCGGCATTCGGCGGCGCATAGTCCTGGAACATGTCGGCGAGCGGCAGCATCAGCGCGCGGTCGGAATGATCGATCACGTCGGCGATCAGCTTGCCGGCCGCGGCCTCGGTCTTGACGCGGGTGATGAGCTGGCCGCCCGGCGCGCGCACCATTTCAATCTTGATCTCGGGGAACCGCTTCTGGAACTCCTTGATCACCCGCTGTTCGACTTCGGCGAAATTGGCGGTGTAATAGACCAGCTTGCCTTCCTTTTTCGCCGCCGCGATCAGTTCGGGCGAGCCGAACTCCTGCGCCTGCGCCGGCGGCGCGCCCAGCGCGAGCGCGAGGCCGGCGGCGCCGGCTATCGCGACGAACCCGGTAACGAACTTGGTAGCGATCCTGGCAACGATTCTTTTATTCATGGCCGATCCTCCCTTGGTTTCAATTATCCCGCACGGGCAACGCTGCCCTGGGCCTGCCCGCGCGACAGCCAGTTGGCGCCCCCGATGAGCACGCCGAGCAAAACCGTCTGCACCAGGCTGAAGGCGGCGGTCTTGCCGAGATTGCCGCCTTCGTAATAGTCGAGCAGCAGCACCGACATCACCATGGTGTTGCTGGTGTAGAGAAACAGCGACGAGCCGAGTTCGCGGATCGCCAGCACGAACAGCAGCGTCATCGCGGCCAGCACGCCCGGCCGCGCCAGCGGCAGCACGATGGTCCTGATGGTGCCGAGCATGCCCTTGCCGCAGACCCAGGCGGCTTCCTCCAGCTCACGGTGAATCTGCAGGAACGAGGTCGACAACGCCTTGACCGTGTCCGGCAGGAAGCGCGCGATGAAAGCCAGCGCCAGGATCCAGATGGTGCCGTAGAGCCCGCCGGGAATCCCGATCCAGGCCCACAGATAGGCGACGCCGACCACGAGGCCGGGAATCGCCACCGGCAAGGTCGAGATCAGATCGAGCGAGCGCCGGCCAGGCACCTTGGTGCGGTGGATCGTGTAGCCGATCGCAAAGGCCAGCGCGCCGCCGACCACCGCGGTGACGACGCCGACCTCGATTGCATTGTAGATCGAACGCAGCGTCAGCGGATTGTCGAAGATGCTGTGGAAATGCATCAGCGAATACTGCTTCATGTCGAACAGGCTGGCGGCATCGCGGATGAACATGAATTTGCGGAACGCCGCCACGATCAGCGCGAGACACGGCAGGATCACGACGACGACGAGATAGACCATGCCGAGGCCGAAGGTGAACCAGCGCCACGGCCCCAGATCGAGGTTGCGCGGCCGGTAGGCCTTGCCGGCGACGGTGGTGTAGCTGCGCCCGCTCAGCACGACCTGCTGCAGCACCACCAGCGCGCCGGTCACCACCATCAGGATGATGGCGACCGCGGCGGCGGTGTTGTAGAGCGGCGGCGACCAGTTTGTGAGCTTGAAAATATAGGTGGTCAGCATGCTGATATTGGTCGGCGCACCGAGTACCGCGGGGATGCCGTAGATGCCGAGCATGACGATGAAGGACAGCAGCATGCCGGACACGATCGCCGGCATGATCAGCGGGAACGTCACCGTGAACACGGTCGCGAACGCGCTGGCGCCGGAAATCTCCGCGGCCTCTTCCAGGCTCGGATCCATGTTGCGCAGCGCCGACGAGGTGAACATGTAGACGTAGGGTGCGTAATAGATGCCGAACACGAACACCAGGCCCCACATCGAATAGAAGTCGACGCGCCAGTCGGACCCGATCCATTTGAACATGGTGTTGATCAGGCCCGTTTTGGGCGAACCGAGGATCGCCCAGGCCACGCCTGCGACCAGCGGCGGCGCGAACAGCGGCAGGATGCTGGCGGCGGCGATGAATCCCTTGAATGGCGTGTTGGTGCGCACCACGATCCAGGAGAAGGCGAGCCCGATCACGACCGCGAGCAGGGTGCCGCCGCCGCAGGCGATCATGGTATTGATCAGCGCCTCCGCGACATTGGGGTTGGCGAGCACGACGAGGAAATTAGTAATTGACAGGTGACTGAGGCTGAAGCCGTCGACCACCGGGTTGGTGTCGGTCAGCGCACCCAATAGCAGCGTGAGCAGCGGATAGATCACCAGAAAGCCGAGGATAACCAGCAATAGCGCAACCCAGGAGCCGGCCAGCACGCGCCGGCGCACGCCCTCCCCGCCGCTGCGCGCAACCTCGATGCGCCGGCCTTCCGGTCCGTTCAAAGCGTTCATCCCCCTGGCCGGCGGGCGGCCTTCTTTCTTCTTGTGCGCCAAGCCTAGTCGAAGCCGCGCCCGGCGGGAAGTGTCAGAAGGCCGGTCATTGGAGGCGTATTCGTCGCACCCGTTGGATGGCGCCCCGCTTCCGCAGGTGCTTCTCAGGTGACTTGCCTCGTCCTTACCCCCTAGGATGCGCGCATTCAGGAGGAACTCCCGTGACGAATGCGATTTATCCAGGCCTCAAGGACAAAGTGGTTTTCATTTCCGGCGGCGCCAGCGGCATCGGCGAATCCATCGTGCGGCACTTTGCCGGGCAAGGCTGCAAGGTCGGCTTCGTCGACATCGCCGACGATGCCGCCCGGGCGCTGATCGCCGACATCGGGCCGACGGCCCGGCTGCATTACGAACATTGCGACGTCACCGATATTGCGGCGCTGAAGCGGACCATCGATGCGGTGCGCAAGGCGCTCGGCCCGATCACCATCCTCGTAAACAACGCCGCGCACGATCAGCGCCACGCCATCGACGAGGTGACGCCCGAATTCTGGGACGACCGGCTTGCCATCAACCTCAAGCACCAGTTCTTTGCGGCGCAGGCGATCTATCCCGACATGAAGGCCGCGGGCGGCGGCGCGATCATCAATTATTCATCGAGCGCATGGATGACCGCAACCGCGAATCTCGCGGCCTATTCGACCGCGAAGGCCGGCGTGCTGGGGCTGACGAAATCGCTGGCGCGCGACCTTGGCGTCCACAATATCCGCGTCAATGCCATCGTTCCCGGCTGGATCATGACCCAACGCCAGATCGACCTCTGGCTGACGCCGGAGGCTGAAGCGAACCTGATGGCGCGCCAATGCCTGAAGCACAAGCTCTATCCGGCCGACTGCGCGCGGATGACCGTGTTTCTGGCGTCGGACGACGCGTCGGGCCTGACCAGCCAGAGTTTTGTCGTGGATGGCGGCAGACTTTAGCTTCAAGCCTCCTTGGCGTAACGCGCCAGCGAAGCCCTCAGCATTTCCAGCATTTCGTCCCGCACGGGATCACGCGTCCCGCGAGCCCAGGCCGCCGCCAGCGGCAGCCGGTTCATATCGGACGCCTCCAGCGGGATGTACCGCACGCCGCGCGCCGCCATTCGTGATGTCCATCGCGGAACGATGGCAACGCCGAGTTCGGCGGCGACGAGATTGACGATGGTCTGTTTTTCATCGGCGAGCTGGACCACGCGCGCCTGCAAGCCGGCCTGGGCAAACAGTTTCATGGTGAGATCGTGGCTGTGCGGGCGCGACCGGCGCTCGGGCACGATCAACGGCTGCCCGGCGAGATCGGTGATATCAACGCGTTTTCTCGATGCGAGGGGATGACGATCGGGCACGGCCACCACGGCCGTTTCATGAAACAGAAACAGAAATTCGAGCCGCTTGTCGGGATTCACGGGTGGCCGCACCACCGCCATGTCGAGCCGGCCGGAAATCAACCGTGGCAGCAGGCGGATCGTCTTGTCTTCGGTCAGTTTCACCGTGACATCAGGCCGGCGCTCGCGAAAATCGTGCAGCAGCATCGGAAGCAGGCCGGCAGCGGCGCTGTCGATCGCGCCGAGCCGGATGGTCTCGGCCTGCTTGCGGCCGCGGGCGTGGAATTTGACCGCGAGACTGTCCGCCTGCGCCAGCAGATGGCGGGCGTCCTTCAGCAGCACGACGCCGTCCTCGGTCAGCGCGACGCTGCGGGTGGTCCGCGTCATCAGCTGCGTGCCGAGATCGTCTTCAAGCAGCTTTATGTAGCGCCCAAGTGCCGACGGCAGCATTTCCAGCCGTTGCGCGGCGCGGCCGAAATGCAGCTCCTCGGCCGCCGCCACGAAACAGCGAAGCTGGTGCAATTCCATGCTGGTTCCTCCTGCGCCAGATTATATCAAATATTTGTATAATCGTATGCTGATTGAAGGGGTGTGACATCAGGACGTAGCGTGCCCGCAAGCGCTGACCGCCGGGCGGAATCAGCCAGCCGACAAATTTGATGGGAGTGACCAATGCGGTTCAATCGACGCGCGATCCTGACCAGTGCCCTCGCCGCCATCTCCACCTTCGCTTCGCACGCCGTCACGGCGCAGACCGCCTTTCCGACCAAGCCGATCACGCTGATCGTTCCCGCCGCATCCGGCGGGCCGACCGACACGGTGGCCCGCCTCATCGCGGAGTCGATGGGTCGCACCCTCGGCCAGACCGTGCTGGTCGAGAATGTCGGCGGCGCCGGCGGCACGCTCGGCATGGCCAGGGTGTCGAAGTCGCCGGCCGACGGCTACACCGTCGCGGTCTGGCACATTGCCCACGCCACCGCGCCCGCGCTTTACGATTCGCTCAAATACGATGTCGTCGAGGATTTCGATCACCTCGGCCGCATCACCGACGTGCCGATGACGCTGGTGTCGAAGGCAGCATTGCCGCCTGGCAACGTCACCGAACTGCTGGCGTGGATTCGTGACAACAAGGACAAGGCCACCTACGGCCATGCCGGCATCGGCTCGGCCTCGCATCTGTGCATGCTGATGCTGATGAAGGAGCTCGGCGTGCAGATCAATGGCATCCCCTATCGCGGCACCGGCCCGGCCATGAACGACCTGCTGGGCGGCCAGTTCGACGTGATGTGCGACCAGACCACCAACACCACCAACCAGATCAAGGAAGCCAGGATCAAGGGCTTTGCGGTCACCACCAAGTCGAAAGTCTCGTCGCTGCCCGACCTGCCGCCGCTCGATGCGGGCGCCGTCAAAGGCTTCGAAGTGTCGGCCTGGCACGCGATGTGGGCGCCGAAGGGATTGCCGAAGGAGGCCTCCGACAAGCTTGTCGCGGCCCTTCAGGCGGCGCTGAAAGATCCCAAGGTGATCGAGCGGTTTGCCAGCCTCGGCACCGAGCCGGTCGCAGCGCCACTCGCGACGCCGGCCGCCCTGAAGTCGCATCTGTCGGCCGAGGTGCCGCGCTGGGCAGCGGTCATCAAGGCCGCCGGCGCCAAGGGAAACTGAGCTTTCCGCCCCAGCCGATCAATCATCCACGAACGACGCGCGGCTTCGCGGTCCGGAGAGATTTCATGAAGACCTATGCCATCGCAGCGATCCCGGGCGACGGGATCGGCACCGAAGTCATTGCCGCCGGCGTCGAGGTCCTGCACGCGCTGGCCCAGCGCGACGGCAGCTTCACCTTCAAGGTCGATCATTTCGACTGGGGCTCCGAATACTACAAGAAGCACGGCATCATGATGCCCGAGAATGGCCGCGACCAGATCAAGGGACACGACGCCATTCTGTTCGGCTCGGCCGGCGCGCCCGACGTGCCCGACCACATCACGCTGTGGGGCCTGCGGCTCGCGATCTGCCAGCCGTTCGATCAATACGCCAATGTGCGGCCGACCCGCATCCTGCCCGGCATCACCAGTCCCTTGCGCAACGTTCACGGCAAGGAGCTCGACTGGGTCATCGTCCGCGAAA
The DNA here is from genome assembly GCF_030693485.1 of Bradyrhizobium sp. GTDB lineage: Bacteria > Pseudomonadota > Alphaproteobacteria > Rhizobiales > Xanthobacteraceae > Bradyrhizobium. The sequence continues at coordinate 3,501 of NZ_JAUYAN010000114.1, read as the reverse complement.
ACTCCGAAGGCGAATATGCCGGGGTCGGAGGCCGGGTCCACAAGGGGTTGCCGCTCGAGGTCGCGACCGACGTATCGATCCTGACGCGCGCCGGCGTCGAGCGCATCATGCGCTTCGCGTTCAGGCTCGCACAGTCTCGCCCGCGCAAGCTGTTGACCGTCGTGACCAAATCCAACGCCCAGCGCCATGCCATGGTGATGTGGGACGAGATCGCCGTCGAGATCGCCGCCGAGTTCAAAGACGTCACCTGGGACAAGATGCTGGTCGACGCCATGACCATGCGCATGGTGATGAAGCCGGAAACCATCGATACCGTGGTCGCGACCAATTTGCATGCCGACGTGCTGTCGGATCTCGCGGCAGCGCTTGCCGGCTCGCTCGGCATCGCGCCGACGGCGAACCTCAATCCGGAGCGGACCTATCCCTCGATGTTCGAACCGATTCACGGCTCGGCCTTCGACATCATCGGCAAGGGCATCGCCAATCCGGTCGGCACCTTCTGGTCTTCCGTGATGATGCTGGAGCATCTCGGGGAGCCTGCCGCCGCGACGCGGTTGATGCAGGCGATCGAGCGCGTCACCGCCGACCCGCGTTTCCACACGCCCGATCTCGGCGGCAAGGCCCGGACCACGGAGGTCACGGCTGCCGTGATCGATTCCATCCACGGCGCCAACGAATGAGGCGATCCCACGCCGGCGTTACCTGGTTGACCGGGCCACCGCGGTCGAACGTTTCGACATCAATTACATTTACGTGAGGGACTCCATATTTAGTGCACGATGCGCGCTATTTAACCTCGCATTAACGCTCCACTGTACCTATCTGTGAACAGGGAAAGGAAATTCGCTCAAGGACAACTCCAAGAAAAGGAGCCATCTTATGGCGAACGTACTGACCACTGGGGCCTGGCTTTCTGCTCCGACCAAAAAACCTTCCTTTTTCGCACGATTATTGCGCGCTCACTTCGAAGCCCGTCAGCGGGGGGCTGAACGCGCGGTTGCGCATTACATTGCCACCCACGGGCTCAAGCGGACGGATGACGCCGATCGTCAAATCGAGCGTGTCTTCCTGAAAGCGGGCCGGTAACATGATCACACTCATCATCGTGCAGGCGGCGAACAAGCTCGCTCGGTTCGGCAAGGACGTTGTCGAGACATGGCGCGAAACCCAACGCCTTCGTCAGACCCTTCCCGGCCCGACCGAGGAGTAGCTTCTCGCGTTCGCACCTGACCTGGGGCGGGTTCCTGCAGCGCCCCCGTTAACCAATTGGAACCCGCTTGAACCAGTTACGCTCTTGACGCAGCCGCGCGCTAGGCCAGAATGGCCGGCACGTTGCGCCGGGAGCCAATCCTATGAGGTTTTTGATTACTGCGCAGGACACCGCGGGAAGCGTCACTCTCAACCGGGAGTCCGTCCCGGCTGCATTGAAGAAAGCCCGGGAATTGATCTCGGACGGCTGCTGGGACGTTGAGATAGCAACGCCCGACGGAACCATCTACCGGCCCGCCCAGTTCGATGCGCTGAAGGAACAAGTCGGCGCATAGTACGCGCCGCCGTTCTCATTCGGGTCCTTCGCGGCCGTCACGGGAGCGAACGCAGCTGATTGGGCGGCGGCACCGGCTTCCTGTGGATCCTCGCCGTATTCGCGATGTGATCGGCGCCGACCGCCTTGATTCACCGGCCGCCACGGTTGATCGGTCCACGGACACCAACCACACCGACCCTGGGACTGACCACCGCCCGCACGACCGGCCGGCCGGGGTCGCAGCACGACGCCAGGCCTTGAGAGGGTTGGCATCGACAGGCCCGCCATGCACCAGACGGCCAGTCCCGCATGCGCCAGCACCACCGGCCAGAACGCGCATGCGAAGTCCTGCGTTGCTATTCGGGCAAGCGTTTCACCTGTCCCTTACCCGCTTGACGCATCGAAATCCGACATGGCTCGTGGAGCTATCGATCGCTTCAGCATGTCGCGCGGCAGGCCGATAGCGTCGGCAATAGTTCGGCGCGCACAGATGCGAACCGCCTTTCAAGACCTTTCGTGGAATTCGGATCTGAGGCTGACGGGGATCGAGGCTTTCAGCCTCTCGGCCGCCACGGGGATTTTCCGGAATGCAGCACGCCTTCGGTGCGTCCGCTTCATGCTGTTGCGAATACCAGTCGGAGGTCCATTCCCAGACATTGCCGATCATGTCGTAGACGCCATATCCGTTCGGTGGAAACGCCGTAACCGGCGAGGTGCGCTCGAAACCATCGGCACGGAGATTTTGGCTGGGGAATTCGCCTTGCCAGGTGTTGGCAAGGTGCTGGCCGCCGGGCGCGAACTCGTCGCCCCATGCATATTCGACCTCGCTCAAGCCACCGCGTGCGGCGAACTCCCACTCCGCCTCGGTCGGAAGATCCTTGCCGGCCCATCGCGCATAGGCGAGCGCATCGGAATAGGCGACGTGAACGACAGGATGATTGTCAAGCTCGTTGATGTCGCTTTTCGGTCCATAGGGATGTTGCCAGTCGGCGCCCTTCATGAATTGCCACCACTGGCTCCAGTCATGGAGATTGACGGCCTTCGCGGGCGGCGAAAACGTCAGCGAGCCGGCATAGATCATATGAGGCAGCGCGCCAGGGTAATCCTTCGGGTCGGGCGGGATTTCGGCGAAGGTAATGTGGCCGGTCGCCCGCACGAATTCCCTGAACTGCCGATTCGTTACCGGCGTGCGGTCAATGAAAAATTCATCAACCGTCACGCGATGAGTTGGCGCTTCCTCGGGATAATGCCTGTCCGACCCCATGCGAAACGTGCCGCCGGGAATCCGCAGCATGCCATCAACTACACTGACCTGAGGGTCGATCGCAGCGGAGATCTTCATCAACCCACCCCCGCCTCGCTGGCACAAGCAGGCGATGCTAATATCAAACTTGCAGACGCGCCACGCGAAAACGAAAAAGCCTGCCTAAATGGACAGCTCCAGGAAATGCGGACACGTCTGAGGAATAATGTCATTTTCCAGATACCTTGCTTGCAATCCATCCCATCACGACGAAGGCGCCCGCCGCAAGATGAGTTTCGCAAAGGCTCGGCCGTCCTGCCGATTTGCACGTCGGTCGACCCCCGGGAGTAACCATCAGCATCCCGCTCGGATTTTTTTGTTGGTTCATGCCCCGCGAAACAACATAATCATCGAGCAAATTCAACAAATCTACACCGTCGGGCAAATCACTTCCGTTTATCGGAAGTGATGTCAAGCCCCTCTCGAAAAAATAATTCTGTTTATCGGAAGTAAGAACCGGAGTATATGATTTCCCATCCCGTCCCACTCAGAGCAACTGTGCTGAAGTAGACCGGTGATCGGCCGGCCTCAAGGCTGGCGCGAAGCGCGCCCCCGCCTTCGGCGGCTGACGGCCTTGACCCCGTCCGTTCCCCGGTCTGTTGGCTTGGCATGCGCTCGGTCGAGGACCGAGCGCAGTGAGGTGCGCTCGATCAGTTCAGTGCGTAACGGCTGG
>NZ_JAUYAN010000260.1 GCF_030693485.1 Bradyrhizobium sp. | reverse complement strand
CTTGGCAAGCCGGGAAAGACTCGTTAAACAATCGTTTCCGGGCGTGCTGGCTGTTGCTGGCACGTCCGTGCTCGCATTCCGAAAACCCGATACGCTAGGAGATCATTCCTTTCAGGACATCCGCATGGATTGCTCGAAAGGAAGGAAAACCCGTCGTTTTAGGAGGAATGAGGGCAGGGGTCTTTCGGTTCGCCTGAAGATCTCGATCCTGTCCAAGACTGCAGGCGCCCGCGATGAGACGCAAGTTTCTTCAACGGCTTAATCCATCGGCCTGCATAGACGGGTGAAGACCGGATTTCGCTTCACGTCGCGTTTCGCGCGACGGTCGGCGGGTATGGTTCGAACCTCGACACCCCGTGCCATCAGGCGCGGGAGGGCAGGCTTTTCAAATGTCGTCGTGCCCGGCGTGTCCTGAGGCCTGAAGTGGTCTCGAGGTCAGGTTTTGGGCGGGACGATGGGTGCAACCCGGCGGTCCTGCCTCTAGGCGCAGACCGCCAACCGGAGAGAGCTTGCTGTGGAAAGAGCGGCAAAAAAGGACGCGGTTGAGGCGCTGAACGGTCTGTTCAAGACTACCAGTGTTGCAGTCGTCGCCCACTATTCCGGCCTCACCGTGGCCCAGATGCAGAAGCTGCGTACGCAGATGAAGCTGGCGGGTGCGTCGGTGAAGGTCTCGAAGAACCGTCTCGCCAAAATTGCTCTTGAAGGCACAGACGTCGTTGCCATCGGTTCCCTGCTGAAGGGGCCGACCGTGATCGCGACTTCCAACGATCCGGTAGCGGCGCCAAAGGTTGCCATCGAATTTGCCAAGGCGAACGAGCAGTTCGTCATTCTCGGCGGATCGATGGGTAAAACCGTCCTGGATGTGAACGGCGTCAAGGCGCTTGCCGCCCTGCCGTCGCTCGATGAACTGCGCGCGAAGATCCTCGGCCTCCTTGTGGCGCCGGCGACCAAGATCGCTCAGCTCTCGACTGCGCCCGCGGCCAAGCTCGCGCGCGTCATTCAGGCCTATGCCTCAAAGAGCGAAGCGGCCTGACGCCCTTCGCAAACATCAAACCTGGTTCGAACCGAATTCGCTTAAGGAAACAGATCAATGGCCGACCTACAGAAGATTGTTGACGACCTCTCCAGCCTCACCGTGCTCGAAGCTGCCGAGCTCGCGAAGCTCCTTGAAGAAAAGTGGGGCGTGTCCGCCGCTGCCGCCGTTGCGGTGGCCGGTCCGGCCGCTGCCGCCGCTGCTCCCGCGGAAGAAAAGACCGAGTTCACGGTCATGCTCACCGCCGCCGGCGAGAAGAAGATCGAAGTCATCAAGGAAGTCCGTGCCATCACCGGCCTCGGCCTCAAGGAAGCCAAGGACCTCGTCGAAGGCGCGCCCAAGGCTGTCAAGGAAGGCGTCAACAAGGACGAAGCCGACAAGATCAAGGCCCAGCTCGAAAAGGCCGGCGCCAAGGTCGAGCTCAAGTAACCCGGTTACGCGAGCGCAATCCCCGGGCGAGCATGGGCAGACCAGGGGATCGCGAACGTGGGTCGGAACAATCCGTTCCACGTTGTACACAAGAATGTGTGGGGATTCGGAGGTTTAACCCTCGAATCTCCACGATTGTCATCCCATATCGGGACGGCAGCACGAAAGCACGGTTGGCGGCGGGAACGGTGACGCTTCTGCGCAGACCGTTGGGAGACAGGCAATTTCGGGCTTTTTCGGTCCGTAACTAAGCAGGTTGAGACGGGCGGGTGCGGAAGCGCCCCGCGCGTCGTTTTGCGTTTTGAAGGTGCAGGGCTTTGATTTGGGATTAAAATCCTGAAATTTGGCTTCAGACTTTCGGAATGTTTGGGAAATTCAACCCGGGGGCGATGGCAGTCGCGCTTCGGAAGGTTCGCCCCTCACGGGCGACGAAATGAGAGGCCACGATGGCGCAGCAGACATTCACGGGTCGCAAACGGGTTCGCAAGTTCTTCGGACACATCAAGGAAGTCGCGGAGATGCCGAACCTCATCGAGGTTCAGAAGGCATCCTATGACCAGTTCCTGATGGTCGATGAACCCGTCGGTGGCCGGCTGGACGAGGGCTTGCAGGCGGTGTTCCGCTCGGTGTTTCCGATCTCGGATTTCTCCGGCACCTCGATGCTGGAGTTCGTCCGCTATGAGTTCGAACCGCCGAAATACGACGTCGACGAGTGCCGTCAGCGCGGCATGACCTATGCGGCGCCGCTGAAGGTGACGCTGCGCCTGATCGTGTTCGATATCGACGAGGAAACCGGCGCCAAGTCCGTCAAGGACATCAAGGAGCAGGACGTCTACATGGGCGATATCCCGCTCATGACCATGAACGGCACCTTCGTCGTCAACGGCACCGAGCGCGTCATCGTCTCGCAGATGCACCGCTCGCCCGGCGTGTTCTTCGATCACGACAAGGGCAAGACCCATTCGTCCGGCAAGCTGCTGTTCGCCGCGCGCGTCATTCCCTATCGCGGCTCCTGGCTCGATATCGAATTCGACGCCAAGGACATCGTGTTCGCGCGTATCGACCGCCGCCGCAAGATTCCCGTGACCTCGCTGATGTTCGCCCTCGGCCTCGACGGCGAAACCATCCTGAGCACCTTCTACAAGAAGATCAGCTACAAGCGCGCCAAGGAAGGCTGGCGCGTGCCGTTCGACGCCACCCGTTTCCGCGGCTACTCGACCATCAACGACCTGATCGATGCCGACAGCGGCAAGATCGTGCTCGAAGCCGGCAAGAAGCTGACCGTGCGTGCCGCGCGTCAGTTGCAGGAAAAGGGCCTCAAGGCGCTGCGCCTGTCGGATGAAGAGTTGGTCGGCAACTATCTCGCCGAAGACCTCGTCAATCCGAAGACCGGCGAAATCTACGCCGAAGCCGGCGAGGAAATCACCGAGAAGTCGCTGAAGGCGCTCAACGAGCAGGGTTACAAGGAATTGCCGCTGCTCGACATCGACCATGTCAATGTCGGGGCCTACATCCGCAACACGCTGAACGCCGACAAGAACATGACGCGTGAAGACGCGCTGTTCGACATCTATCGCGTGATGCGTCCCGGCGAGCCGCCGACCATCGACTCCGCGCAGACCATGTTCCAGTCGCTGTTCTTCGACAGCGAGCGCTACGACCTGTCCGCGGTCGGCCGCGTCAAGATGAACATGCGCCTCGAACTCGATGCCCCCGACACCCATCGCACGCTGCGCAAGGAAGACATCCTCGCTGTCATCAAGACGCTGGTCGACCTGCGCGACGGCAAGGGCGAGATCGACGACATCGACCATCTCGGCAACCGGCGCGTGCGCTCGGTCGGCGAGCTGATGGAGAACCAGTACCGCATCGGCCTGCTGCGCATGGAGCGCGCGATCAAGGAGCGGATGTCCAGTGTCGATATCGACACCGTGATGCCGCAGGATCTGATCAACGCCAAGCCGGCGGCCGCCGCCGTCCGCGAATTCTTCGGCTCGTCGCAGCTGTCGCAGTTCATGGACCAGACCAATCCGTTGTCGGAAATCACCCACAAGCGCCGTCTCTCGGCGCTTGGTCCCGGTGGTCTGACCCGCGAGCGCGCCGGCTTCGAGGTGCGCGACGTGCATCCGACGCATTACGGTCGCATCTGCCCGATCGAGACGCCGGAAGGCCCGAACATCGGCCTGATCAACTCGCTGGCGACGTTCGCGCGCGTCAACAAGTACGGCTTCGTCGAGACGCCCTACCGCAAGGTCAAGGACGGCCGCGTCACCGACGAGGTGGTCTACCTCTCGGCGATGGAAGAGGGCCGCTATCACGTCGCGCAGGCGAACGTGGCGCTCGACGCCAAGGGCCGCTTCACCGACGATCTCGTGGTCTGCCGCCATTCCGGCGACGTGCTGATGATCACGCCGGACAAGGTCGACTACATGGACGTGTCGCCGAAGCAGCTGGTTTCGGTTGCCGCGGCGCTGATCCCGTTCCTCGAGAACGACGACGCCAACCGCGCGCTGATGGGCTCGAACATGCAGCGTCAGGCCGTGCCGCTGGTGCGCGCCGAGGCGCCGTTCGTCGGCACCGGCATGGAAGGCGTGGTCGCCCGCGATTCGGGTGCTGCGATCGCTGCACGCCGCACCGGCGTGATCGACCAGATCGACGCCACCCGTATCGTGATCCGCGCCACCGACGACCTCGACCCCACCAAGTCGGGCGTCGATATCTACCGGCTGATGAAGTACCAGCGCTCCAACCAGTCGACCTGCATCAACCAGCGTCCGCTGGTGAAGGTCGGCGATCAGGTGGCCAAGGGCGACATCATCGCCGACGGTCCCTCGACCGATCTCGGCGAACTCGCGCTCGGCCGCAACGTGCTGGTCGCGTTCATGCCGTGGAATGGCTACAACTTCGAAGATTCGATCCTGCTCTCGGAGCGGATCGTGAAGGACGACGTATTCACCTCGATCCACATCGAGGAATTCGAGGTGATGGCGCGCGACACCAAGCTCGGTCCTGAGGAAATCACCCGCGACATTCCGAACGTTTCGGAAGAAGCGCTGAAGAACCTCGACGAAGCCGGCATCGTCTACATCGGCGCCGAAGTGCGCGCCGGCGACATCCTGGTCGGCAAGATCACGCCGAAGGGCGAGAGCCCGATGACGCCGGAAGAAAAGCTGCTGCGCGCCATCTTCGGCGAGAAGGCGTCCGACGTCCGCGATACCTCGCTCCGCGTGCCTCCGGGCGTGCAGGGCACCATCGTCGAAGTCCGCGTATTCAACCGGCACGGCGTCGACAAGGACGAGCGCGCCTTGGCGATCGAACGGGAAGAGATCGAGCGTCTGGCCAAGGACCGCGACGACGAACAGGCGATTCTCGACCGTAACGTCTACGGCCGCCTGGCGGAGCTTCTGGAAAATCGCCAGGGCATTGCCGGTCCGAAGGGCTTCAAGAAGGACACCAAGATCACCCGCGCGGTGCTCGACGAGCATCCGCGTTCGCAGTGGTGGATGTTCGCGTCCCCCAACGACAAGCTGATGGCCGAAATCGAAGCGATGCGGAAGCAGTACGACGAATCGAAGAAGGGCCTTGAACAGCGCTTCCTCGACAAGGTCGAAAAGCTGCAGCGTGGCGACGAATTGCCGCCCGGCGTGATGAAGATGGTCAAGGTCTTCGTCGCGGTGAAGCGCAAGATTCAGCCCGGCGACAAGATGGCCGGCCGTCACGGCAACAAGGGCGTGGTGTCCAAGATCGTTCCGATCGAGGACATGCCGTTCCTCGAAGACGGGACGCATGCCGACATCGTGCTCAATCCGCTGGGCGTGCCGTCGCGCATGAACGTCGGTCAGATCCTGGAAACCCATCTCGGCTGGGCCTGTGCCGGCCTCGGCAAGCGCATCGGTCAGACCATCGATGCCTACCTTGCCAGCGCCAAGCAGGACCTGAAGCCGCTGAAGGAGACCCTCAAGAAGATCTACGGCGACGACGAAACCATCAAATCGCTCAACGACAGCGAGTTGATGGAGCTCGGGCGCAATCTCAGCCACGGCGTGCCGATCGCGACGCCGGTGTTCGACGGGGCCAAGGAAGCCGACATCGAGGAGATGCTGAAGCTTGCCGGTCTCGATGCGTCAGGCCAGTCGACCGTCTTCGACGGCCGCACCGGCGACACGTTCGACCGCAAGGTGACGGTTGGGTACATCTACATGCTCAAGCTGCACCATCTGGTCGACGACAAGATCCATGCGCGTTCGATCGGGCCGTACTCGCTCGTTACCCAGCAGCCGCTGGGTGGCAAGGCGCAGTTCGGCGGACAGCGTTTCGGCGAAATGGAAGTGTGGGCGCTCGAGGCTTACGGCGCGGCGTACACGCTCCAGGAAATGCTGACCGTGAAGTCGGACGACGTCGCCGGCCGTACCAAGGTGTACGAGGCGATCGTGCGTGGCGACGACACGTTCGAAGCTGGTATTCCGGAATCGTTCAACGTGCTGGTCAAGGAAATGCGTTCGCTGGGCCTCAACGTCGACCTGCACAATTCCAAGGCGGGCGGCGCGACATCCGAGGCGGCCGAGTAACCCAGGAAGCGACTTGCCCGGCGCTTTGCGCCGGGCACCGCGCTTCGCTCGGACGTTGGGCGAAACGCGTGGCGTCAAAAAGAATTTCGAATTTGCTGCCGGTGACGATCGGCACGCGAGGAGAAGACCATGAACCAAGAAATTATGAATCTCTTCAACCCGACGACGCCGGCTCAGGTCTTCGACCAGATCCGGATTTCAATCGCGTCTCCGGAGAAGATTCTGTCGTGGTCCTACGGCGAGATCAAGAAGCCGGAGACCATCAACTACCGCACCTTCAAGCCGGAGCGCGACGGCCTGTTCTGTGCCCGCATCTTCGGGCCGATCAAGGACTACGAGTGTCTGTGCGGCAAGTACAAGCGCATGAAGTACAAGGGCATCATCTGCGAGAAGTGCTCGGTCGAAGTGACGCTGAGCCGGGTCCGGCGCGAACGCATGGGCCATATCGAACTGGCCGCCCCGGTCGCGCATATCTGGTTCCTGAAGTCGCTGCCCTCGCGCATCGGCCTGCTGCTCGACATGACCCTGAAGGATCTCGAGCGGATCCTGTATTTCGAATATTACGTCGTTCTGGAGCCCGGCCTGACCGCGCTCAAGGACCGTCAGTTGCTGTCGGAAGACGAGTACCTGAAGGCGCAGGACGAATACGGCCAGGACAGCTTCACCGCCATGATCGGCGCCGAGGCGATCCGCGAATTGCTGAAGGGTCTGGAGCTCGAAAAGCTCGAGGCCAGCCTGCGCGTCGAGATGCAGGAAACTGAATCCGACATCAAGCACAAGAAGCTCGCCAAGCGCCTGAAGATCGTCGAGGCCTTCCGCTATTCCGGCAACAAGCCGGAATGGATGATCCTGACCGTGGTGCCGGTGATTCCGCCGGACCTGCGTCCGCTGGTGCCGCTCGATGGCGGCCGCTTTGCGACCTCGGATCTCAACGACCTCTACCGCCGCGTCATCAACCGCAACAACCGCCTGAAGCGGCTGATGGAGCTGCGCGCCCCCGACATCATCATCCGCAACGAAAAGCGCATGCTGCAGGAGGCGGTCGACGCATTGTTCGACAACGGCCGCCGCGGCCGCGTCATCACCGGCGCCAACAAGCGCCCGCTGAAGTCGCTGGCCGACATGCTGAAGGGCAAGCAGGGCCGCTTCCGGCAGAACCTGCTCGGCAAGCGCGTCGACTATTCCGGCCGTTCGGTGATCGTGGTCGGTCCCGAACTGCGGCTGCACCAGTGCGGCCTGCCGAAGAAGATGGCGCTCGAACTGTTCAAGCCGTTCATCTATTCGCGGCTCGACGCCAAGGGTCTTTCCACCACGGTGAAGCAGGCCAAGAAGCTGGTAGAGAAGGAGCGTCCGGAGGTCTGGGACATCCTCGACGAGGTGATCCGCGAGCATCCGGTGCTCCTGAACCGCGCGCCGACGCTGCATCGCCTGGGCATCCAGGCGTTCGAGCCGGTGCTGATCGAGGGCAAGGCGATCCAGCTGCATCCCTTGGTCTGCGCCGCCTTCAACGCCGACTTCGACGGCGACCAGATGGCCGTGCACGTTCCGCTGTCGCTGGAAGCGCAGCTCGAAGCGCGCGTGCTGATGATGTCGACCAACAACATCCTGCATCCGGCCAACGGTCAGCCGATCATCGTGCCGTCACAGGATATCGTGCTCGGTCTGTATTATCTGTCGGTGTTGCGCGAAGGCCTCCCCGGCGAAGGCAAGCTCTACGGCGAAATGGCCGAGATCGAGCATGCCCTGCACGCCAAGGTCATCCACCTCCACACCAAGATCAAGTATCGCTGGCAGGGTATGGACGAGGCCGGCAAGCCGGTCACCCGCTGGTACGACACCACGGCTGGCCGCGCCATGCTAGGCCAGGTGCTGCCGAAGTCGCCGAAGATGCCGTTCGAGGTCGTCAACAAGCTGATGACCAAGAAGGAAATCTCGGGCGTCATCGACCAGGTCTATCGTCACTGCGGTCAGAAGGAGACGGTTATCTTCTGCGACCGCATCATGGCGCTCGGCTTCTACAACGCGTTCAAGGCCGGCATTTCGTTCGGCAAGGACGACATGGTGGTGCCGGCTTCGAAGTGGAAGACGGTCGACGAGACGCGCGCGCTCGCCAAGGAATTCGAGCAGCAGTACAATGACGGCCTGATCACCCACGGCGAGAAGTACAACAAGGTCGTGGACGCCTGGTCGAAGTGCACCAAGAAGATCTCGGAAGACATGATGGCGGAAATCTCCGCCGTTAAGAAGAATCCGAAGGGCGGCGAAGCCCAGATCAACTCGATCTTCATGATGGCGAATTCCGGCGCCCGTGGTTCGCAGGACCAGATGCGTCAGCTCGCCGGCATGCGCGGCCTGATGGCCAAACCGTCGGGCGAGATCATCGAGACGCCGATCATTTCGAACTTCAAGGAAGGTCTGTCGGTGCTCGAATACTTCAACTCGACCCACGGCGCCCGCAAGGGCCTCGCGGACACCGCGTTGAAGACGGCGAACTCCGGTTACCTGACGCGGCGTCTGGTCGATGTGGCGCAGGACTGCATCATCACCGCGGATGATTGCGGCACCAAGCTCGGCATCAAGATGCGCGCCATCATCGATTCCGGCACGGTAGTCGCCTCGCTGGCGTCACGCATTCTCGGCCGTACCAACGGCGAGGATCTGCGCGACCCCGTCACCAACAAGGTCGTGGTCAAGCGCGGCACGCTGATGGAGGAGATTCACGTCGACGCCATCCAGCAGGCCGGCATCCAGGAAGTGAAGATCCGCTCGGCCCTGACCTGCGAACTGGTCAACGGCATCTGCGGCAAGTGCTACGGCCGGGATCTCGCCCGCGGCACGCCGGTCAATCACGGCGAAGCGGTCGGCGTCATCGCGGCGCAGTCGATCGGCGAACCCGGCACCCAGCTGACGATGCGCACGTTCCACATCGGCGGCGCGGCGCAAATCAACGAGCAGTCGTTCATCGAGTCGAATTTCGACGGCAAGGTGACGATCAAGAACAAGGCGATCGCGAAGAATGGCGAAGGCCATCTCGTCGCGATGGTCCGCAACATGGTGGTGGCGGTGACCGATGCCGACGGCACCGAGCGGGCGACCCATCGCATCCAGTACGGCGCGCGGATGCGCGTCGACGAAGGCGACATGGTCAAGCGTGGCCAGCGCATCGCCGAATGGGATCCCTACACCCGTCCGGTTCTGACCGAAGTGGAAGGCACCATCGGCTTCGAGGATCTGGTCGAGAGCCAGTCGATCTCGGAAACGCTGGACGAATCCACCGGTATCGCCAAGCGCGTCGTGATCGACTGGCGTGCGTCGCGCGGCGGCGCCGATCTGCGTCCGGCCATCGTCGTCAAGGGCAAGGATGGCAAGATCCTCAAGCTCGCGCGTGGCGGTGAGGCCCGTTACATGCTGTCGGTCGACGCCATTCTGTCGGTCGACGTCGGGGCCAAGGTCAAGACCGGCGACATCCTGGCGCGCATTTCCACCGAAAGCGCCAAGACCCGCGACATCACCGGCGGTCTGCCGCGGGTGGCGGAACTGTTCGAGGCCCGCAAGCCGAAGGACGCCGCCATCATCGCGGAAATCGCCGGCACCATCCGGTTCGGCCGCGACTACAAGAACAAGCGCCGCATCTCGATCGAGCCGATGGACAAGAACGAGGAGACTCGCGAGTACCTCATTCCGAAGGGCAAGCACATCCATCTTCAGGACGGCGACATCGTCGAAAAGGGCGATTTCATCGTCGAGGGCAATCCGGCGCCGCACGACATTCTGGCGATCAAGGGCATCGAGGAACTCGCTGCCTATCTGGTCAACGAAATCCAGGAGGTCTACCGGCTGCAGGGCGTGCTGATCAACGACAAGCACATCGAGGTGATTGTCCGTCAGATGCTGCAGAAGGTGGAGATCACCGACCAGGGCGAGACCGACATGATTTCGGGCGAACAGATCGACAAGATCGAGTTCGACGTGATCAACGCCAAGGCCAAGGAAGAGGGCAAGAAGATCGCCACGGGAACGCCGGTTCTGCTCGGCATCACCAAGGCGAGCCTGCAGACCCGCTCGTTCTTCTCGGCGGCCTCGTTCCAGGAGACCACCCGCGTGCTCACCGAAGCCGCCGTCAACGGCAAGGTCGACCCGCTGGAAGGCCTCAAGGAGAACGTCATTGTCGGCCGGCTGATCCCGGCGGGCACCGGCGCCTCGATGGCCAAGATCCGCGAAGTCGCGGTCAAGCGCGACAAGCTGATCCTCGACGAACGCGAGAGGCAGGCCACCATCGTGCCCGCCGCTCCCGAAGTCGAACCGCTGGCGCTGCCGCCGGCCGAACCGGCGGAATAAGGCGCTGCGGATTCACGATGTTACGAAAAAGGCCGGCGAAAGCCGGCCTTTTTGCTGTTTTTTTGCCTTTCTCGCACTGCACACGGCTTTGTTCATCTTCCCTTCAGTGTCAAAAGCGCTTTTGCTAGGGTGAGTTAGACCGGGTGCCTCGCGAACAGCAGGCGGCCCGGCTGGGGCGACGGAAAACCATATGCTGGATCTTGCAATCGTCGGCGGCGGGCCCGGTGGCCTGATGAGCGCCTGGTACCTCAAAAAGAAGCTCGGTGAGCTTTGCCGCATCACCATCTATGAGGCCTCCGACCGGGTCGGCGGCAAGATACTGACGCGCAAGTTCGATTCAGCGCCTGCGATGTACGAAGCCGGCGTCGCCGAGATCTACGATTACTCGATGACCGGTCCCGATCCGCTGCGCGAGCTGATCCAGCATTTCGGCCTGCAGACCATTCCGATGGATGCCGAGCAGGTCCAGCTCGACGGCGAACTGTTGAACGACGTGGCCGGGATGCGCCGCAAATACGGCGCCAAAACCGCCGACGCGATCGAGGCGTTCCGCAAGCGCTGCTCCAATCTGATGTCGCCGCTGGAATATTACGAAGGCGTCGGTGCGCACGACAACGAGCACCCCTGGGCCTACCTCAACTGCGAAGAGTTACTCGACAAGGAAATCAGCGATCCCGTCGCGAAACGTTTCCTGAAGGTGATGGCGCGCTCCGACCTCGCCACCGAGAGCCACAACACCAATGGGCTCAATGCGCTGAAGAACTTCGTGATGGATGTCGATGGCTATATCGGCCTGTATTCGATCCAGAACGGCAATGAGCAGCTGATCGACTGCCTGCGCTCTGAGGTCAACGCGGACATCCAGCTCAACCACCGCGTGCTCAAGGTCGGCAAGACCGAGTCCGGGCGCTACCAGCTCGATATGATGAACGGCAAGGGACCGGAGACCAGGGATTTCGACCTGGTGGTGATGTGCCTGCCGCATTCCTGGCTGGGCACCATGCGATGGGACGGCGAGCAGCTGCGCAAGTCGATGGTCAAGCACGTCGCCTATTTCGATCGTCCGGCGCATTATCTGCGGGTCTCGCTGCTGTTCGACCAGCCGTTCTGGGGCGGGAAGATCCCGGGCGCATGGTTCATGTCGGAAGCGTTCGGCGGCTGCTGCGTCTACAACGAAGGTGCGCGTCACGATGTCGGCAAGCACGGCGTGCTGAACTGGCTGATCGCCGGTTCCGATGCGCTGGCGTTCGCCAATCTCAGCGACCAGGAACTGATCGACGCCGCACTGAAGTCGCTGCCATCGGCGCTTGGGGACGCCGGCGCGCATCTGATGGAAGGCAAGATCCATCGCTGGCTGTCGTCGGTGAATGCGCTGCCGGGCGGCATGCCGGCGCGCGACGTCATGACCAATCACCGTCCCGAACCGAAACAGCATCCCGGCCTGGTCGTGGTCGGCGACTATCTGTTCGACTCGACGCTGAACGGATTGCTGGATTCCTCCGACGCCGCCACCGACATCATCGTCACCGAGATGATGCGGCTACGCCGCGCGCGCGGCGACGGCAGTTCACCTGCGTCCGACAAGATCGACCGCCAGTATTTCGAGAATTATCGCGGGCTCGGGCCCTATCACGAGGTCTGGGACCAGTTCACCGATCCCGCCTACCTGACCGACCTCATCAGGATCGTCTGGAACAGGGCCAGGGGCTACCGGCTGCTGGTGGCCGGCTCCGCCAGTGGCGAACTGGTGGGAGCGCTGCGCGCCCGCGGGATCGATGCGTGGGGCATCGAGAACAACCGTACGATCCACGCCCGGACGCCGAAGGAACTGAAGAAATATTGCAAGTTCGGATCGATCGTCGATATGCCGTTCAAGAGCGGGGAATTCGACTTCG
>NZ_JAUYAN010000249.1 GCF_030693485.1 Bradyrhizobium sp. | reverse complement strand
CGGTCATTCAGGGCTCTTCAAAGGCAGATGGAACAAGGCTCGGCGTCGAATAGCGGTCAGAGGCTGGAGGTCACCGTCGCCGGCGACGAGGGATCGGTCCGGCTCGACCGCGTGCTGGCGGTCAGGCTGCCGCAACTGTCGCGCTCGCGGCTGAAGGCGCTGATTCTGGCTGACGCCGTCACCCTCAAAAACGCCCCCATCCGCGACCCCGCTTATCATGTGTCCGCCGGCGATACGATCACAATCGACGTGCCGGAGGCGGTCGCCGCCGAGCCCGCCGGTGAGGATATCGCGCTCGATATCGTCCACGAGGACGACGACATCATCGTCATCAACAAGCCCCGGGGGCTCGTGGTGCATCCGGCCGCCGGCCACGAGACCGGCACCCTGGTCAACGCCCTGATCGCCCATTGCGGCGCCAGCCTTTCCGGCATCGGCGGTGTCAAGCGGCCCGGCATCGTGCACCGGCTCGACAAGGACACCACCGGGCTGATGGTGGTGGCCAAGAACGACCGCGCGCATAAATCGCTGACCGAGCAGTTCGCCGACCACGGCCGCACCAACGAGATGCGGCGCGGCTATATGGCACTGGTCTGGGGCGTGCCGAACCGGCTGCGCGGCACGGTCAATGCGCCGATCGACCGGCATCCCCACGCCCGCGAGAAAATGGCGGTGCGCGATAGCGGCCGCGAGGCCATCACCCACTGGGAAATCCTCGAATCCTTCAACGGGCGCGACGGCAAGCCGGTCGCGACGCTGCTGGCCTGCCAGCTCGAGACCGGCCGCACCCATCAGATCCGGGTGCATCTGGCCCATATCGGCCATCCCCTGCTCGGCGACGCGGTCTATGGCCCGCACTTCAAGACCAAATCCAGCCATCTCGGTCCCCGGAGCCAGGCGGCGCTGACCGCCCTCGGCCGGCAAGCGCTACACGCATACCTTTTGGCGCTGGAGCACCCGCGAACCGGGGAGGTTTTGCACTGGGAAAGCCCCCTGCCGCAGGACTTGCGTCTCCTGCAAAACGCCCTCCAAGCGGCGCTATGACGCAGGCCTCCCGGAAAACGGCTGCTATGACAAGAGGTTATATCAGGGACACGCGGACGTGAGGTCAGCAATCCTTCCCTAAATGCCCCGATTTGGTGTATGTTGCACCTGCGTTGAATATCCAACGCGGAACATCGCAGCCCGGGCGGCTTTAACACAGCGTCCGTCTGCCGGGCCCGCCGCTATCGGGGGCCTGAACCACTGGAGGGCGCTAGAATGGCCCGTACAGCTACCCTGCCGGTTCTTAATGGAGAATCCGGCCTATCCCGGTACCTCGCCGAGATCCGCAAATTTCCGATGCTGGAACCCCAGCAGGAATACATGTTCGCCAAACGCTGGCGCGAGCATGACGATCGCGACGCGGCACATCACCTTGTCACCAGCCATCTTCGACTCGTGGCCAAGATCGCCATGGGCTATCGCGGCTATGGCCTGCCGATCTCCGAGGTCGTCTCGGAAGGCAATGTCGGCCTGATGCAGGCGGTGAAGCGGTTCGAGCCCGAAAAGGGCTTCCGCCTCGCTACCTACGCGATGTGGTGGATCAAGGCCTCGATCCAGGAATACATCCTGCGTTCGTGGTCGCTCGTGAAAATGGGCACCACCGCGAACCAGAAGAAGCTGTTCTTCAACCTGCGCAAGGCGAAGAGCAAGATCTCCGCACTGGACGAGGGTGATCTCCACCCCGACCAGGTGAAGCTGATTGCCAAGCGCCTCGGCGTCACGGCCCAGGACGTGATCGACATGAACCGCCGTCTCGGCGGCGATGCGTCGCTCAACGCGCCGATCCGCGACGACGGCGAGGCCGGCGAATGGCAGGACTGGCTGGTCGATAACTCGCCCAACCAGGAAGCCATCATGGCCGAGCACGAGGAGTTCGATCATCGCCGTCAGGCGCTGATCGGCGCCATCGGCGTGCTCAACCCCAGGGAACGCCGCATCTTCGAGGCGCGGCGCCTGGCGGAAGACCCGATGACGCTGGAAGACCTCGCCACCGAATTCGGCGTGTCGCGCGAACGCGTGCGGCAGATCGAAGTCCGCGCCTTCGAGAAGGTGCAGTCGGCGGTCAAGGGCACCATCGCGAAGCAGGAACAGGCCGCGCTGGAAGCCGCGCACTAATCAGGGCGCGACCCGGACGAAACGGAAAGCCGGCGGCAACGCCGGCTTTTTTGTTTTTCGCCCACCGTGGTTCAACAACCTCGATTGTCACAACAGAATCGGAAGCCACGACATACCATATGTTGGGCTGAAAAGAGGGTCCGACACCACCAGATCTGGTTGCATGGGGTTGTTTTCGACTTTTTTGGTTTGGGACCTCACTCCCCCCACTGCCTCGCCAGCGTCGCCAGCGCGCAGCCTTCGCAATAGCGCGCGTCCTTGTAGTCGATCCAGTTATGCGCATAGACCCGCTCCAGCGGAATTTCGTAGCGCGTCCGCAGCACCTTGAGCAGGATCCGCCACGCCGCGATCTGCGCCTCGGTGGCGCCGCGCGTCACGTCGGGGAAGTTGCCGGCGAATTCCACGCCGATCGAATTGGCGCCGACCACCTGGCGGAAGGTCGGGCGGTTGTCGATGTACTTGTTGTCGTTGCGGTTGCCGCCGTCGCCATGGGTCGGCACCAGGTTTTCCGCCACCGCCCAGTACACCGTGCCGTCGGTTTCGACCCAGACCGTGACGCCGCGCCGCTTCGGATTCTTGGATTGCGCCTGCGCGCCTGACCGAGCCGACCCGGCCGGCCCCTCGGTCTGGTGCACGATGATGTTTTTCCACGGATGGGCTTTGGCAACCTCGCCCCACGGCGCCAGCCAGACCATCTTCAGGCCGGGAATATCGGGGGTCCCCGACGCACGGGAGATCGCCGCGAGGTCGGGCGTCTGGGCCGTGGCCGGAGCCAAACCCGAGAAGACGCAAAGCGCCATCGCTAACAGGCGAAAAATCATGACCTCGTGTCTAGCATGCTTACGCGTGCTTGCGCAGGGCTCGCTCCGGCATGGGAGCGGGATCGATCCCGGGCGCCAGCGGCGGTGCGGGATCGTAAACCGCGTGGCGGTTCTTGCCGTCCTTCTTGGCGGCGTAGAGCGCATGGTCGGCGGCGGCGATCACCCGGTCCGGGAACGCGCCCATCTCGCGGGTCCATTGCGCGACGCCGATCGAGAGCGAGATCGGGATATCGGCGCCGACGCAGGCTTCGGCGTCCTCGCGGCAGACGTCGAGGATGCGGCGCGCGATCATCGCCCCTTCCCGCAACGCCGAGGACGGCAGCACGACGCAGAACTCGTCGCCGCCGGTGCGCGCCAGCATGTCGCCGGGCCGCAGCCGGGTCTGCGCCATCAGGGTGAAATGCTGCAGGCAGGCGTCGCCCGCGGCGTGGCCATGGGTGTCGTTGATCATCTTGAAGCCGTCGAGGTCGATCACCAGCAGCGCGAAGGATTCGCCTGAGCGCTCCGAGCGCGCGCATTCCTCGGTCAGGCGCTGCAGCAGATGCCGCCGGTTGCCGACCCCGGTGAGATCGTCGAGCAGCGCGAGGTCGGCGACCTCGTTGCGCAGCCGGTCCATCGCCATCAGCAGGAAACCGAAATTCCACGACATCGACAGGAACATCAGCACCAGGATCGAGATCGAATGAACCGGGGTGAAACGGAGGAAGGAGAACTCGCCGCCGACATGCACCACGTTGCTGAGCACGCGCAGGACATAGATGGCAATGATGAAAATGGCGACGGTGGCCGCCAGCCGGGCGCCGGCGTTGATCCGGCCGTTCTCCCGCGCCAGCAGCAGCTTGAGGGTCAGCGCGAACGGCAGCACCTGGGCGACCGAATAGATGAACATCCGGATCGGCTGATGGTCATAGCCGAAGGCGAAGAAGGTCATGCCCGCAGAGCCCAATCCGGTGATCAGCGCGGTCTGGCGCCAGCCGACCGGCCGGTCGTAAAACCGCCTGACGCCCATTGCGGCCAGGCAGGAGGCGAGGATCAGCACGGTGCCGCCGGCCAGCAGCGGCAACAGCGAATCCACCACGATGCGCAGGCTTGCCAGCGATGCACCAAAGGCAGCGGCAAATGCCGATGCCGTCCAGAACGGCGCCGCCGCGAATTTCGGATAGCACCGGGTGACGTAGGCCCAGATCAGGCCCAGCGCGAGAAAATTGATGATGAACGCCGTCCACAGCGTCGGTACGCTCAGCATGGCGAAGCCGGAACGCACATTGGCCTGCCTCCACTGTAATTCAACAACCCACCCATCGAAGTCCCCGTGTTCTTGCGAGGTAAAATGCGCCCGCGGCGCTTAACGGACCCTCACCTTGGCATGGCAATCGGTACCGTGGTTTTGAAATGATGAAGATTGCGCGGCGCAGCATCGCACCATCGTGCCTGTACCGGATCGACGCAGTTGCGCGATGCGCGTTGGTGCGTCGTTAACCGTGACGGCCGCGCGGAATGCATTGCGCGACTGAAAACGCCCCGAAAACGCATAACAGCTGTGGATAACGCGATGACAACGGCGTGACAGCGCGAGGCAGTCGCCTGCGAATCTGTTCGGATGACGATTGAGGCTGTTGCGAGGCCAAGCCCTCCCCGAGCAAGCCTCGTGTCGCGTTTCCACCCATTAAACCCAATGAGGATGCTATGGCTAAGAAAGCGAAGAAGGCTAAGAAGGCGAAGAAGGCAACAAAGAAGAAGAAGGCCAAGAAGTAACGTTTCTGCCCGGGTGGAGCCTCGGCTCCGCCCGGGCACCCAACCAAGGCGAACCAGTTTCATCAAAGCGGCGGGCCTCGGGCCCGCTTTTTTGATTCTCTCATTCTTCGTCGTCCGGCTTGACCGGACGGCCCAGTACACACCGACGGATGTCAGGTACTGGATGCTCGCCAGCGCCAGTCGCGCGCCGTAAAGACAGGGGTTGCCCGGAAGATCCCGTTCCCGCCTGGAGTGAAATCCGATGACTGCGATCCAAGGAAGTGCTGCGGCCATCACCGGCGCCGCCAGCGGCATCGGCCGGGCGCTGGCGCTCGAGCTTGCCGCGCGCGGCTGCGACCTCGCGCTGGCGGACCGCGACGAGGCCGGACTGGCGACGCTGGCCGCCGAGATCGCCAGGGCGCACCCGCGCAAGGTCACGGTGCATAGCGTCGATGTCGGCGTAGCCAAAGAGATCGAGACGTTCGCGCAAGCCGCGATCGCGGCTCATCCCGCCCTCAACATCGTCATCAACAATGCCGGGGTGGCGCTGATGGGGACCTTCGACGAGGTCGACCAGGCGCAGATGGAATGGCTCATCAACATCAATTTCTGGGGCGTGGTGCACGGCACCCGTGCCTTCCTGCCGCATCTGTCGAAGAAGCCGGAGGCGCATATCGTCAACCTCTCCTCGATCTTCGGCATCATCGCGCCGCCCGGCCAGACCGCCTATGCGGCGGCGAAATTCGCGGTGCGCGGCTTTTCGGAAAGCCTGCGGCATGAGCTTGCGACGGCGAACAGCCCGGTGCGCCTGTCGGTGGTGCATCCCGGCGGCGTCGCCACCAACATCGCGCGCAATTCGCGCCCCGGCACCGGCATGACCGACAACGCCCGCCGGGCCCAGTCGATCGAACGGTTCGACGCAGTGGCGAAAACCACGCCGGCCGCCGCGGCACTTCGGATCATCGTCGGCATCGAGAAGAACCAGCCGCGCATTCTGATCGGCAACGACGCCCGCTATATGGACCTGCTGCAGCGTTTCCGGCCCGGTGCCTATTGGGCGGTGCTGGCGCGCAAGATCGAGAAGATGGCGAAGGCGGGGAAGTAGGTTTGCGGTCTCGCAGCCTCCACAACTGTCGTCCCTGCGCACGCAGGGACGACGTGCCTACCGCCCCACCAACTGATCCGCAAAATAGCCGATGGTCTTGCGATAGATCGTGGCCCGGTTCCACTCGCGCATCGCTTCGAAATTCGGCGTGCCCTCGCTGTAGGGCTGGCCGTTCCTGAAGCCGGAGACGTGCAGCAGATTGGCGGTGGAGGCCAGCACGTCGGGGATGCTGTGGCGCAGGTCGACATGGCCGTTGCCGTCGAAATCGACGCCGTATTTGAGGTAGGACGACGGCAGAAACTGCGTCTGGCCGATTTCGCCGGCGAAGGCGCCGGTCATGTCCTTCAGCGGCAGATCGCCGCGCTGGATGATTTTCAGCGCCGCCAGCAGTTCGCCCTGGAACAGCTCGGTGCGGCGGCAATCATGCGCCATGGTGGCGAGCGTGCGGACCACCGGCATCTTGCCGACGTCGCCCTTGCCGTAATCGGATTCCAGCCCCCAGATCGCGACGATGATTTCGGGCGGCACGCCGAAACGCTTCTCGATTCGCGCCAGCAATGCGGCGTGACGCTGCATCATCTGCCGGCCGATCTTGATGCGCCCGGGCCCGACCCTCGTCGAGGCATATTGCTCGAAAGTCTTGTTGAAGGTGCCGCGCTGGCGGCGGTCGAAGGCCAGTACCGCCGGGTCCTGCGTTACGCCGGATAGCGCCTGCGAGATCACCGCCGGCGAAACCCCCGCCGCCTGCGCTTCTGCCGACATCGCCGCCACGAAGTTGTTGAAATCGCCGCCGCAGCGCGCGGCAGCTGCGGGGGTGGCGAGGACAGTGCAGAACGAAACGGCCAGTAGAAGCTTGCGCATGCGAATCCCTTGTGACTGCTCCAGTGCGTTATGCCATGAGAAAGTGGCGCGAGGCAGGTGTAATCAGCGGGGCTCTATCAAGTCTTGTCGTCCCTGCGAACGCAGGGACCAATATGTGGACGGCCCATTGTGCTAGCACGATTGGTCGACGACATCGCTTCAACAATTGCCGCCGGTGGTTATGGGTCCCTGCGTTCGCAGGGACGACAGATGCCCCTCACTCGCCGCCATCAATCTGGCGGCCCATCAGCGCGATGGCTTTCTGGTAGACGCCGGCGGCATTCCAGGCCTGGATGGCGGCAAAATTGGGCTCGCCCGGCTGATAGCCGGCGCCGGCGCGCCAGCCATGCGCTTTGAGAAAATTCGCGGCCGAGTTCAGCGCGTTGGCGGCAACTTCGAGATTGCCGGTGCCATAGGCGAGAATCGCCTTGGGCATGAACTGGGTCTGGCCGACTTCGCCATGCATGGAGCCGCGCTGGGCCGGCGAGAGCACGCCGCGATCGATCAATTGCAGCGCCGCGTAAAGGTGCTCGGTGAAGAAGGCCGAGCGCCGGCAGTCATAGGACAACGTCGCAATCGACGACAGCATGTTTTGATTGCCGCGCACGGCGCCAAAACCCGTCTCCATGCCCCAGATCGCGAGCAGCGGCCCCGGCGGCACGCCATAGCGCTGCTGAATCGAAGCAAACAGCGCGCCCTGCGACTGCTTCAGCGAACGTCCCTTCGCGACGATCGCCGGGCCGCCGCGCTTGGCGAGAAACTGGTCGAGCGTCAGCGAAAAGCTGCGCTGGCCGCGGTCGGCATTGATGGTCGCCTGCGCATAGTTTGTCGCCATCAGCGCCTGGATGGTCGAGGCGCTGACGCCCTTGGCCCGCGCCTCGGCGGCGAATTGCTGTTTCCAGGTCTCATAGCCGGCGGCGGTGCTGCCGCATTGGACGGCGTGGGCTGGCGAGGTCAGGCAGGCGAAGGCAACAAGCGCAGACCCGCAAAGAACAAGTGCGAGGCGAAAGATGTGCATTGATAAATCCGGTTTGCTGAGAGAGCCGATCGCACCGTTTACTCCGCCGCCGTTCGCGTCAGTGCGCCGGCGTCGCGCAATTGCATGTAGAGATTGATCGGATCGACATCGAAGCCATTTGGCCAGGTCGGTGCGCCCATCTCGACGAATGCGCGTGCGAAATAATCCGGCGCCTTCAGCGGCTCGACCATCGGTCCGCCCGCGGCAAGAAGGTCGGAAAAATCGCGCACGCCCTCGCTGCCGTCGGTGAAACGGATCCACAGACGATGGCCGTCGAGCGCCCGCAGGCGGAGCACGTCGACCATGGGCAGTTCATTCATCGGCATCGGGGCCAGCTATCTTTTCCAGCGGCAGGAGCGCACGCGCACGCTGCCAATTATCCTGCAATTCGGCGTTTCGCGCCACAGCCCATTGTCGCACCATCCGCGTGGCGGTCGGAGGCAATTCTCCCGCGATCGTCTCGCCATCCGAAAGCCGCACGATGGCTTTCGCCCGGCCATAACGAGCGTGAAAATGCGGCGGATTGTGGTCGTCGTAAACCGGAGCGGTTCCGTCCCGGCAGGCCGCGTTTCCCCGCCGAACCCCCTCAAACCAAAAATATCGAAAACAATCCCATGTACAGTAGCGTGCCGTCGCCGGCATGGCGGCTTTGGCCGGCGAAACATTTTGACACGTCGGGCAAATCACCGGCACTATTCCAGTGTTGCGCCATGTATTGGCCGCACAATCCCCGAGCCGCTCCTGGCCCTGCCCGACGGGCCGTCCAGCCCGATTTGAATTTCCCGATGGCCCCACCGCACCCGATC
>NZ_JAUYAN010000108.1 GCF_030693485.1 Bradyrhizobium sp. | reverse complement strand
TTGTACGCCGTCCGGAATCCGCCCCAGTGGCGGCCGTTGACGCGGATCGGCACGTCGATCTCGCGCATCATGACGGTGTTGCCGTTGCCCATGTCGCGGGCGTAGCTCTGGATCAGATAGGCGCGCTGATTGCGGCCGGCGGCCAGGCCCGCGGGATCGTTGAAGATGCGGCGGTTGCGGCTGTTGGCCGTGTTCCAGGCGACGTCGCCGGGACGCTGCGGATGCGAATAGACCTTGTTGTGCACCGGCAGGTAGCCGTTGCGGTCGATCGTCGCCGCGAACGCCATGCGCGAATCCCTGGCCAGGAAAGCCTCCTGGAACGGCGGCAGCGCGCGATCGGCCCAGTCCAGCACCCGGGTGCGGTACTGCAGCGGATTGGTGCCGGCGATCTCGACGTAATTCTCATCGAACATGTCGTCCATGGAGATGGCGCGGCTTCTGACGGCGTCGTCGAAAATCCTGGTCAGCGCGCGGCCGGCTTCGATGGCGCGGGTCACGGATTCGGTGTTTTCGTCCTGGATCGACCACAGTCTGTCTTCGATCTTTTCCTTCAGCGCGGCATCCGTTGCCGCGAATCGCGCCCGGGCGCCAACCTTCGAGTGGTCCCGGACACGGATCCTGCAGGCGCCGATGTCCTGCAGCGTGGCATCGAGGGTTACGTTCAAGGGCAGTTTTTCGGCGTCCGGTCCGCCGATCAGGATGCCGTCGATCGAGATCTCGTAGGCGGGTGCTGCGATCGTGCCGCGCGCCGTCTGAATTTCCATGGCCAGATTGCAGGGCAGCGCCTGGTCCTTGTGCTGGTCCTTGCGTTCGTCCTGGCGCAACAGCACCGCGCAACGCGATTTCAGCTTCTGCGCGAATAGGGTGACGGCCCTGCCGGCGCTGGCGACGCTTTCGCCATGGACCTCGGCCGCCTTCGTCACATGATCGATTTCGGCGGCGCTTTCGCCGACCGAGACGATGAAGTTCGATGCGCTGGCGGCGTTGTCGGATATCTCGCTGGTGGTTTCGGTCTGCTCCGCCACGGCGCCATTGACGATTTCGAATACCGGGCGGATCGCCTCGATCGCCTGGGAGATCCGGTGCACCGCATCGACCGAGCCCGCGGCATCCTTCTGCAGCGCGTCGATCTTCTTCGAAATTTCCTCTGTCGCGTTCTGGGTCTGCACCGCCAGCGCCTTGACCTCGGTGGCGACCACCGCGAAGCCGCGTCCGGCGGAACCGGCCCGCGCCGCCTCGATGGTGGAGTTGAGCGCCAGCAGCGTGGTTTGTCGCGCGATCTGCGCGATCAGATTGACGACATTGCCGATCGCGGCCGAGGACTCCCGCAGGCGGTCGACATTGAGGCTGGCTTCGCGGGCGGCGGCGCTGGCCTGATCGGCGAGCTTGCTGGCGTCGCGCACCTGCGAACCGATACCTTGCGCCGAATGGGTGAACTTGTCGGCGGCCAGCGAAAAGGTGGTCGCGTTGGACTGCGCGGCGCTGGTGCGCCCGGTCAGGGCATCGGTGCGCTGGCGAATGGTGGTCAGCGTCGCCGCGGTGGCCTCGGCGCCGCCGGCAACCGAATTGGCCGCGCGCTCGAGCTGCCGGATCATGCCGCCCAGTTCGAGTTCGAGCAGTTCGAGGATTTCCCTGGCCGAATCGCTCTCGGGAGCCTGGGGAGCATCGGCCGCAACGGCAAGGGAAGGCGATGCTGCCGCGATGGCAGCCACAGCAGGTTCCGGCAGCCGTTTTCGAAACAAACCGAATGCCATCGGCGTCTCTCGGGGAAATGAGGGCGACGACGAAATGTGACTGGCATTCTCGCATTCGGGCGTGAAATCATGGTTAACGATTGCCTGTTGCGCAGATAGCAACCACTACTGGTATATTGGAAACCCCGCTAAATCTTTGATTTCGGCGGTTTACCGGCCTATAACGCCGCGCCTTCCTCCCATTTCCCGGACGAATCCGAAAAGAGACCGCATGGCCGGACATTCCCAGTTCAAGAACATCATGCACCGCAAGGGCCGGCAGGATGCCCAGAAATCGAAGCTGTTCTCCAAGCTGGCGCGGGAAATCACCGTCGCCGCCAAGATGGGCGCGCCCGACCCCGCCATGAACGCGCGGCTGCGCGCCGCGATCATTTCCGCCCGGCAGGAGAACATGTCGAAAGACTCGATCGAGCGCGCAGTGAAGAAGGCGACCGGCAGCGAGGGCGAGAATTACGACGAGATCCGCTACGAGGGCTACGGTCCCGGCGGCGTCGCCGTGATCGTCGAGGCGCTGACCGACAACCGCAACCGCGCCGCCTCCGATATCCGCTCGTTCTTCACCAAGTCCGGCGGCAATCTCGGGGAAACCGGCTCGGTCGCCTTCATGTTCGACCGCACCGGCGTCATCGAATACGACGCCAGGGTCGGCTCCGACGACGCCATGCTGGAAGCCGCGATCGAGGCCGGCGCCGACGACGTCATCTCGAGCGAGAACGGCCACGAGATCTACGCCTCGCAGGAAACCTTTCGCGACGTGGCAAAGGCGCTGGAGGCGAAATTCGGCGAGGCCCGCAAGGCGGCGCTGACCTGGAAGCCGCAGAACACGGTGCCGGTCGACGACGAGACCGGCGAGAAGCTGCTGAAGCTGATCGACCTGTTGAACGAACATGACGACGTGCAGAACGTCTATGCCAATTTCGAGGTGTCGGACGCGCTGGTCGCCAGGATGGGCGGGTGATTCTTCTCCCTCTCCCGCTTGCGGGGGAGGGCCGGGGTGGGGGTGCTTCCGCAGGTGCCGGCGCTCGTTGAAGCATTCCCCCACCCGACGCGCCGCGCGCGTCGACCTCCCCCGCAAGCGGGAGAGGTAAGCATCGTCGTTTCGCTGGGTATGCCGCTCGTTCGGCTGTTTCGCCGATCCGTCTCCGGCGGTATCACTACCCCATGACACTTCCCCCGATTCGCCATCCCGTCCGTATCCTCGGCATCGATCCGGGCCTGCGCCGCACCGGTTGGGGCGTGATCGAGATCGATGGCAACCGGCTGACCTTCATCGGCTGCGGTTCGGTGGAGCCGCCGGACAGCCTGCCGCTGGCGCGCCGGCTGCTGGCGATCCATCAGGGGCTCGCCGCCGTGCTCGGCGACTTCCAGCCGCTGGAAGCCGCGGTCGAGCAGACCTTTGTGAACAAGGACGGCGTCGCCACCCTGAAACTCGGGCAGGCGCGCGGGGTTGCGATGCTGGCGCCGGCGATGTTCGGCATACCGGTCGCGGAATACGCCCCCAACCAGGTCAAGAAGACCGTGGTCGGCGCCGGCCATGCCGACAAGAACCAGATCCTGGTGATGCTGAAAATCCTGCTGCCGAAAGCCGAGCCGAAATCGGCCGATGCCGCCGATGCGCTGGCGATCGCCATCACGCATGCGCATCACCGCGGCAGCGCGGCGCTGCGGCTCAAGGTGGTCGGGGCATGATCGGCAAACTCAAGGGCCTGATCGACTCCTACGGCGAGGATTACGTCATCCTCGACGTCGGTGGTGTCGGCTACCAGGTGCATTGCTCGTCGCGGACGTTGCAGGCGCTGCCGTCGCCCGGCGAGGCGGCGGTGCTGTCGATCGAGACTTACGTGCGCGAGGACCAGATCAAACTTTTCGGTTTTCGCAGCGATACCGAGCGCGAATGGTTTCGCCTGCTGCAGACGGTACAGGGCGTCGGCGCCAAGGTGGCGCTGGCGGTGCTCTCGACCCTGCCGCCGTCCGATCTCGCCAATGCCATCGCGCTGCGCGACAAGGCGGCGGTGGCGCGCACACCGGGCGTCGGCCCGAAAGTCGCCGAGCGCATCGTCACCGAATTGAAGGACAAGGCGCCGGCCTTCGCCAATGTCGATCCGGCGCTGGTGCATCTGTCCGGCGCGATCGACAATGACCGCGCGCCGCGCCCGGTCACCGACGCGATCTCGGCGCTGGTCAATCTCGGCTACGGCCAGCCGCAGGCGGCGGCGGCGATTGCCTTTGCGTCGCGCAGTGCGGGCGAGGGGGCAGAGACCGCGCAGCTCATCAAACTGGGGCTGAAGGAATTGGCGAAGTGACCACGCCCTCCCGCATCGTTACCCCCGAGCGCCGCAGCGACGATGTCGGCGACACCGCGCTGCGTCCGCAGCTGTTGTCCGAATTCGTCGGCCAGGCCCAGGCGCGCGCCAATCTGTCGATCTTCATCGAGGCCGCGCGCAAGCGCGGCGAGGCGCTCGACCATGTGCTGTTCGTCGGGCCCCCCGGTCTCGGCAAGACCACGCTGGCGCAGATCGTGGCGCGCGAACTCGGCGTCGGGTTTCGCGCGACATCCGGACCTGTCATCGCCAAGGCCGGCGATCTCGCGGCTCTCCTGACCAATCTCGAAGAGCGCGACGTGCTGTTCATCGACGAAATCCACCGGCTCAGCCCCGCGGTCGAGGAAGTGCTGTATCCGGCAATGGAGGATTTTCAGCTCGACCTCATCATCGGCGAGGGGCCGGCGGCGCGCTCGGTCAAGATCGAACTGGCAAAATTCACGCTGGTCGGCGCCACCACGCGCGCGGGCCTGTTGACCAATCCGCTGCGCGATCGTTTCGGCATTCCGGTGCGGCTGAATTTCTACACCGTGGAAGAGCTGGAAAAGATCGTCACCCGCGGCGCCCGCGTGCTCAAGATAGGCATGACGCAAGACGGCGCCAACGAGATCGCGCGCCGTGCCCGCGGCACCCCGCGCATCGCCGGACGGCTGCTGCGCCGGGTGCGGGATTTCGCCTCCGCTGCCGACGCCGACCAGATCGACCGCAAAATCGCCGATCACGCGCTGAGCGCGCTCGAGGTCGATGCCGCCGGCCTCGACGCCATGGACCGCCGCTATCTCACCACTATCGCGATGAATTACGGCGGCGGCCCGGTCGGCGTCGAAACCATGGCCGCGGCGCTGTCGGAGCCGCGCGACGCCATCGAGGACATCATCGAGCCGTTTTTGATCCAGTGCGGCTACCTGCAACGCACCCCGCGCGGGCGGCTGTTGACCTCGCACGCGTTCACGCATCTCGGCCTCGCCGAGCCCACACGCGATCCGTCGCAGTTTGGGTTGTTCGGTGGCCCGGAAACCGACGAATGACGGCGGCGGTAGACTGCGGCCCTGCTGACATTCTGCACAAACCCACCTGAATTCGGCTGTAATGCCCCATCAGCATGAGGCTGCATCACGGTGAGCCCTCATGATTTCGCGTCGTCATTTCCTTCGTTTGGCTGGTGGCCTCGGCGCCACCGGCATTTCCACGGTTGCCTACGGATTTGGCGAGCCCGCGCTGCGGCTTCGCGTCAAGCGTTACGATATCCAGCCGCCGCGATGGCCGGCCGGTTTCAAGCTCAGGATCGCCGTCATCGCCGACCTGCACGCTTGCGATCCCTGGATGTCGCTGGAGCGGATCGAATCGATCGTCGAGCGCACCAATTCCCTCAACCCCGATATCACCGTGCTCTTGGGCGACTACGTCGCCGGGCATCGCAAGGTGACACGCTTCATTCCCTGCAGCGAATGGGCGCCGGTGCTGGCGGGGTTGCGAGCCCCGCTCGGCGTGCATGCGGTGCTCGGCAACCATGATTACTGGGATGACAAGGCGGTACAGCGCGACGGCAAGGGCGACACGATCGCAAGGCGGGCGCTCGAAGCCACGGGCATTCCGGTCTACGAAAACGAAGTGGTGCGGCTGAGCAAGGCCGGCCGGCCGTTCTGGATCGCGGGCCTCGGCGATCAACTGGCCTGGCTGCCGGCGCGACGCTTTCGTCCGGTCCGCCGGATCGGTGTCGATGACCTCTCGGCCACGCTCGCCAGGGTGACCGATGATGCGCCTGTCATTCTGCTGGCGCACGAGCCCGACGTCGCGCTGCGGGTGCCGGCGAGGGTCGCCTTGCAACTCTCCGGACATACCCATGGCGGCCAGGTCCGGCTGCTTGGCTGGTCGCCGGTGGCGCCGTCCGGAAGGAAACTCGCCTATGGCCACATCCGCGCCAACTGCGACGTCGTCGTCTCCGGCGGCCTCGGCTGCAGCATCATGCCGTTCCGCATCGGCGTGCCGCCGGAGATCGTGCTGGTGACGCTGGGCGGGGCGGGGGCGGCGGTTTCCTGACCTGCGCGACGCGCTCCTGCCTGTGAGATGGGGCATGGAAACTGGCATCAAATGATGATACATTTGATGTATCAGGAGGCGGTTACATGAGAACCACCATCGCGATCGACGACGAGTTGTTCGCCAAGGCGCAGGAATATGCCGGCGTCACTGAGAAGTCGGCCGTGATCAGGGAAGCCTTGAAAGCGTTCGTCGAGCGCGAAGCCGCGCGCCGCCTTGCCCGCATGGGAGGAACGCAGCCGGGCGCGAAAGCCCCGCCGCGACGACGCTTCAAGTGATGGTACTGGCCGATACCTCGATCTGGATAGATCATTTTCGGCGTGGCGATTTTCAACTGTTCGAGCTGCTCGAGCGCGGCGAAATCGTCATGCATCCGTTCATTATTGGAGAACTGGTACTGGGGCATGTGCCGAAAATCGCCGAGATGATCGATGATTTAGGCGGGCTTCCAAGAGCTATCGTGGCGAGTGCCGACGAAGTCCGGGGCTTCATCACCGACCGAAAGCTGCCGGGCTTGGGCATCGGATATGTCGATGCCCACCTGCTCGCCGCTGCCGCGTTGACCCCTGAAACGAGCATCTGGACGCGCGACAAGCGTTTGCTGGCTGCGGCTCAATCGCTGTCGCTTGCCGCTGAATTCCCGGAGTAGCACCGATGTATTCCCTCGACGGCGCGATCCGCGACGGCCGCCATCACATGCAGATCCGGGTCTATTACGAGGACACGGATTTTTCCGGCATCGTCTATCACGCCAGTTATCTGCGCTTCATGGAGCGCGGCCGCACCAATCATCTGCGGCTGATGGGCGCCGAACAGCACGCTTTGTATGCCGAGGCGCAGGCGGAGACGCCGGGCTTTGCCTTCGTGGTGCGCTCGATGCACATCGATTACCTGAAGCCCGCGCGCATGGATGACGTGCTCGACATCGTGACCTGGCCGTTACAGGTGAAGGGCGCCTCGATCACGCTGGCGCAGGAGGTGCGGTGCGGCGAGGCTATGCTGGTCAAGGCCGAGGTCCGCATCGCCTTCATCAGCGAGGGGCGGGCGCGGCCGATCCCGAAATCGCTGCGCACCCTGATGAAGGCCGATCTGGTCGAGGGTTGACCTCAAACATGACTATCTGCACCGATCGGTACAATCCCGGGCTTCGTTCAAAAGCCGGAGATGCCTCGATGTCTCGATAACGCGGCGGCCCCTGCCGCCGTTCACCCGCGAGACCGCCACCCTCTGTCGTCTGAAAGGATCGCGGCGTATAGTGCCTGCGGATCGCGCATCGCGGAACGGTTCGCAAGAGAAGGCAAACATGAAACATTCACTGACGCAAAAGCTGGCGGCGCCCGCATTTCTCCTGTTCTGCGTCGCATCGTCGAACGCGGCGGCGGCCACCGTCACCGTCAGCGGGCCCACGGCGCTGGCGCTGGCCGCGGTAGTGGCTCCGCACTCCTCGCTGCCGGCCTACGACAAGCGCATCATGGCGCGGCTGTTCGGCGGCGACAGTGTTTTCCTGATTGCCACCAAGGCCAGGTTTTCCGTCACCGCCGATACCATCCTGTGCCGGACCAGCAATGTCGATATCGCGGCGCGCTCCTGCGAACTGACTTTCAAGGTCAGAAAAAAGACGATTCGGGGGCGCGAGGCCAACGAACTGCATGCCACCGCCGCGACCGCCGGCGTGGTCGCGGAAGGCGCGGCCGGATCCAACGTCGCGAGCTTCTCGAAGCTCAATTGCACCATCGATGCCAGGGAAATCCGCCAGAAGGCCGGCGGTGGCGCGCAGTGTTCGCTGGAAACGGGGAAATAGATTCCGCTTCCGCGTCGCGTCAAATCACACGCGCAATGTGTTCCCTTGACGCTGGAAGCGCCTCGCGGGCGAAAATGCCGGCGGAGTGGAGCACCTCCTGCTGCGACAGATCGCCGAAGGAAAACTGCGAAATGAAATAACTGGCGCCTGCTTCTGCCGTCAAGGCCCTGACACGGTCGCGGATTGTGCCGGGTGACCCCGCAAGCGCGCCGCCGTTCCGGACCATGGTGTCGAAATCTTCCGGGATCCGTGCA
Source organism: Bradyrhizobium sp. (assembly GCF_030693485.1). Classification (GTDB taxonomy): domain Bacteria; phylum Pseudomonadota; class Alphaproteobacteria; order Rhizobiales; family Xanthobacteraceae; genus Bradyrhizobium. The sequence goes on along the minus strand of NZ_JAUYAN010000108.1, from coordinate 4,601 downwards.
TAGCGCGGCTGGGTGCCGTGTGCGATCCAGAGCTTCATGAAGCTCGCGTAAAACACCGGCCATGCGCGGCGGCCGAGCTCCATCGCCGCGCGGTCGGTATCGGCGGCGATGACAAAACGGTTGATTCCGAGCAGCGGGATGTCATCCGCTGAATTTCCTGCCGCCGCCCATTCGGCGCGGTAGCGATCGGTGATCTCGCGAACCCGCGGCAGCGGCCCGCCGCATACGATGCTGATCCGGTTTTGCGCCGGCCACGCTGCACCCTCCGGCACCGGAACCGCGTACCAGAGTGGCGGATGCGGAAGCTGCGCCGGCGTCATTTCGATCGGCACGTTTTCAAAATTGTAGTGCTTGCCTTTGAAGTTGACTTGCCGCTGCGTCAGGGCCTGCATGATGATGGTGTAGGCCTCGACGTACATCTCCGGCGCGTGATCCGGATCGATGCCGTAATATTCGATCTCGTGTGGAGAGGCGCCGCGGCCGATGCCGATCTCGAGCCGGCCATTGCTGAGATGGTCGAGCATGCAGATCTCTTCCGCGAGCCGCAGCGGATGATGCGCCGGCAAGATATAGACCAGCGCGCCGAGGCGAAGGCGGCTGGTGCGCTGGGCAGCGGCGGCCAGAAATACGCTGGGCGATGGCGTGAGGTTGAGCGGCGTCGAATGGTGCTCGCTCATGTGGTAGGTGCGAAACCCGGCGGCGTCGTAGAATTCGATCAGTTTCAGACGGTTCTCATACTGTTCGCCAAGCGGATAGGGCCCGCGGTCGTTCTGATCGAATACGCCGAACTGCATTGCACCACCTGCCGATGTCATTTTATCAGTTCAACCCCGAGATGATCAGCCGCCGTCACTTGTCCTTCGTCGCGCGCTCGAGAAATTTCACCAGCGCGGCGCGGTCGGCTTCCGAACCGATGCGCTGCTCCGGCATCTTGGTGCCGGGCGTATAGGCCGCGGGCCCGACTTCGAACAATTTCGAAACCGTCTCCGGCGTCCAGACGATGTCGAGGCGCTTGAGGGCTTCGGAGAAACGATAGCCCGGCGCGGTGGCGATGCGACGGCCGAAAATGCCGGCCAGTGTCGGGCCCGCCCGGTTGGCCTGATCGGGCCCAAGGGTGTGGCAGGCGACGCAGGCGCGGTAGATTTCCGCGCCGCGGTCGCCGGCAAAGGCGGCCAGCGGATCGGCCGCCACTTCCACCAGCAGCGAATCGGCGGGCTCGCCGGTCACCGCGTCCCAGCGGCGGATGATGTTGTCGGCGCCGCCGGTCAGCAACGTGCGGCTGTCGGGCATAAACGCGACCGACCACACCGGCAGTCCCGGGCCGACCAGCGTGCGGGCCAGGGTGCGCGTCTTGCGATCGATCACCGCCACCGAGCCGCCGATGCCGGCGGCGGCCACGAAAGCACCGTCCGGCGAAATCGCCAGCGAGATCACCGGCCGCGGCCCGGCGACGACGTCGCCGGTGCGCGCCCCATTGCCGGTGAGAAAATAAACCCTGCCGTCGGCGCCGCCGGCCGCGATTTCGCCGTCGCCGCCGATCGCAACCGCGTTGAGCGGGCTCGGTATTGTCACGACGGTAGCGGCTGACGTGCCCGACAGCGGCCAGATCCGCACGGTCAGATCGTAGCTGACGCTGACCAGCGTGCGGCCGTCGGGCGAGAATGCCACGCCATTGACGTTCTGGGTATGGCCTGAGAGCGCGCGCGGTGCACCGCCTGCGAGCGGCCACAGCTGCACCGTGTGATCCCATGACGCCGAGGCCAGCATGGTGCCGTCGGGGGAGGCGGCCAGCGCCGCGATCGGCGCTTCATGGCCTGCCAGCACCGCGTCGGGCTCGGTCTTGCCGGCGGTCCAGATCGCGATGCGTCCGTCGGCGCCTGCGGTCGCCGCGCGTCCATCGCGCAGCAACACCACCGCGTTGACGGCGTCGGCATGGAAACGCAGCACCTGTTCGGCGGCATTGCGCGCCAGCGACCAGCGGATCGCGGTCGAATCGAAACTGCCGGTCAGCGCGATCTGACCGTCCGGCGAAATCGCCAGCGCCCGCACCGGCCCGCCATGGCCGCGCAACTGCGCTGCGGCAGGGCTCACCGCCAGGACTGCCAAGGCTGCAAAGACCAGCAAGGCGGCGCAGGTCAGAAATGCGAAGCGGGTTGTTGGACGGGGATGAGGCATTGGCGGCAATCGTTTCGTCGGTTGGTGCCGCCGTCAAGGGCCGTCGTCTGGTTCCGTCGGCGCATGCCCGGACTGCGCGTCAGCGCATGCCGGGTCTGTCGCGGTCAAGGCCCTTGGCGCCGAGATCGTCGAGATAGTCCTGGAACCGGCGCTCGGCGTGGACGCCGAGATCGCGCAGAAACGCCCAAGAGTAGATGCCGGTGGCGTGCATGTCGTCGAACACGAGCCGGACCGCGTAATTCCCGACGGGATCGACGGAGAGGATGGTCACGTTGCGCTTGCCGCCAACGGTCTTGCGTTCCGCTTCGGAATGGCCCTGCACTTCGGCCGACGGGCTGGTGACACGAAGCAACTCGGCGGAGAGTTCGAACGCCACGCCGTCGTCGAAGTTGACATGCAGCGAGCGGCGATCCCGGGTGAGCCGGATTTCGACCGGCCAGGCCGCGGAGGCGGCGGGTGAACTCAACGCCGCGATCAGCCCGGCACCATCAAATTATTGCCGGGGTCGCCGACCCTGGCGCCGCCGGTGGAGAAGGCGGCAGAACTCTGCTGCTGGATGCCGCCGAGAAATACCGCCGTGCCGACGGCGACGACCGCCGCGACCAGGAGGGCTGCAAGAAAGGCTTTCATGACACTACCCCAAAGAACTTGCCCAGATGATTGAATCGGACCGGCCGAATTATTCGGCCGGCATGGCTCGCGGGGTGGTTCCCGATGGTGCCTTGGCCTGCTCTTCCGCGACCCAGAGCGCGTGATGCTCCTTGGCCCAGTTCAGATCGACCTCGCCGGTGCCCATGGCGTCGAACGCGCCCTCCATCCCGAGCGAGCCGATATAGATGTGCGCCAGCATGGCGGCGATGAACAGCATGGCGATCACGGCATGGATCACGGTCCAGAACTGCAGCGTCGTCACATCGCCGGGAAGGTAGGGAAACAGCAGGTACCAGCCGGACACCGACATCAGCGCGCCGCCGATGATCACGATCCAGAAGATGCCCTTCTGCCCGGCATTGAAGCGCTTGGCCGGCGGGTGCTGGCCATTGGCCAGGATGCCGCCGCCCTGCTTGATCCATTGTAGGTCGAGTTTTCCCGGAATGTTGTCCTTGATCCAGATCAGGAACATGATGATGAGGCCGAGCATGAACGGAAACGCCAGGAAGTCGTGGGCGTATTTGGCCCAGGTCGACATTGCCGAGAAGGCGTTGGCGCCGAACAGCGGCAAGATCAGCCAGCGGCCGAACGAGATGTTGAGGCCGGACAGCGCCAGGATGATGAAGCAGCTGGCCGTCAGCCAGTGGGTGAAGCGCTCGAAGGCGGCGAACCGCAGGATCTTCCGGCCGGAGAAGCCTTGCTCGAGCCGAATTCGTCCACGCACCATCAGGAAGATCACCAGCACCGCCAGCATCCCAAGAATGGCGACGCCGCCGATGATCGGCAGCGTGTTGCGCTGGAAATCGCGCCAGTCGCGGCCGGCGGGCTGAATCAGGCTGGCGGACATCGCGTCGGGAATGCTGACACGGCCGCCGATATTGCCGCCCTCTTTCAGCGCATTCAGGAGCTTGTCCTCCTGCACGGCTTCGGCGGTGGGTTTGAAGGAAAGTTGGGCCGCGGCCGGATGGGCGACCACGAACAGCAGCGCCAGTGCGGCGCATAGCGCTTTGAGAGTTGAAAGTGAGCCTGGCATTTGCACAACGCCCTTTCGGTATCTTGAGTCAGGTGTCCGGGTTACGCGCGCCGCCGCGAAGGCGGCGCGATTTGCATCAGCCCGTCGGTGAATCGCTGTAGGCGGTTTTCCAGCCCCACATGCCCGAGCCGTAACCGCGCTTCATCACGCGCTCCTTGTAGATTTCGGCGATGATGGCGCCGTCGCCGGCCAGCAGCGACTTGGTCGAGCACATTTCGGCGCAAATCGGCAGCTTGCCCTCGGCCAGGCGGTTGGTGCCGTATTTGGCGTATTCGGCCGGTGTTGCGTCCGCCTCCGGACCGCCGGCGCAATAGGTGCACTTGTCCATCTTGCCGCGCGAGCCGAAGTTTCCGACCTTCGGATATTGCGGCGCGCCGAACGGGCAGGCGTAGAAGCAGTAGCCGCAGCCGATGCAGAGGTCCTTGGAGTGCAGCACCACGCCGTCGGCCGTGGTGTAGAAGCACGACACCGGACAGACGGCGGCGCAGGGCGCATCGGTGCAATGCATGCAGGCCATCGACACCGAGCGTTCGCCGGGCTTGCCGTCATTGATGGTAACGTCGCGACGGCGATTGATGCCCCACGGCACTTCATGTTCGTTCTTGCAGGAGGTCACGCAGGCGTTGCACTCGATGCAACGGTCGGCAACACAACGAAATTTGACGCGTCCCATGATCTATTCTCCCATCACGCCGATTGAAGTTGACACAATGTAACCTTGCCCTCGTGCATGGCGGTGACC
>NZ_JAUYAN010000105.1 GCF_030693485.1 Bradyrhizobium sp. | reverse complement strand
CGGGGGTCGAGGTTGACGGGATTTTCCTCGCGGCCGTCGTCGGCGAGCTTGAGCACCTCGCCGATCTGGTCGATCAGCAGGCCATAGGATTCGCCGCGCAGGTCGACGCCGATCGCCATCGGCGGCTTGCCGTCCTCGTTTTTGGGCAGGCCGAGACGGGCGCGCATGTCCACCACGGTGACGATGCGGCCGCGCAGATTGAGCACGCCGGCGATCTCGCCGGACGACAGCGGCACCCGCGTCAGCCGCTCCGGCATGAACACGTCCTGCACCCTCGAGATCGGCAGGCCGAACAGCTGGCCCCCGATCATCGCGGTGACGAATTCGGAGACGGCGCCTTCGGTATTGTCGTTCTTGCTCATGGTCATCCTCATGCCGCCCGGTTGAGTTCGGCGGTCTGTTCCTTCAGCGCCGCGATCAGGCCCGGACGGTCGAACTTGGCGACGTAATCGTGGAAGCCGGCCAGCCGGCCGCGCTCGATCGCCGCCGGCGACACCATCGAGGACAGCGCGATGATCGGCATCGAGCTCAGTTGCGCATCGGCCCGGATGGTCTCGGCGAATTCGAACCCGTTCATGTCGGGCATCTCGATATCGGTCAGCACCACGTCGAAGGTCTGGCCCGAGCGCAGCGCGGAGAGGCCCTCCTCGGCGCTGGGCGCGACCCGCACCTTGTAGCCGGCGGCTTTCAGCACCGGCGCCAGCATGTTGCGGAAGAACGCGCTGTCGTCGACCAGCAGCACCGATTGCGCGGTCACCGACGGGCGCATCTCCTTGCGGGAGAACCAGTCGGCGAACGCCATCGGCAGGAAATGGCCGACGTCGATCACTTCGGTGGCCTGGCCCTTGATCACGGCGGAGCCCAGAATGCCTTCCCGGGAGCCCGCGACCTCGATGTTGAGCCGTTCCTCGACGATGTCGATGATCTCGTCGACCACCAGTCCCATCGAGCGGCCGTCATCGGCGAACACCAGGATCGGCTGGGCACCTGCGGTCTGGACGCTGACGCCTTCCATCTGCACCAGCGGCATCAGCTGGTCGCGGTACTGCACCATGTAGCGGCCGTTGGAGAGTTCGATCTTGTCGACGGCGAGCTCTTCCAGCCGGGTGACGAGGCCGAGCGGCACCGCCTTGGGCTGGGCCGAGCCGGCGCGGAACACCAAAAGCGAGGTCAGCTGCTCGGCGGCATTGGCGCGCGCCGCCGCGTTCTCTTCCGAGATCTCGTGGCTGGCGGAGCCGGCGGCGCCGAGCGCCTTGGCAATGCCGTTGGGATCGATGATCATGATCACGGCGCCATCGCCGAGAATCGTATTGCCGGAGAACATTTCGATGTGACGCAGCTTGGTCGACATCGGCTTGACCACGATTTCCTCGGTGTGGAACACGCCGTCGACCACGATGCCGAAGGTCTGGCTGCCGACCTGCGTCACCACGATAAAGCCGTTCTCGGGATCGGAAGAGGTGCCGTCGTCGATCCTGAGCAGCTTCTTCAGGTGCATCAGCGGCAGCAGCTTGTTGCGCAGCCGCAGCACCGCGGTGTCCTTGATGCGCTCGATGCGGTGCTCGGAATTGGCCCGCGCCCGCACCAGTTCGACCACGGCCAGCTGCGGGATCGCAAAGCGGTCGCCGGCGGCTTCCACGATCAGGGCGGAGACGATGGCCAGCGTCAGCGGGATCTTGATGGTGACGCTGGAACCCTCGCCGGCCACCGACTTGACGTCGATGGTGCCGCCGATCTGGTCGATATTGGTGCGCACCACGTCCATGCCGACGCCGCGGCCGGACACCGAGGTGACGGCGGCCGCGGTGGAGAAGCCCGGCGCGAAGATGAACTTGTGGATCTGGGCTTCCGTCATCTTCTCGAGTTCGGCCTCGCTGACGAGACCGTTCGAGATGGCCTTGGCCTTGATCCGCTCGGTGTTGAGGCCGCGGCCGTTGTCGGCGATGCAGATCAGGATGTGGCCGCCCTCGTGATAGGCGGAGAGCCGGATGGTGCCCTGCTCGGGCTTGCCATTGGCGGCGCGTTCGGCCGGGGTTTCCAGGCCGTGGTCGGCGGAGTTGCGCACCATGTGCGTCAACGGATCCTTGATCAGGTCGAGCACCTGGCGGTCGAGCTCGGTGTCGGCGCCGTGCATCTCCAGTTCGATCTGCTTGTGCAGTTCGCCGGCGAGGTCGCGCACGATCCGTGGCAGCTTCTGCCAGGCATTGCCGATCGGCTGCATCCGCGTCTTCATGACGCCTTCCTGCAGCTCGGCGGTGACGTTGGACAGCCGCTGCAGCGGCACCTTGAACTCGGTATCGTCGTTGCGCCTGGAGATTTCCAGCAGCTGATTGCGGGTCAGCACCAGTTCCGACACCATCGTCATCAGATGTTCCAGCGTGTCCACATTGACGCGGATCGACTGGTTGGCGACCTTGTCGGCCTCGGGCACGTCGATCTCGACGACCGACTTGGCGGCCTTCTTCTCTTTCGCGGGCGCC
>NZ_JAUYAN010000230.1 GCF_030693485.1 Bradyrhizobium sp. | reverse complement strand
TGACCGTCGGTGGCAACCGCGCGCAGCGTCGCGGCCTTGGCGGTTCCGGCGGCGTGCAGGTAGATGCCGTTGAGATAATATCGCGTCTCTTCGGTGGAGATCGCAAATTGCGTGCGGTCGATCAGCCGCTTCATGTCGCTTGCGGCGAGCGTGAACGAATGGGTCATGTCGCCGGCGGCGAGATCCGGGAAGTCGCTTTCCGGCAGCGTTTGCAGCGTGAAGCGCGAGCGCCCGGCGCGGATCGCCAGCACGGCGCGCTCGCCGTCGCTCTCCAGCACGATCTGCGCGCCGTCCGGCAGCTTGCGCACGATGTCGTAGAACATGTGCGCCGGCACGGTGGTGGAGCCGCCGGTCGCGGTTTCCGCCGCCAGCGTCTCCGTCACCTCGAGGTCGAGGTCGGTGGCTTTCAGCGACAGCCGGGCGCTCTCGGCGCGGATCAGCACGTTGCCCAGGATCGGAATGGTGTTGCGGCGCTCGACCACGCGATGGACGTGGCCCAGCGATTTCAGCAGTTGCGCGCGTTCGACGGTGACCTTCATAGCAATACCCGCCTGATCCCTAAGATGGAAAAGCCGGGCGGCCCGAAAGGCGCGCCGCGGCGTTTGAAACCCGAAAAGCCTGACCGAAGCTGGATTTGACCAAACCCCCCGGGGGGACCGCAAGGTGGCGCGGATGGCCCGCCAGCGCAAGCGGAACGCACGCTCGCTCCCCACATTTTGCCGGAGAAATTCAAGGTTTCTCGTCGTCCCGGCGTGCGCCGGAACGACGAGTTGAGGTGCAGGCAGACGCTACTCCTGCAACTGGCGCTTGAGCGATTCGACCTCTTCGGAGAGCGCCACGTCCTTGGAGACCAGGGCCTCGATCTTGCGCACGGCGTGCAGCACCGTGGTGTGGTCGCGTCCGCCGAACCGGCGGCCGATTTCCGGCAGACTCCGCAGCGTCAGGGTTTTCGCCAGATACATCGCGACCTGGCGTGGGCGCACCACATTCGCGGTACGCCGCGACGACAGCAGGTCGGAGCGGCTGACATTGTACTGCCGGGCCACCACGCGCTGGATGTCCTCGATCTTGATGCGCTTGGGTTCCTGCGGCCGGACCAGGTCGCGCACCTCGCGCTCGGCCATTTCCAGCGTCACCGGCTGGGCGTTGAGCTTGCTGTGCGCCAGCAGGCGATTGATGGCGCCTTCGAGGTCGCGGCCATTATGGGTGATGGTGCGCGCGAGATAATCCAGTACCGGTGCCGGCACCTCGAAGGTGGCGTGATGGGTGCGGGCGGCGGCGACGCGCGACTTGAGGATTCCAAGCCGCAGTTCCTCGCCGAGCGATCCCATCTCGACCACCAGGCCGCCGGCGAGGCGCGAGCGCACGCGGTCGTCAAGGCTTTCGAGGTCGGACGGCGGACGATCCGCCGCGATCACCACCTGGCGGCCGGCGTCGATCAGCGCGTTCAGGGTGTGGCAGAATTCGGCCTGGGTCGATTTGCCCTGCAGGAACTGGAGGTCGTCGATCACCAGCACGTCGATGCCGCGCAGGGCTTCCTTGAAGGCCAGTGCGGTCTGTGTCTTCAGCGCGGCTACGAAGCCGTACATGAATTTTTCCGCGGTCAGGTACAGCACCTTGCGTTCGCTGCCGGAATTGCCGGCCCAGGTCACCGCCTGCAGCAGATGGGTTTTGCCGAGGCCGACACCGGCATGGATATAGAGCGGGTTGAACATCACGCTGTCGCCGCGCCGTCCCTCCGCCACCTGGCGCGCTGCCGCATGCGCCAGGGTGTTGGAGCGGCCGATGACAAAGCTGCCGAAGGTCAGGCGCGGATCGAGCGGCGAGCCGCCGAGCGCATCATGGCTGGCGGACACTGGCGCGATCGCGGTCGCGCGCAGCTCGGGCGCCGGCCGGCCGTCGGTCCGCTCGGGACGGCGGGCATCGAGCGGCGCGGCGACTTCCTTGGCCGGCGCCGCACAGCGCATCGCGGTGCGCACGGTGAGGTCGATGCGGTGCACTTCCGGCATCTCGGCCTGCCAGCAGGTGAGCACGCGCTCGGCATAATGCGCCTGGATCCAGCTCTTGAGAAATCGCGTCGGCACCGAAAGGCGGACGCTTTCGTCCTGTACGCTTTCCAGATCCATCCGCGCGAACCAGCTCGTATAGACGTCTTCGCCGACGCTCGATCGCAGCCGACCCTTCACGCGTGACCAGCGATCCTGTTCGATATTTGTCATTTTCTGACGACTTTTCTGATGGAGTAAAGTTCCCTGCGAAGCAGCCGCGCGCGTGTTTCCGCGCGGCGTGACCTCAAGCGAGGCTCGGTCTCCAGCCATGGACTGGCCGCTCGGCAAGATGCCGCTGGCCTAAATCGTCGGCTGGAGGCGAAGCGTTCGCGAGGTCAGCGCGTACTCAACGGTCTGTCCGGAGCTCGCGCGGGGGGCCGCATGCAGCCGGCGGCCAAGGCGTCCAATACGTCATCGGTGGAAACTGGCATCTGGTCGATTGCCGCGATGATTCCGTAAAGCATACAGCCTCCCCCTCTCGCCGCGATTGCCCGCGGCGAGGTGTCATACTAAGCGTGTTTCAAATTCACCCGGCCGCGCCTGAAGCCTGGAATCGTTCAGCCGCCATGCCGTTTCGTTCAGCCCGTTTTTTTACCCGTTCGGGTGCTTCGCCTTGCGTTTCCCGGCTGGCCGGTTTCGTATTTCTCTTGTTCAAGACGAACGGGACACGAATGCCCCGCCTTGAGAAATTTCGACACAGAACCACATTCCCCATATTGCTATGAGGCTTACTCCGACAATCGCTTGGAAAGCGTCGCCAACGCGCACACCGCCGCCGATTTGCACGTCCGCCCCGTTTCTTAAACCGCGCTGGTCTGAAGAGCCGTGGGCGCCGCGAACGCCCTAAGAGATACATCATGCCTTGTTTCCCGCAACGAAAAGATTCGCGGCGAGCGTCGCCGACAACCACTTCGCACTCGCGAAACCAGCCGTTGGGTTGCGCGGCGAGCGGCAAGGTTTTGAATCTGCGCACAGATTCGAAACCCGGAAGCGCTGTGACATTTCTGACGATAGCTTAAAATAAATTCATAATTCGTTTACGATTGAATGGGGCGGGAATGAGTTTTCCAACAAGCGCTCGGCGCTATGCCGATAAGTGACTACGCACGCGCCATTTTTTTTGATCGTCGGAAGAGGGTAACCCTGAGGCGGCCTGCAGCAAGTTCGCGCCGTCCCGATTGCTATTTACAAAGCGTGGCCGAGCATCAAGGCGGCCTGCGCCTCAAGAACTTATAAGCTCGCCTTCCTACATAGCGCCAGTAAAACTACCGACGCGCCGGTATTGCGCCGGTTGCCGGTTGCCGATTGCGGTGCGGTGCAAGTGAAAAAAGAAAAAGCCCGGCGTGGCCGGGCTTTTTGACGAATGTCTTTTTCGTTCAGTTTTATTTCGCGAGCTTTGCGATCTGATGGGCGAGCCGCGAAACCTTTCGGCTCGCATTGTTCTTGTGAATGATGTTGCGCTGCGCTGCCTGCATCAGTTCCGGTTCCGCGCGCGTCATCGCCTTCAGCGCCGCATCGCGGTCGCCGCTCTTGATCGCTTCTTCGACGATGCGAACCGCGCCGCGCATCTGGGTGCGGCGGGACTTGTTGACGATGGTGCGGCGGGCAATCTTGCGCGTCGCCTTCTTGGCGGAAGTTGTATTGGCCATGTTCTCAAATATCCTTCGGCGGTGACCGGTCGCTGAGTGGTCGGGCTTGAGCGCGCCGGCCGTTCAACCGCCTGATCGAAGCTGGTGTTTTCCGGATGTTCCCGAGATGCCATTGCAGGCAGGCTAAAATGCCTGCATGACGGCGTCGTTCAAAGAACAGCGGCGGCGGGATTGCGCCCGCCGCCATTGCCGGTCTTATAGAGGGCGGGCCTTGCAGCGTCAACGCCTTCCCTGCTGCCGGGCGCCGGTCGGCCGGTTTCGGGAATACGGATAAGTTGCTGAAGTGGTTGAATTTCTCAAGGGGTCCCGTTAAGCCCTGACCGCGTTCGGGGCGCGACAGATATTAAGGTGACGCATGATCCGCGGTTTCTTCCGACTTGTGGGGCTGTTGCTGCTGGCCGGCGGATTTATCTTCATGGTCTATGACGGCGCCCGCTGGGTCGCCGATCAGACCCTGAAATTCACCCGGTTTGGCCAGTTCTGGAACGATATCCATCAGTCCAGCCAGCAGGCGTTCCGGGCCTGGCTCGATGGCACCGCGCCCTGGCTCTGGGACGGCGTCGTCAAGGTAATCCTGGACCAGCCGGTTTTTGCCGTGCTGGGCGTACTCGGCATTCTGCTCATGTTGCTGTTCCGGCCGCGCAAGCCGCTGATCGGCTATTCCCGGAACTGAATGGGCGGATCCTGCCGTCCTTAAGTTCAATGGTCCCGCCGTAACAGGGCTGCCGCCGCCGGCGTAAAGAGATATATTAGAATCACAGATGATGCGTTCGAATGGCAGCGGATCCGGGGTTGCCCGGAACTGAGCCTTCGACATCGAGAGGTGATCCCATGTTCTTCATGCGCAAGACCACTGCATTGCCGAGCGCGGCCGAGGCGCTGCCCGGCCGTTCGACGCCGATCCCCACCGCCAAAACCCATTTCGTCAATGGCCGCCAGTTGCAGCCGCCATATCCCGCGGGCATGGAACAGGCCGTGTTCGGGCTCGGCTGCTTCTGGGGCGCGGAGCGCAAATTCTGGGAACTCGGCGACGGCATCTACACCACAGCCGTGGGTTACGCCGGCGGTCATACCGCGAACCCGACCTATGAGGAGGCCTGCTCGGGCCGCACCGGCCACACCGAGGCGGTGCTGGTGGTGTTCGACCCGAAGAAGATTTCCTACGAGCAACTCCTGAAAACGTTCTGGGAAAGCCACAACCCGACCCAGGGCATGCGTCAGGGCAATGACGTCGGCACCCAGTATCGTTCCGCAATCTACACGTTCGGCGACGCGCAGCGCCGGGCCGTCGATGCGTCCAAGGCGGCGTACCAGAAGGCGCTGGCGGCCAAGGGCCTCGGCGCCATCACCACCGAAATCGCTCCATCAGGCGAATTCTATTTCGCCGAGGACTATCACCAGCAATATCTCGCCAAGAATCCGGCCGGCTATTGCGGGCTCGGCGGCACCGGCGTGTCGTGCCCGATCGGCGCCGGCGTCAGCGCGTGATGATGTTCTTCACCCTCCCCTGAAGGGCCCCTGAAGGGGGAGGGTGAACACCGAGCCCCGGCGCCAACGATTTGTTAACCATAACCGGTGCAAGACTTAAGCTGTCTCGCTATGAGGGATGGCTCCGGTGCGGGTTGCGCGCGCGTTTCGATTGCCCGTCATTGCCGCCATTGCCGCGCTCGCGCTGTCGGGCTGCATGCGGCCGTCCGGGCCGGTGGCGGTGCAGTCGCAAGCCGATCTGGATTCGATTGCCTATGGCCCGCCTTATCATTCCGCCCCGGTCGTCGTTGCTTCCAGCGGCGGCGCAATCTCGGCCCTTCGCTCGAGCTTTGCCGGACCCGGCCGGGCCTATGCCCCGGCGCCCGTGGTCTACGCCGCCGCACCGATGCCGGTGCCCGTGGCCTACGACACCGCCTATCATCTCGACGCCGGCGATCGGCTCCGGGTCGTGGTCTACGGCCAGGAAGGTCTCACCAACACCTACGCCATCGCCGCCGGCGGCTCCATCACCATGCCGCTGATCGGCGCGGTGCCGGCGCGTGGCAAGACTCCCGCGCGACTCGCCGCCGACATCACCGCCAAGCTGCGCAACGGCTTCATCCGCGAGCCATCGGTGGCGGTGGAGATCGAGGCCTACCGGCCGTTCTTCATCCTCGGTGAGGTCGCAGCCCCCGGCCAATACCCCTACGTGCCCAACATGTCGGTCGAAAGCGCGGTGGCGATTGCCGGCGGCTTCTCGCCGCGCGCCCGCCGCGACCGCGTCACGCTCACCCATACCGATGCATCGGGCTCGATGCGATCCGTGGTGCCGCTCGGCACCAGCATCAGCCCCGGCGATACCGTGCTGGTCGGCGAGCGCTGGTTCTAGTCGATAGCATTCCCTTCTCCTTGAACAAGTCAAAAGCCGATGCTGTTCCGATCATCCCGTGCGGCGGCATTGTCATGGCTGGCTGTGGTGAATCAGCGCGTTCGGCGTGATGTGCCCGATAGGAGACTTGCCTCGATCCAGCCGGGAGCATATGCCCGATAAACTCAATCCATCGAAATCTACCAAGGGGAAAAGATGAGCATCCGTTCGCCAATCAAGGTCGTGCGCACCGCAATTTCAGCTGCAACGATCGCAGGCGCCGCCATGACCGCCGTATGTGCGTCGGCAGATCAGGCGGCGGCGCAGTCCTATCCGGAACGGCGAATAACCTTCGTCGTGCCCTATCCCGCAGGCGGAGCCACCGACGTGTCGGCCCGCCTGTTGGCCAACAAACTGTCGGAAGCGTGGAAGCAAACTGTCGTCGTCGAAAACAAGTCGGGCGGCGGCGGTGTGGTCGGCAATGATTTCGTCGCCAAGGCGCAGCCCGATGGCTACACCGTGCTGATCGCCATCACCCAGATCATCCAGGCGCCCAGCCTCATTTCAAAGCTGCCCTACGACGTCTTCAAAGATCTCGCGCCGGTGACCCAGGTCGGATTGTCGACGATCGTGCTGACCGTCCCCGACGCGCAGCCCATCAAGTCGGTCAAGGACCTGATCGACCACGCCAAGGCCAACCCCGGCAAGGTACCCTACGGCTCGTTCGGCAACGCGACGACGTCGCATCTCTACGGCGAATTGCTCAAGAAGAACGCGGGCATCGATATGACCCATGTTCCCTATCGTGGCGCGGCGCCGCTGGTGAATGATCTGCTCAACAACACCGTGACCGCAGCCTTCGTCGATCTGACCACGGCCAACCCTCAAATCCAGGGCGGCAAGATCAGGGCGCTGGCGGTCGGCGGCGAAAAGCGCAGGACCCAGTTGCCGAACGTGCCGACGATGGCTGAACTCGGTTTCCCCGGCTTTGAGGCCGAGGGCTGGATCGGCGTCTTCGTGCCCGCCGCCACGCCCAAGGATATCGTCGCGAAACTTTCCGCGGAACTGTCGCGCATCATCGCTTCTCCCGAGGGGGTCGCAGGGCTCGAGACGGTCAGTCTCATGCCGGTCGGCGGTTCGGCGGGAACGTTCGAAGCCACGCTGCGCCGCGACTACGCTCGCTGGGCGGATGTTGTGAGAGCCACGGGCGTCAAGGGCGAGTGAAGCGGCGCATAATGTCATTCCGGGGGCGGAGCGAAGCGACGAGCCCGGAATTCATAACCATGATCGTGAGTATGGATTCCGGGTCTGGTCCTTCGGACCATCCCGGAATGACGATGGTGAGAGGCTCGGTCGTCAGTCATTTTTTCAGATGCTTGGCGAAGAATGCCATGCTGCGCGGCCAGGCGATGTCGGCGCTGGCCTTGTCGTAGCTGGCCCGTTCGTCGCAATGAAAACCGTGCTGCGCGCCGGGATAGACGTGAACATCCACGTCAGGCCGTTTTGACTTGATGGTCTCGACGTCGGCAAGCGGAATGCCTGCGTCCTTCTCGCCGAAATGCAATTGCGTCGGCACCTTGGGCTTGTCGTCGGCGAAGCGTACCACGGCGCCGCCGTAATAGCCGATCGCCGCCTTCAGGCCCGACAGTTTGGTCGCGGCGGCATAGGCGAGGCTGCCACCGAGGCAGAAGCCGATGATGCCGACCGGTCCGACATGTTTGACGGCGTCGATCGCGGCCTGGGTGTCGAGCAGCATCGCCGCCCAATCCGGATTGGCGACAAATTTTCGCGCATTGGCGATCTCGTCCGGCGAATAGCCGCACTGGAAATTGGGCTCGATGCGGTCGAACACCGAAGGCGCGATCGCGACATAGCCTTCGCCGGCGAGACGGTCGCAGACCGAACGGATGTGGTGATTGACCCCGAAGATTTCCTGGATCACCACCACGGCCGCCTTCGGCGCGCCGGTGGGGTCGGCGCGATAGCCGCCGAGTTGAAAATGATCCGAAGCCGTCAATTTGATGTCTTGTCCCACGGGTCATCCCTTGGTTGAGAGTTGATCTTCCTGGCGAACGGTCGAGGTCGGCAGCGCCTGCTATTGCCACATCCAGTTGTGGCCCCAATCGCCCTTCCAGCCGGCCAGCCGGCCGCCGCGGAATTGCAGATAGAGCCGGTGGCGGTGCGGAAACAATCCGCTTCCGCCGAGGTCGCGGAACGCCAGGAAGATTTCGTTGCCCGGGCGTCCCCTGATGTAATTGAGCGGGACGCCGAGCGCGCGTGCGGCGTCCCCGGCGTCCATGCCGAAGGCCAGCGGCGTGTTGTTCGACAATGTCGCGGTGAACGGCGGCGGGGTGGGGCCGCCGAGCGGCGGGTGCCGTTGCGCATGGGCGGGCGCGGGCATTCCGCCCAGCACCGTCACGAAGACTGCGGCGACGAATGATTTCATGACGCAGCCTTCGGCGTTGCCTTGCCGTCGAGGCTGCCGAGGAAGGGCAGTACCGCGTCGATGAAGGCCCTGGGCTGGTCGATGTTGACGGCATGACCGGCGGCGGGGATCACCACTTTCACGGCGCCCGGAATCTTGGCCGCCATGTAGTCGGAGGCGGCGAGGAACGGCGTGTCGTCGGCGCCGACCACGACCAGCGAAGGCACCTTGATATCGGGCAGCGATTCGATCACGCGGGCGTCGCGCTGGGTCAGCATGCCGCGCGCGGCGCGCGCCAGCCCCAAGGCATCGCGATGGCTCACCTCGGAGCGTTCGCGGCTGGCTGCCTTCAGTACAGCGAGGCCCTCGCGCTCGAAGCGGTCGCCGGTCTCGTTGGCGCGCTTGTTCCAGGCCTCGCGCGCCTCGTCCTTCTTGAAACCCGGTCCGGTGTCGATGATCAGCAGCGCGCGGACCCGCTCCGGATGGGCGCGATAGAATGCCAGCGACATGTAGCCGCCGAGCGAAAGCCCGCCGACGATCGCGCTGCTGGCGCCGACCTCGTCGAGCAGCGCGGCCATGTCGGCAACCGTTGCAGCCTCGCTGTAGGCCGCGGGATCGTCGGGATAATCCGAGCGGCCGTGGCCGCGCATGTCCCACAACACCAGTCGATGACCTTTCGACAGCGCCTCGACCTGGCCCTGCCACATCTCGCCGGTCGATGAATAGCCGTGAGTCAGCAACAGCGGCGGGCCGGAGCCGTGAACCTCGTAATAGATGTCGATCCCGTCACGGCTGAGTTTTGGCATCGCGATTTCCCCTGGCGATTTCCTGATGTCTCTTTTGACCCTAGTCTAGCGCGATCCGCCCGCCGAGGGGAAATGCCCGACTTTGCGGTCACCGGCGACCCTTCCGTCTGACGTAAGGCGAACATGAAGGCGTAAAGCGACGTGTCCTCGGTAACAACGATCCGCCGGAGGTTTCCTCCGGCGGATTTCTTGGCGACACTGCCAGCAGCCGTCATTGCGAGGCCTTCGCAGGGCGGGTTCGCTTTAACCCGCCGCTCGATGGCGGCATGGCGGGTTAAAGCGAACCCGCCCTGCGCGAGCGCGGAACCCTGGCACGCTGCCAAAGACCCGGCGGTTGTTGCCAACAGCATCCTGTGACACCATCCAGGCACCGCTGCCGGTCACGTCTGGATGCCTATGCCAACTCGAAAATTTGCCTGGGAAGAGCTGTCGGATGAGCAGTTGCTCAAGCAACGCCTCAACAGCCTGAAGGTCAAGGTCGAAGGCACCTGGCTCGAGGATTGCCTCCGCACGCTGAACGAAGAGCTGCAGGCGAAAGGCATCCGGCTGCGGCCGCATGCGTGGATATCGAGCGAATGGTTCAGCCCGGCGGATGTGCCCGGCATCGCGATTCCCTTCTATCTCGCCCATCCCCGGCTGATGAAGCTCGAAAAGAAGATGATGCTCGACGTCGAGGGCGGCACCTGGTCCGAGTGCATGGCCATTCTCCGGCACGAAGCCGGCCATGCCGTGCAGCACGCCTGGCAGCCGCAACGGCGCCGGCGCTGGCAGCAATTGTTCGGCCCGTCCTCGAAGCGCTATCCGCGCCACTACCGGCCCAATCCGGCGAGCCGGCGTTTCGTCCAGCATCTTCGGCTCTGGTACGCGCAGAGTCATCCGGACGAGGACTTTGCTGAAACCTTCGCGGTGTGGCTGCGCCCGCGCTCGAACTGGCGCACGCGCTATGCCGGCTGGCCGGCGCTGCAGAAGCTCGAATATGTCGACGAGCTGATGGCCGAGATCGGGGGAACGCGGCCGCCGGGCCTGTCGCGGGAGCGCGTCGATCCGCTTCACTCGCTTAGCCAGACGCTGGCCGAGCATTACCGGAAAAAGCAGGCGTTCTACGCCTTCACGCCGCCAAAAACCTACGACCGCGATCTCTCCCGTCTGTTCTCCGCCGATCCGCGGCACCGGCGGGCGCCGGCCGCCTCGGCCTTCATCCGGCGGCACCGCGCCCAGATCAGGCAGCTGGTGGCGCGGTGGACCGGCGAGAACCAGCTCACGCTCGATGCCGTCCTTGACGACATGATCCTGCGCTGCCGCGAACTCGATCTGCGTGCCCCTGGCTCGGAGCGGAAACTGGTGATCAACTTCACCATCCTGTTGACCGCCAAGACCACGCAAATGATGTTCGGCCCGTCGCGGCGAAAATGGATCGCGCTATGAGACGGCTACGCGTTCTGGTGCTGATGCATCCGGACTTCATGCCGCCGGACTCTGCCGACGGGTACACCGCGCAGGAAATCAACAAATGGAAAACCGAATTCGACGTCGTCAGCACCCTGCGCGCGGCCGGCCATGACGTTCGCCCGCTTGGTGTGCAGGAAGAGATCAAGCCGGTGCGCGACGCGATCGAAGGGTTCAAGCCGCACATCGTGTTCACGTTGCTGGAAGAGTTCCACAACGAGTCGGTGTTTGACCAGCACATCGCGAGTTATCTGGAGCTGTTGAAAATCCCGTATACCGGGTGTAACCCGCGCGGCCTGATCCTGGCGCGCGGCAAGGACCTTTCCAAGACACTGGTGCACCATCGCCGGATCGCGGTGCCGGCCTTTGCCGTGTTTCCGATGCGCCGCAAGGTCAAGCGGCCGCCGCGCCTGGCGCTGCCGCTGATCGTCAAGAGCCTGAGCGAGGACGGATCCTTCGGGATCTCGCAAGCGTCCATCGTCGATACCGACGAGCAGCTCGCAGAGAGAGTAGCATTCGTTCACGAACGGCTCGGAACGGCCGCCATCGCCGAACAATACATCGAGGGACGCGAACTCTATGTCGCGGTGCTCGGCAACAACCGGCTGCGCGTTTTGCCGGTGTGGGAACTGAAATTCGGCAGCATGGGCGGGCAGGGGGCACGGCAGATAGCCACCGAAAAGGCCAAACACGATCCCGGCTATCAGGAGCGCGTCGGAATCGTGGACGGGCCGGCCGAGAACCTTGCGCCGGAGGTATCCGCCCGCATTCAGCGAACGGCGAAACGCATTTACCGCACGTTGAAACTCGATGGATACGCTCGCATCGACTTTCGTCTCGCTGCCGATGGTACTGCGTATTTCATCGAAGCCAATCCCAATCCCGAAATAGCGAAGAGCCAGGAATTCGCTACAGCCGCCCGGCATGACGGGCTCGACTACCCCGACCTGCTGCATCGCATTCTGGCGCTTGGAATCAGCCGGGCGAAGGCAGGCGCATCCGTGGGTTGAAGGTGACGCGCGCGGGTCTGCCTCACGGGCGTTTCCGGATTGACCCGACGCGATGCGACAAATTAACACGTCGGGCAAGATTTCGCTTTTCCAGAAACCCAAATCACCGCTAGGAATCACGCCATCCTGTCCCCAGGCAAGGGGCGTTGGCCATCGTTACCGAACGCTGGGATGGGATGCGGTGGACGCGGCGGCATCGGGCGCGGAACGGGATTGCAGGGCGGGTAAACTCCGTGAGCGGCCTGGAACGTGCGAACGAGCGGTGTCGAAGCGTACGGCAAAAGCGTGTGGACCCGATGCCTCACTGGTAGGCGTCAAGTCTTGCGGAGGTGCTGCAGGCCCGACCGGGCCGCGGCGCCGGTTTCCGCGGGGCGACGGAGGCGACAAAGGCCATAATTCTCCGGGGTGAGCGCGTGATAAGCCGTCAAGCCATTGCGCAGGGAATGTCGGATGTTCTCCGCTGCCCTGTATGCTCGTGTGC
>NZ_JAUYAN010000222.1 GCF_030693485.1 Bradyrhizobium sp. | reverse complement strand
CGAAACGATGCCCTCCAGCGACAGCTTGCAGGCCGATTGCAGGATGGCGTCGCCGCCGCTCTCGAAATGCTCGACATAGCGGATCAGATTGCTCTTGCCTTTGCAGGCCTCCAGCAGCTTCTTCAAACGCTCCTTCCGCTCCTTGAGCGGCAGTGAACGAAGATCTTCAGCGCCGGCAAACAACAGATCGAACGCGAAGAAAACGAGATTGTCGGTCTTGCCGTCGGAAATCGCGGCCTGCAGCGTCGAGAAATTCGGCGCGCTGTTTTCATCGAGCGCAACGATTTCGCCGTCGATCAATCCATCCGGCAAGGCGCTGCCCGCTTTCGCAATCGCCTTGAACTTGTCGCTCCAGTCGAGCCCCTTGCGGGTCATCAGCGCGACCTTGCCATCCTCGATCCGCAACTGCACCCGGTAACCGTCGAATTTGATCTCATGGCACCAGCCATCTCCGCCGGGCGGACGATCGACCAGCGTGCAGAGCTGCGGCGGGACAAACTCCGGCACCCTCTTGCCCTTGGCCGGCTTTGACGGCGCTCGCGCCTTCGACGGTGGCGCCGCTGCCTTCTTGTTCGTGGCGCGCGTCTCGGCGGCATCGCCCCGGTTCGAATGCCACACCGCATCGGCCTTGCCGCGGCCGGCCTTCGCCAGCATGAACGGCCTTGGCGCCCTGCCCTTGCCCGCGGCGATCTGGTCCATCGATCGTCCTGACGCCACCGACTGATCGGCATCGAGGATGTCGTTGGCTTTGCCTTCCCTGGCAAATTCGTCGCGGTGCTTGATCAGCAGCCAGTTGGTGCGCTTGCCGCCATCGCGGTCGTGGCGCATCCGCACCAGCACCCAGCTTCCATGCAGCTTTTCGCCTTGCAGCGTGAATTTCAGATCGCCCTTCTTGAAGCCTTTTTCCGGGTCGTCAGATTCCCAGTAGCCGCGATCCCACAGTTGCACGGTGCCGCCGCCATACTGGTCGTGCGGAATGATCCCTTCGAAATCGCCGTAATCGAGCGGATGGTCTTCCACCTCCACCGCCAGCCGCTTGTCGTGCGGATCGAGCGAGGGCCCCTTGGTCACCGCCCAGGACTTGAAGACGCCGTCGAACTCCAGCCTGAGATCATAATGCAGCCGGGTCGCGTCATGCTTCTGGATGACAAAACGCCGCCGCTTCGATGGCGCGACCTCGGCTTCGCCCGAGGGCTCCGCGGTCTTCTCGAAATCGCGCATCTTCCGATAGGTGGACAAATTCTTCAGCGACACGATCAAATCCCGCGCGAACGCAATACCGGCCCGTCCGACACCTTAGAGCCTGGAACCAAAACCCTCAATTACCGTTCAAGTTCCCTGATGCGATTGCGCTGAATTCTCCTGCACACAAAACGGGTTGGAGATAAAACCATGGCCTCGCCGCGCGCCTACTGGAAAGGCTCCCTGAAACTTTCCCTCGTGTCCTGTCCGGTCCTGCTCTATCCGGCCTCGACCTCGGCCGAAAAAACCCGTTTCCACATGATCAACAAGGAGACCGGCAACCGGCTGAAGCAGCAGATGGTCGACTCCGAAACCGGCGATGTCGTCGAGAGCGAGCAGAAGGGCCGCGGTTACGAGCTGAAAAAAGGCGAGTATGTCGCGATCGAAAAGGAGGAACTGGAGGCGGTCCAGATCGACAGCAACCACACCATCGATATCGACAGTTTCGTGCCCCGGGACGAGATCGACAAGCGCTATCTCAACAACCCCTATTACATCGCGCCCGACGGCAAGTCCGGCGCCGACGCATTTGCCGTGATCCGCGACGCCATGAAGGACCAGGACCGCGTCGCGCTGGCGCGCATCGTGCTGACCAATCGCGAGCACATCCTCGCCATCGAGCCGCTCGGCAAGGGCCTGCTCGGCACCACGTTGCGCTTTCCCTATGAGCTGCGCGACGAGGCTGACTATTTCGGCGACATCAAGAGCCCCAAAATCTCGAAAGACATGATCGAACTGGCGAGCCACATCCTCGACAGCAAGGCCGCGCATTTCGATCCCTCGAAATTCAAGGACGAATATGAAACCGCATTGAAGTCGCTGGTGAAGCGCAAGGCCGCCGGCAAGCCGGTCAAGGCCGCCGAGCCGGAGGAGAAGCCTGACAACGTCATCAGCCTGATGGACGCGCTGAAGCAGAGCTTGAAGGGCAAGGGATCGGCGAAACGCGGCCGCCATGCCCCGACGCGCCGGGCGGCGCCCGGCCGCTCCGCCAAGAAAGCGCATCGCTCGGCCGCGCGGGCGCGCAAGGCGAGGTGAGCGAGAGGACATCGTTGGGCGCAGGAATAGCGACAATGTCGTGCCTGCGAACGCAGGGATTCATACGCCGCAGCCACCGGGTTCTGCCACGATGATGAACGACTGTTCTTCCCACTGCGACGGTGGTTTTAGGTTCCTGCGTTCGCAGGAACGACGATGGTGATTACTTCTTCGCGTTGCGCTTCTTCGCTTTCGTTTTCGCCGTCTTGCGCTTCGCGGCCTTCTTCGGGACCTTCTTGCCTTCGGCCCGCGCCTCGGAAAGACCGATCGCGATGGCCTGCTTGCGGCTCTTGACCTTCTTGCCGGAACGGCCGCTCTTCAGCGTCCCGGCCTTGCGCTTCTTCATCGCGCGCGCGACCTTGGCCGAGGCTTTCTTCGAATATTTTCGTGCCATGTGAATTCTTCCGGTTGCGGGAAATTAATCCTAGCGCGGCACGAAAGTTCCTGGGCGCAGCCGCCGGTGCCCCCGCCTATTCCGCCGCGACCAGCGCCTCGGCGCGCTGGGCGCGCACCGCGCAGAACTTGAATTCGGGAATCTTGCCGAACGGATCGAGCGCCGGGTTGGTCAGCAAATTGGCCGCCGCTTCCGCGTAGCAGAACGGCATGAACACCATGTTTTCCGGCACGTCGCGATCGGAGCGCACCTTGACCTCGACGGCGCCGCGGCGCGTTTCCAGCCGTATCCTGTCGCCGGGCCAGACGTTCAAGCGCCGCATGTCCTTCGGCGACATGAAGGCGACCGCCTCCGGCTCGATCTGGTCGAGCACCAGGGAGCGGCGCGTCATCGAGCCGGTGTGCCAGTGTTCGAGCACGCGTCCGGTCGAGAGCACCATCGGATACTCCGTGTCCGGCAGTTCGTCCGGCGGCAAGACACGCGCCGGCACGATCTTGCCGCGGCCGCTCACGGTCGGGAAACCCGTGGTGAAGATGATCTCGTTGCCGGGCAAATGCGGATCGTCGACCGGATAGGTCACCGCCCCCTCGCGCACCAGCCGCTCCCAGCTGATGTTCTTCAGCGAATGCATCACCTCTGTCATCTCGGTGAAGACATCGGCCGGGCCGCCGTAGTTCCAGGGAAGGCCCATGCGCTTGGCAATTTCCTGGATGATCCACAGATCCTGCCGCGCGTCGCCCGGCGGTTTTATCACTTCGCGCGCCAGTTGCACACGGCGGTCGGTATTGGTGAAACTGCCGGATTTTTCCGCGAACGCCGAGGCCGGCAGGATCACGTCGGCATGGAACGCGGTCTCGGTGACGAACAGATCCTGCACCACCAGGTGTTCCAGCATGGCCAGCGCACCGCGCGCATGCTGCAGATCAGGGTCGGACATCGCGGGGTTCTCGCCCTCGATATACATGCCGGTGATTTCGCCGGCATGGATCGCGTTCATGATCTCGACCACGGTGAGGCCGCGCACCGGATCGATCTCCTGATGCCAGAGTTTTTCGAAGGGTTCGCGCAGGTCGGTGCGCCCGACCGGCTGGTAGTCCGGCAAGAACATCGGGATCAGGCCGGCGTCGGAGGCGCCCTGAACGTTGTTCTGGCCGCGCAGCGGATGCAGCCCGGTACCGGGACGGCCGATCTGACCGGTGACCAGCGCCAGCGCGATCAGGCAGCGCGCATTGTCGGTGCCGTGGATGTGCTGGCTGATGCCCATGCCCCAGAAGATCAGCGAGGCGCGCGAGCGCGCATACATCCGCGCCACTTCCTTCAGGGTCTCGGCCGGAATGCCGCAGATCGGCTCCATCTTCTCCGGCGGAAAATCCTTGATGCGCTCCTTGAGCTCGTCGAAGCCTTCGGTGTAGCCGGCGATGTATTGCTGGTCGGTCAGCCCTTCGGTGATGATGGTGTGCAGCATCGCATTGAGCATCGCGACGTCGGCGCCGGGCTTGAACTGCAGATGCGTATGGGCATGGCGCGACAGCGACTGCCGCCGCGGATCCATCACGATCAGCCTGGCGCCCTTCTTCGCCGCGTTCTTGATGAAGGTCGCGGCGACCGGATGGTTCACGGTCGGATTGGCGCCGATCACGATGATGACTTCGGCGTCCATGGCGGCGGCGAACGGCGCCGATACCGCGCCGGAGTTGAGGCCTTCCATCAGCGCCGCCACCGACGAGGCGTGGCACAGCCGGGTGCAGTGATCGACGTTGTTGGAACCAAAACCGGTACGCACCAGTTTCTGGAACAGATAGGCTTCCTCGTTCGAGCCCTTGGCCGAGCCGAAGCCGGCCAGCGCCTTGACGCCCTTGTTGTCACGGATCCTGACGAGGCCTTGCGCGGCGATGTCCAGCGCCTCCTCCCAGGAGGCTTCGCGGAAATGCGTGAACGGATTGGCGGGATCGACCTGGTCGTTGGCGTCCTTCTTCGCATTCGCCAGCCGCACCAGCGGTTTGGTCAGGCGATGCGGATGATGGATGTAGTCGAAACCGAAGCGGCCCTTGACGCAGAGCCGGTTGTGATTGGCCGGGCCGTCGCGGCCCGCGGCATAGATGATCTTCTCGTCCTTGACTTCATAGGTGACCTGGCAGCCGACGCCGCAGAACGGGCATAGTGAATCGACCTTCTTGTCGGGATAGACGGTTCGGGTCTGGTTCTCGTCGAGCATCACCGATGGCATCAACGCGCCGGTCGGACAGGCCTGCACGCACTCGCCGCAGGCGACGCAGGTCGAGTCCCCCATCGGATCGTCGAAGTCGAACACGATCTTGGATTCATGGCTGCGATAGGCCATGCCGATCACGTCATTGACCTGGACCTCGCGGCAGGCGCGCACGCACAGGCCGCACTGGATACAGGAATCCAGGTTGACGCTCATCGCGGGATGACTTGAGTCACCATGCCAGCGTTCCGCCGCCGGAAAACGGCTTTCGGTCACCTCGATCTTTTCGGCCCAGTTCCAGAATTTCGAATCGGGATCGTGCGAGGTGGCGCGCGCCGGCTGGTCAGCGACCAGCAATTCCATCACCATCTTCTGCGCCGCGACCGCGCGCGCGCTTTCCGATTTCACCTTCATGCCGACGCTTGGCGTGCGCTTGCAGGACGCCGCCAGCACCCGCTCGCCCTCGATCTCCACCATGCAGGCGCGGCAATTGCCGTCGGGCCGGTAGTCCGGTTCGGGCGAATAGCACAAATGCGGAATCTCGCGGCCCTGCCGTTTCGCGACTTGCCAGATGGTCTCGCCGTTGATGGCCTCGACCTGTTGGCCGTCGAGTTCGAACTGGATTTTCGTCATTCCGCGGCTTCCTTCGGAAGGAACTCGTCAGGGAAATATTTGATCACGGTGGTGAGCGGATTCGAGGCCGCCTGGCCGAGACCGCAGATCGAGGCGTCGCGCATCGCCTGGCTCAGTTCGTCGAGCAATTCCCGGTTCCACACCGGCTTTTGCATCAGCAGCGCCGCCTTCTGGGTGCCGACGCGGCAGGGCGTGCACTGGCCGCAGCTCTCGTCCTCGAAGAAGCGCATCAAATTGAGCGCCGCCCCCTTCACGCTGTCGTGCTCGGACAGAATGATGACGGCGGCGGAACCGATGAAGCAGCCGTATTTTTCCAGCGTGCCGAAATCCAGCGGGATATCGTCCATCGCTGCCGGCAGGATGCCGCCGGAGGCACCGCCCGGCAGATAGGCGTGGAATTGATGTCCGTCGGCCATGCCGCCGCAGAATTCGTCGATCAGTTCGCGCACCGTCAGACCGGCGGGCGCGAGCTTCATGCCGGGATTTTTCACCCGCCCCGACACCGAATAGCTGCGCAGGCCGTGACGGTCGTTGCGGCCATGGCTCTGCCACCACTCCGCGCCCTTCTCGACGACGTCGCGGACCCACCACAGCGTCTCGATGTTGTTGATCAGCGTCGGCAGACCGAACAACCCGACCTGGAACGGGTATGGCGGCTTGTGCCTCGGCAACCCGCGCTTGCCCTCGATGCTCTCCAGCAGCGAGGATTCCTCGCCGCAGATATAGGCGCCGGCGCCGCGCCGCATGTGCAGCACCGGCCCGCCCGGCGGCAGCTTTGCAATTTCGCGTTCGAGAATTTCGCGGCTCGCCGGATATTCGTCGCGGAGGTAGATGTAGACATCGGGCGCTTCGACCACGCAGGCGCCGATCAGCATGCCCTCGATGAAGCGATGCGGGTCGGTTTCCAGATAGTAGCGATCCTTGAACGTGCCGGGCTCGCCCTCGTCGCCATTGATCGCCATCAGCCGCGGACCGGGCTCGCCGAGCACTGCGCGCCACTTTCGTCCCGTGGGAAATCCCGCGCCGCCGAGCCCGCGCAAGGAGGCGTCGTCGAGCGACTTCAGGAGATCTTCTTTTTTCAACTTGCCGGAACGCAGCCGATCGAGCAGTCCGTAGCCGCCGCCGGCAACATAGGCGTCGTAGTCGATGTATTTTGGCAGATGCGCATGGGTGTCGCCGGCCTTCGCGGCCGCCAGCACGTTCGCCACCGTGGCGTGATCGACGAAGTGATGGCCGACTTCGGCCGCCGGCGCGGTGTCGCAGCGGCCGACGCAGGGCGCGCGCACCACGCGAATGCCGGGGCCTGCCGTCGTCTGCAACTCCTGCAGCAATTTTTCCGCGCCCAGCATGGCGCAGGTCAGGGAATCGCAGACCCGGATGGTCAGCGGTGCGATATCGGCCTCGCCCTCCTTCACCACATCGAAATGCGCGTAAAAAGTCGCGGTCTCGAACACCTCGGCAAAGGCCAGCTTCATCTCGTCGGCGAGCGCGGCGAGGTGGGCCGCGGAAATCTGCCGGTACGTGTCCTGGATCAGGTGCAAATGCTCGATCAGGAGATCGCGCCGCCGCGGCCGGTCGCCGAGCAGAAGCGCAATCTCTTCAGCGGCCAACGGATCGATCTGGCGGCCCTTGGGGGTCGACTTGGCCCGCTTGCGGCCCTGGCCCGGATGTTCGAACGAGCGGACTGTCTGGACGTCGTGGTTCATCGAAGTTTCAATCCCGCTCTCGTTTCAGCGAACTCTAATTCCTGGCATACCACATGCCAAGGGCAAATTCAGGGAGAGCAAGGCCGGTGCTGCGGTCATTCCCACGCAACGGGGGCCATGCTGATCAGAACGAGAATCGATCCAAAGATCAATAAAGCCGTCCCGTGCATCGATAGGGAAAGCGTATCGATCAGAGATCGCTATCGATCGATACGGATTCGAAATAGACCTGTAGCCGACGCCGCTCAGCCGGCGAGCGTCGGTGCAACCGCGCGCGCGGTGTCAACCAATGCCGCGACCATCGGCGTCATCGGATCGCGCAACGGCACCACCAGTCCGATCCGGTAGGTCACTTTGGGATCGACAATCGGGATCGATCTGACGGCATCCGACAGGCCGAGGGTGTCGGCAAGCTTGGCCGGCATCACGCTGGCCCAGCGTCCGGTCTTCACATGGGTGTAGAGCACGATGATCGAGTTCGACGTCAAGGAGGGTTTCGCCTCCGTCCCCGCCTCCAGCAGCGCGCGGTCGATGATGCGGCGATTCTGCATGTCGGGCGTGAGCAGGCATAGCGGCACCTCTCCCACCTCCTTCCAGGTCACCTGATCGCGGTCCCCGAACTGGCTGTCCGGCGCGGTGATCAGGCGATAACTCTCGTCGTAGAGCGGGACGGAGCGCACCTTGCCGAGCGGCTCGTTGTCGAGATAGGTCAGCCCGGCATCGACCTCGAGATTTTCCAGCAATCCCAGCACTTCGATCGAGGTGCAGGACACGATGCGAAAGCGCACATCGGGGTGGCGGGCCCGAAACGGCGTGGTCAGCGATGCCACCATGCCCAGCACCGTCGGTATTGCCGCGATCCGGATCTCGCCTGACAGTCCGTCCTTCAGCGAATTGATTTCCTGGCGCATGCCGCGCACGTCGCCGACGATGCGCCGCGCCCAGTCCAGCGTGCGCTCCCCCTCGGGCGTGAAGCCGACGAAGCGCGAGCCGCGCTGTACCAGCATCACCCCCAGGATTTCCTCGAGTTGCTTCAGGCTGGTCGACATCGTCGGCTGGGTGACGCCGCAGGCTTCGGCGGCGCGGCCGAAATGCCGTTCCTTGGCCAGCGCCAGCAGGAGTTCGAGTTTGTCGATCAAGCCAAAGGTCCTGTCGAATTTCACCGCGCGGTGGGGCGCGATCGGTCCAGTTTTGCCAGCTTGGCCGCAGTAATGCCAGCGAGGTCTCCGCCCGGCCCGGCCCGGATCAGAAGATCCTGACCGCGCTTTGCAATGTCTTCCAGACGCCCCATCCCAGGGGTACCCCGACCATGGCCCAGAACAGCGCCGCCTGAACGTCGAGGCCGCCCTTGCCGATGCCGAAGGAACCGGGCTGTACCGCAGCCGCGCTGCCCGCACCCGCCGCCTGCAGCCTGGCAACCGCTTCAGTGCTCATGTGCCATTTGGGGTCGACCGGCCTGATCATGGCGTTGCAGATCAGGCCGATGACCAGCATGCCGCACAGGATGTACATGGTGGTGTTGTAGAGATGATCGCGCGGCACGCCGGCGGCGAGCTGCGCTTCGCGGATATAGTTCACCACCACAGGACCGATGATACCGGCGGTCGACCACGCCGTCAGCACCCTGCCGTGAATGGCGCCGACGAACTGGGTGCCGAACATGTCCGCGAGATAGGCCGGCACCGTGGCGAATCCGCCGCCATACATCGACAGGATGATGCAGAAGGCGCCGACAAACAGCAGGATTGAGCCCAGATTGGCGAAGGTCGGCGCCAGCGCATAGAGCGCGATGCCGAGGATAAAAAACGCGTAATAGGTATTCTTGCGGCCGATATAGTCCGACAGCGACGCCCAGAAGAAGCGGCCGCCGATATTGAACAGCGACAGCAGCCCGGTGAAGCCGGCGGCGATCACCGCGATGGCGGCCTGTTGCTCGGTCGAGAGCGCATCGAACCTGACGCCGGGCTGACCGATCAGCGAACCCGCGAAAATCTCCTGCAACATCGGCGACGCCATGCCGATCACGCCGATGCCGGCCGACACGTTCATGCACAGCACGATCCAGATCATCCAGAACTGCCTGGTCTTGTGCGCGTCGTTGAGATGGACGTTATGCTGCGAAATCATGGCGCTGGCCTTGCCGGACGGGGTCCAGCCGTCAGGACGCCAGCCGGCCGGCGGAACGCGGTAGCGGAACGCGCCGATCATCATGAAGCCAAAATAGACCGCCGCGAGGGCGACGAAGGTTTCCCAGGCACCGACCGAATTCGGCGTCTCGAAATAGTTCATCAGGAGATCGGCGAGCGGCGCGCCGATCATGGCGCCGCCGCCGAAGCCCATGATCGCCATGCCGGTCGCCATGCCGCGGCGATCGGGAAACCATTTTACCAGGGTCGACACCGGAGAGATGTAACCGATGCCGAGGCCGATACCGCCGATCACGCCGCAGCCGAGCCACAACAGCCAGAGCTGATGCAGGTAGATGCCGAAAGCGCCGATCAGGAGGCCCCCGACCCAGCACAAGGCGGCGACAAAACCGGCCTTGCGCGGGCCGGAGCGTTCGAGCCAACCGCCCCAGATCGCCGCGGAAACGCCTAGCAGCACGAAGAACAGCGTATACATCCAGCCCATGCTGGCGACGCGCCAGTCGCAGGTGGTGGTGAACAGCTCCTGCAGCAGCGACATCTCGGGACAGGCCTTCGGCGCGTCGATACCGAGGGCGCGCGACAGCGGCAGCCAGAACACGCTGAAGCCGTAGGCCATGCCGATGCACAGGTGAATGCAGAGCGCCGCCGGCGGCACCAGCCAGCGATTGAACCCGGCCGTCGCAATCGTCCGCTCGCGATCGAGAATGCCGGCCACGCTGTCTTTCCTCGTGCCGTTCCGGGCGACTGCAGCCATTCGTTCTCTCCGAATCGGACCCTGTTCTATCTGGCCCAGTTGAAGAGAAAGGGAATTGACAAAGATCAGAACCTGCCGGACCGGCTCAGTCCGCCGCGGCGCCGGCCTTCTCGATCAGGAACACGATCCGTTTCTCGGTACGCTCCGATATCTCGACCTTGTCGCCGGTCTCCCGGATCAGGTTCGGGATATCGATCACCGATAGCGGATCGGTGCAGTGAACTTCCAGGAAGTCGCCGGGTTTCACGGACTTCAGCGCCTTGCGCGTTTTCAGCGCCGGCAACGGACATTTCAGGCCGGTGAGATCGAGTGTTGTCTGGGTCATGCGGCGAACATGGCGAAGCGGGCTCGCATCGTCAACGACACAGTGCGCAGGTGGGCAAAGCGCAGCGCGCCCACCCTTTCATGCTGACTGCGCTGCGAAATGGTGGGCACGGCGCCAGGGCGCCTTTGCCCACCCTCATCACATCAGACTCGCATAGCTGAGAAACCCGACCATCTGGCCCGGTTCGACCGCGATAATCTCCTCGCCGAGTTCGACCAGCCCGTCGGTATCGACCAGCGACGACAGCAATCCCGCGCCCTCGCGCGGAAATTTCGACGCTTCGAGCACTCCGTCGTCGCCCTTGCGCAAGTTCACCCGGACATATTCGCGGCGGCCGATTTTCTTCCTGTAGGCGAAGGCGGAGCGGACCGGCATCGGCACCAATGGCTGCTGGCTGGCGCCCATCAAAGCCAGCGCGGTCGGCCGCACCACATGGACGAAGGTGACAAAACTCGCCACCGGGTTGCCCGGCAGTCCGATCAGCGGCGTGCCGTCGATGATGCCCATGGCGACGGGACGGCCGGGCTTGATCGCCATCCGCCACAGCACCAGGGTACCCGAGCTTTCAACGCTGGCCTTGACGTGATCCTCTTCGCCGGTGGAGACGCCGCCGGTGGTCAGGATCAGATCATGGACGCCTGCGACCTTCTTCAGGCCATCCGCCATTGCGGCGCGATCATCCCGGATGATGCCGAGATCGCTGACCTCGCAACCGAGCCGCGCCAGCATCGCCGTCAGCATGAACCGGTTGGAATCGAACAGTTGCGAGGCCGCACGCGGGCTGCCCGGCGAAACCAGTTCGTTGCCGGTCGAGAACACCGCGACGCGAAGCCGCCTGCGCACATCGACATGGGTCAGGCCGAAGGCGGCGGCGAGCGCGATATCCTGCGGCCGCAGGCGGCTCCCTTTCCTGAGCGCGGCATGGCCAAACGCGATGTCTTCACCGGCGGGACGCACATTGGCGCCGGGCTTCAAGCCCGCCGGGAGCACCACCTGGCCGGCATCGTCGATACGGACATCCTCCTGCATGAACACGGTATCGGTGCCGTCAGGCATCGGCGCGCCGGTAAAGATCCGTACGGCCTGGCCGGGCTGGATCGCCCCGGTGGCCGAGCCGCCGGCCTGAACGCGACCAGCGATCCGGAACGCCTTCTCCTCATTTCGCGGCAGATCGCCGCCGCGCACCGCATAGCCATCGACGGCGGAATTGGTGAAGGGCGGCAGCGGCAGCGGCGCCCTGACATCGCGGGCGAGAATGCGACCATCGGCTTCGCCGAGCGCAATCGCGTTGACCTCAGGTACCGCGGTCACCCGCGCGGCAATGATGCCAACGGCTTCATCGACCGACATCATCGGCCCGCCAAAGGCGAAGCAATCGTCGGACAGTTGCGCCATCAGACTTCCTAGCTTTCGATCACGCTTGCAGCCGGCACATCATCGACTGAAATCGCTAACTTCCGCATCATAGCGGCGATCGCCGGGATGTCATCGAGATGAACCACCGGCAGCGTGGTTTTCACCTCCGTGTCGGTGGCGATACCTGATATCGCGGGATCGTCGGGGAACAGCAGCGGCTTGCCATTGGCCAGCCGATGCACCTCGATCTTGCGATGCGGCTCGGACTTGAAGCCCTCGACCACGACGAGATCGACCCGCGACAGCTTTGCCAGCAATTCCGGCAGCCGCGGCTCTGGAGCGCCCCGCAACTCGCGCATCAGGGCCCATCGTTTGCCGGAAGACACCAGCACCTCGGCGGCCCCCGCCTCGCGGTGCCGCCAGGAATCCTTGCCGGGAACGTCGATATCGAACGCATGATGGGCGTGCTTGATCACGGAAACGCGCAGCCCCTCGCCGAGCCAATGCGGGATGACCCGCGTCAGCAAGGTGGTCTTGCCGGCGCCGCTCCACCCGGCGAGGCCAATCACTTTCATTTTATTCTCCGCTGCGGCCCGAAACCCGCATCCCTCACCGTCATTGCGAGGAGCGAGCGACGAAGCAATCCATACTTTCCGCGTGGCTATGGATTGCTTCGCTGCGCTCGCAATGACGTGGTCAGGCCTGATTTCGCTTCTCTCAGGAGATGCTTTATATCGGCCAATCCCGAATGTCATGCTAGCCTGCCGACCATGATGAAGATCGACAAAGCGCCCATCCCCCTGATCGTCCCTGACCCTGCCGATCCCCGGCTGACCGAACGCGTCGCCGGGACCGACCATACCGGGGCTGCCGTCGAGATCAACGTCCCGGTCGAACGGCCGCTGACGCTGTATTTGAACGCGCAGGAGATCGTCACCATGATGACGATCGGCGATTATCCGGAATATCTGGCGCTCGGCTACCTGCTCAACCAGAACATGCTGAAATACGACGACGTCGTCACCGAGGTCGAATATGACGACGATCTGCAGGTGGTGGTGGTTCGCACCGAGCACCACACCAATTTCGAAGCCAAGCTGAAAAAGCGCACGCAAACCTCGGGCTGCGCCCAGGGCACCGCATTCGGCGACCTGCTGGAAGCCGTGGAAAGCGTGGCGCTTCCGAAGGCGGAGCTACGTACCTCCTGGCTCTACCAGATGACGCACGCCATCAACACCATGCCCTCGCTCTATCTGGAAGCCGGCGCGATCCATGGCTGCGTGCTGTGCAAAGAAGGCGAGCCGGTCTGCTACACCGAGGACGTCGGCCGTCACAACGCGGTCGACAAGATCGCGGGCTGGATGTTCCGCCACGGCGTCGATCCCGCCGACAAGATCTTGTACACCACGGGGCGGCTGACTTCCGAAATGGTGATCAAGACGGTGCGGATGGGAATTCCCATCCTGGTGTCGCGTTCGGGTTTTACCGCCTGGGGCGTCGATCTCGCGCGACAGGTCGGGCTGACGCTGGTCGGCCGCGCCAAGGGCAAGCGCTTCATCGCGCTGGCGGGCCAGGAGCGCATCGTCTACGACCAGAACCTCGCTTTCGTCGCGGAGGAATCCGCGCGTCACAGGCGCAAGGGCGGTGAAAGTGAAGATTGAAGCGACGTCAAGCGACGCGCCGGCGACGTCAAGCGACGCGCCGGAAACACCCGGCGTGCTGCTCGCCGGCGGTCTCGCGCGGCGAATGGGCGGCGGCGACAAGCCGATGCGCCAGATCGGCGGCCGGACGATTCTGGATCGCGTGATCGCGCGCCTGAAGCCGCAATGCGACGGGCTGATCCTCAACGCCAATGGCGATCCGGCGCGTTTTGCCGCGTTCGGGCTGCCGGTGATACCGGACGGTGTCACGGATTTTCCGGGTCCGCTTGCCGGTATTCTGGCGGCGCTCGACTGGGCCGCGGCCAACCGGGCCGGCATTGCGTGGGTGCTGAGCGCCGCGGCGGATTGCCCGTTCCTGCCACGCGATCTGGTGGCGCGCCTGCATGCGGCGCGGGCCGAGCAGGACGCGCAGCTCGCGGTGGCGGCTTCCGACGGCCAGTCGCATCCGGTGATCGGACTATGGAGCGTGGCCTTGCGCGAA
The DNA here is from genome assembly GCF_030693485.1 of Bradyrhizobium sp. Classification (GTDB taxonomy): domain Bacteria; phylum Pseudomonadota; class Alphaproteobacteria; order Rhizobiales; family Xanthobacteraceae; genus Bradyrhizobium. The sequence goes on along the minus strand of NZ_JAUYAN010000222.1, from coordinate 5,976 downwards.
GAACTTCGCCACGCCCTGGTGGTGGAAGACATCCGCAAGATCGACCGCTGGACCGCGCGCTACAAGATGGCGACGGTGGAATGGCAGGTCGATGAACTCGATCCCTTCTTCAACGCCAACACCATGGATGACATCGCCGAGGCTGAACGATTGGCGGCGCTGGACGGGGGCTGATGCATTGAACCCAGTCACGATTGGCAGCGACCACTGGGCCAGGAAATGGTTCCCGTCAGCCTCCAGGCGTTCCGATGATCGAGTTTCTTGGGAATATTCTGGTCTCCATCGCCCGCGCGATCGATTTCGCGCTGGATATTGAAGCTTCGATCTCGCGGATGCTCCGGTCTGCCCGGTGGGTGACGGGCAGCGATGCAATTCTCGGGGTGCCGCCCGGCCACAGAATCCTTTCGCCCGCGGCCCAGCGCGCGCTCGCCGAGGCCGAGCAGCGCCACCCGATCCGCCTGTGACAATCGCGCTTTCCATTGCCGTCCCTTGGTCCATACTTGCCCGAACTGGTTGAAGCAGGCGACCGACAAGGATTTTGCGATGACCATCAGGCCCGATCTGAACGGCCGCGTTGCCCCGCTGGGTCGGATGGGACAGGCGCACGAAGTGGCGCAGGCGGTGCTGATGGTACTCGGGAATGACTACATGACCGGACAGACCATCATGCTGAACGGCGGCATGGCGTTTGTGTGAAGGAGGCGAGACGCCACGCAAGCGCGCGGCTCCTCGGGGTGACGGCTACTGGTGGTGACGCATCAAGCCGGCCGGAATCCCGCCCCCGTCAGCGCCGCTCGCCCGTCCTCCGACGCCAGCGCCGCCAAAAACGCCTGCACCGCAGGCCTCTGCTTGCGCGCCGTCACCAGTGCGAAATCATAATGCTCTTCGGCGAACGGAATGAACCCGAGGCCCGCGGCATGGGCGACCGGCGCGATCGTCATGCCCCAGTCGGCGCGGCCCTGCGCGACGGCGGCGGCGACCGCGTTATGCGAGCGCGGCTGGTTCCAGTAGCCGTCGGGCCTGCTATCGGCGAGCAACCGGTCGATCAGGATGCGGGTGCCGGCACCCTGGTTGCGGTTGACCATGATGCAGACGGGATCGGCCAGCGCCGCGCGCACCGCGTCCTGCGCGCTCAGGCCTTCGAAACGTGAGTCGCCCGCACGAAACACGATGCCCTGCATCCGACGCCAACCCGGCACCAGTTCGAGACCATCCGCGAGATACGGCGTGTTGTAGCTCTCGGTCTTTTCATCGAACAGATGGATCGGGGCAAAATCGCATTCGCCGCGCCTGGCCGCGGCGAGGCCGCCGAGGCTGCCGACCGCGATCGAACGCACCACGAGGCCCGCGCGCGCCAGCGGCGCGGTGACGAGATCGAGCCCGGTGCAGTGGCTGCCGACAATGACGAGATCCGGCACCCGCACATGCGGCGTGAACAGCGTGACTTCGGCGTCGGTGCCAGCCGGCATCTGGTCGGCCAGCGCATCGATCTTCAAGAATCCGTCGGCCTGCGCGAACGAGGTGATGGCGCCAGATCCCTTGCCGGAAGGATAGGCGATCAGACCGCCATCGCCCTCGACCAGCGACACCATGACGAATTCGGTGCGGCCGAGTTCACTGGCAATCCGTACCGGGACTTTCGCGAACACCCTGGCATCGGAACGCGGCGGCAGGCCCGCCATGCGGCGCAGCACCGGCACGATCATGTCGTGAAACGTGAACATCGCCGAGGTCGGAAATCCCGGCAGGATCACCACCGGCTTGCCGTCGCAAACCGCCAGGCACAGCGGTTTTCCGGGCTTCAGCGCGACGCCATGGGCGATGATGCCGGGTTTTCCGAGCCGCGCGATGATGCGATGCGACAGGTCGCCGGCGCCCTTCGAGGTGCCGCCCGACAGCACCAGCATGTCGCTGGAGTCGAGCGCCGCGCGCATCGCGGCGTCGAGTTTTGCCTCGTCATCGGCAATGGCGCCGAGAAACACCGCTTCACCGCCGTTCTCGGAGATCGCCGCGGTGACGACGGCGCCGTTGGTATCGTAGATCTCGGCCGGCCGCAGCGCCTTGCCCGGCTGCACCAATTCGTCACCGGTGGACATGACCGCGACGCGCGGCCGACGCACAACCGGCACCTGCGCGACACCGCAAGCCGCCAGCATGCCGATTTCGCGCGAGCCGATCACGGTGCCGGCGCGCAACAGATTCTCGCCGCGCGCGATGTCGGAGCCCGCATAGGAGACGAACTGCCCGGGCGAAGCGGCGCGACGAATCTCGATCGCGCGCGGGCCGGCGGGCTGGGTGTGCTCGACCATGACGATGGCGTCGGCGCCGCGCGGCACCGGGCCGCCGGTGGCAATCGACGTCGCGGTGCCCGACAGCACCGACCGCGTCGGTGCGACGCCGCAGGCGATCACTTCATCGTTGAGCATCAGCCGCGTCGGCGTCGCCTCGCCCGAGGAGGCGAGATCGGCGGAGCGCACCGCAAAGCCGTCGACATTGGAGCGATCGAACGGCGGTACGTCGATCGGCGCCACAATATCCTCAGCCAGCGCGCAGCCGAGCACGTCGGCCAGCGGCCGTTGCTCAGCGGGAACAGGGCGCGGGAACAGCGCGGCTTCGAAGCGCGCCAAGGCTTCTTCTCGCGACAGGATGATCAGGAACTGGTCCTGCTCGAGATTTTCCCGGTTTTTCGGTTGTTGCGTGTTGGTCATGCCGGAATTCATATCAGTCCCGCAGCATATAGCCATCGACCGGCTCGCCCGCTGCAAAACCTTCGGCGCCGCCTGGCACCGCCAGCCATGCCTCGGCGCGGGCAATGGCGTCAAGCGAGAGGTCGCCGACCGCCAGCGTGACCCAGGCGCCCTGCTTTCGCCGCAGCAGCGCGATTTCGGCGATGCCGACGCCGGAGGCGATCTTGCGTTGCAGCGGCAAATTAAATGATTTGCGCGGCCGGCGGCCCGACAGAAGGTCCAGCACAGGAAGCGCCAACGTCCACCACGCCGCGAACGCCTGATCCGGCGCGCCCTGCAGCGCAATGACCGGCGTTTTTTCGATTCGGGCGACCGCGGTGGTACGGCCGGGCTGCAGCGCGATGCCATGCGCGATCACCTCGCCACGCTGCGCCAGCGCGCTCACCGTCGCATCGCTGCGGCCGACGCCGCTGCCGCCGATTGTGAGCAGCAGGTCGCAGCCTTTCGTATCGATCGCCCTGGCAATGGAGTCGGCGTCGCGGCCAACGGCCTCTACGCAGGTGACATCGGCGCCGGCCTTGCGGGCGCTCTCCGCGATCAGCTGCGCCGTCACCGCCGCGCCTGCGGCGGGAATGTTCACGACGCCGACACGCGGCCGGCGCACACTCAGTCCCGTCAGTCCCGCCGCGCGCGCGATCAGGAGATCGCGCGGCAGCACGCGCCGCCCGGCCTCGACGACTCTGGTTCCGCCGGCGATATCGGCCCCAGCCCGGCGAACGCCCTGCCCCGGTATCGCCTCCGCCAGCACCTGCACCAGCGGTCCAGTCCGATCGACCGAATCGGAATCCAGCACGCAGTCGCAGGTCTCCGGCATGGCGTCGCCGGCTTCGACCCATACCGGCGGTATCGTCAGCGGCAGTGGCGAATAGGACGACGCGCCGACGAGATCGTTGGCGCGCATCGCCCACCCGTCGGCGGCGGCGACGTCATGCGGCGGATGCGGCTTGAGCGGTGACATGTCGGCCGCGATGCAGCCGAGGGCTTCGGTCAGCGGAAGTCCTATCGGTGGGACCGGAGCAAGGTCGCGCAACAACGCCGCGAGCGCGACGTCGAGCGGAGTAAGCGACGAAGGTAGGCGTTGGGATGAAATCATGCGACGATGGTGGACCAGACATCGTTGCTTTGGCAACCGCGCCGCTTCACCGTCCCCTAGACGGGCGAGGGTGAGATGCCGCGCCCGCTCCTATCTCAACTCCCCTTCTTCTCCGCATTCGGGAAAAACAGTTGCTGGCCGTCGATCTTGTAGGCGGCGATCGCGGCCTGGCCTTCCGTGGAGACCAGCCAATCGACAAAAGACTGGCCGAATTCCTTCTTCACTGAGGGAAATTTTTCCGGGTTCACCAGCATGACGCCGTACTGGTTGAACAGCCGCCGGTCGCCCTCGACGGCGATCTCGAGTTCGCCACGGTTCTTGAAGGATATCCAGGTGCCGCGGTCGGCCAGCACATAGCCGCTCATGGCGCCCGCGGTGTTGAGCGCCGGTCCCATGCCCTGCCCGATCTCGCGGTACCACGGGCCTTTTGTCGCCGCGATATCGACGCCGGCCACTTTCCACAGCGCCAGTTCGGCCGAATGCGTGCCAGATTTGTCGCCGCGCGAGACGAACGGCGCGGCCCTGGTCTGGATCGCCTTCAGCGCAGTCTCGATGTCCTTGCCCTTGACGCCGGCGGGATCACTCTTCGGCCCGATCAGGATAAAGTCGTTGTACATCACGTCGAAACGCTTCACCCCGAACCCGTCGGCGACGAATTTTTCCTCCTGCGCCTTGGCGTGGACGAACACCACGTCGGCATCGCCGCGCCGCGCGGTTTCGAGCGCCTGGCCGGTGCCCTGCGCGATCACCTTCACGTCGATGTTGGCTTTGGCCTTGAACAGCGGCAGCAGATAGCCGAACAGCCCGGAATCCTGCGTCGATGTGGTCGACGCCACCACGATCGAGCGATCCTGCGCGCTTACCGGCGCAAGACCGGCGAGGACGCCGAATACGAGGGCTGATGCGAGCGATAAAAAGCGAGACGGCATGGGCTGCTCCTGTTGTCGAAAATCAGATCACGAGATCGCCGCGCAGAAAGGCGGCGGCCTCCGGGGTGGTCGGGTGGTCGAGAAAGCCAGCGGCAGGGGCGCGCTCGCATAACGCGCCGCGCACCATGAACATCACTTCGCCCGCGAGCCTTCGCACCTGGCCGAGATCATGCGAGGCCATCACGATCTTGATGCCGGATTGCGCCGCCATCAGCACGAGCTCCTCGACGCCGCGGGTCGCGGCGGGATCGAGGCTGGCGGTGGGTTCGTCGAGCAGCAGGATTTCGGGATCGCGCGCCAGCGCGCGGGCCAGCGCGAGGCGCTGCTGTTCGCCGCCTGAGAGCTTTCGCGCCGGGCGCTGCGCGAGATCGAACAGCCCGACGCGTTCCAGCAAGGCTGAGACACGCGCCGGGCGCTCGCCGCGCGGTGTGCCGGCCTGCGCCAGCGCATAGGCGACATTGGCGGCGGCGGTTCGACGCAGCATGACCGGGCGTTGAAACAGGATGGCGCGCCGCACCGGCTTGCTCTCGGTCCGGCCGCCCCAGCTGACACGGCCTGTCGTCGGCGCCGTGAGCCCCATCAGCAGCCGCAGCAGACTGGTCTTGCCCGATCCGTTCGGCCCGACGATCAGCGTCGGCGCGCCCGGCGTGATGGAAAGACTCAAGCGGTCGAGGATAGTGGTGGCGCCTATCTGCAGCGAGACGCCGTCGAGAACCAGGGGAAGATCGCTGACGGTTGCGCGCATCGTCAGCCCGCCTGCCGTTCGGACCAGACCCGCGTTCCCCAGGCCGCGGCGTTGATCGCCAGCACAATCGCGACCAGCACGAGGCCCAGCCCCATCGCCAGCGGCAGATTGCCCTTGGAGGTCTCCAGCGCCACCGCCGTGGTCATGGTGCGGGTAAAGCCGTCGATATTGCCGCCGACGATCATGACCGCGCCGACCTCGGCGGCGGCGCGACCGAAACCCGCCAGCAACGCGGTGAGCAGGCTGAAGCGCGCATCCCATAACAGGGTCGTCATGCGGCCGGTCTGGCTGACGTCCATCGCGGTCAGTTCGTCGCGATACTCGGCCCAGAGATCCTCGATGGTCTGGCGCGTCAGCGCCGCGATGATCGGCACGATCAGGATGGTCTGGGCGATCACCATCGCCGTCGGCGTGAACAGGATGCCCATCGATCCGAGCGGCCCGGATCGCGACAGCAGCAGA
>NZ_JAUYAN010000219.1 GCF_030693485.1 Bradyrhizobium sp. | reverse complement strand
GCGAACATGGGCGGACAGTTCGACCCGCGACAGCGACAACAGGTCGTCGATCAGCCGCGCCATCCGCTTCGCCTGGTTGTGCATGATGCCGAGAAAGCGATCGCGCGCCGCCGGATCGTCGCGTGCCGGACCTTGCATCGTCTCGATGAAGCCGGTGAGCGCGGCCAGCGGGGTGCGCAATTCGTGGCTGGCGTTGGCGACGAAGTCGGCGCGCATTTCCTCGACCCGGCGCAGCGGCGTCTGATCATGGAACGTCATGAGCATGCATTTGTCGGCGCCGCCGAACAGGGTCGGCACCGGCACCGGCGTGATGATCAACTCCATCCAGCGGTCGACCGGCACGTGATCCAGATAGGTGGCGCGCCGGCTTTCCGAGGTCGCGATGGCTTCGCGCAGCGCGGTGATGATCTCGGGCGAGCGCAGCGCAAATTGCGCCAGCTCGTTCTTGCGCAGCGCCGGCGCGAGCTGCGCCGCCGCCGCGTTGAGATGGAGCACGCGGCCGGCGCGGTCGAGCAGCACGGCGGGATCCGGCATGCCGGCGACCACGGCGGCGACCGCCGCGGCCTCGACCGGATTGACCGCGCGGACCTCATCGCGCGACGCCGCGACGTCATGCAATCGCCACGGCACCAGGGCGGCCGCTCCGATGCAGATGAAAGCCGCGGCGGCGCGCACCACCGCGAGGTCGCCGAACACGACGAGCACCGCCAGAGCGAGACCCGCGGCCAGCAGGATGATGGCGGAATGCCGCAACCGGTCCGGCCACGGCGAGAAGAAAGAAGGAGAAGTTTCGTCTATCGCCATCGGTCCGACTCGCTTCCGGTTCGGGTCCGTATCGTCAGGCGCCGGTGTCGCCGCGCTCGCGCACATATACGGCTTCGTGTTTCGGCGCCGGGTCGGCGCCCGACGTCTTCAGCTTCAGCCGCTTCAGCTGCGCGCCCAGAACGACCTCTCGAAGCGCCAGCAGGATTACAGAAAGGACGAACGGCGTGATGTAATAGAGCAGGCGGAACAGCAGCATGCCGGCGAGCAGGTCCTCGCGGTCCATCTGCCACAGCCCGACCAGCATGGCGGCGTCGAACACCCCGAGCCCGCCGGGGGAGTGGCTGGCGAAGCCCAACAGCGTCGCCGACACGAAAACCACCGCGACCACGATGAAGCCGAGATCAGGCTCGTCCGGCGCCAGCACATACATCGCCAGCGCGCAAAAGCTGAGATCGACGATACCGATCCCGATCTGCAGCAAGGTCAGCGGACCGCCCGGCAGCGTCACGGTCCACGGCCCGCGGCCGACGCCGCGCGGCTGGATCCAGACCCAGGCCACATAGATCGTCAGCCCGATGAGAATGGCGAACGCCGCCAGCCGGTTCAGCCAGACCGGCAACTGATCGATCGCGGCAGCCGCTTCCGGATGATAGGCGATGCCGAGGCCCAGCACCGCGGCGTTGCCGAGCCAGAATGTCAGGCCGGCCAGGAAGCAGATCTTGGCGACATCGATCGCGTTCAATCCCCAGGCGGAATAGATCCGGTAACGCACGGCGCCGCCAGTGAACACGCTGGCGCCGACATTGTGCCCGATCGAATAGGAGGTGAACGCCGCAAGCGCGGTGACCCGGTAGGGGACGTCGGTGCGACCGATCGTGCGAACCGCAAACAGATCATAGAATGTAAGGGTGAAATAGCCCGCCGCCACGAACAGCGCCGCCAACAAGACCTGTCGCGGATGGGTCCGCTTGATGGCGTCGACGACCTCGCCGGCATCGATGGTGCGCAGCATGTGGTAGAGCACGTAGCACGCGATCCCGATGATCGTGATGCTGACCACAACGCCCAGCTTGTGCAGGATTTGCTTCTGGCGCAGAAACGAAATCGCCCTGCGTATTGATTCAAGCATCTCCACCTCTAAGTGCGATCCCATACATGCGGCTGCCGGACGATCTTTGCCGCCGCGGCGCCACGCTTGTTCCCCGGCCCGAACTGGTAGCGCGTTTCGAGCCGGAGTGGAATTCGTCCGGGCCGAATAAAACGCGCTCCTTCAATATATTAGGGGGCATTCGTGACATCAGATGCACAGATTTGCTGCATTCGCCGCGGCTGAAAGACCCGGCGCCTGCGAACTTGCGCAGGCAGCGGTGAAGTTTTCGTGATTTCGGGGCCGACACGGCGCCCCCGGTCCGGCGGCAAAACCGGCCCCCCGTTGCGTCAGCGTGGCCGTTCCGGTCCGGATCATGCCCGATGCCGCGAAATCGCCCGGTCGCGCAGCCAGGAGCCGACCGCGCAGCCGGCCAGATACAAAGCGAACATGATCAGGCCTAGGTCGAGCCAATAGCCGAAGCGGCCGGGAACCACGTGGGTGAGCGACGCCGCGACCAGTGCCGCCGCCAGCGCCGCCAGCCAGCGGGCGGTCGTCCGGGATACGCCCTTGCCGCGGTGAACCACCGCGATCCAGCCCATGGCGAGACCGAGCAACAACGATGCCAGCAGCCAGCCCCAATGAAATGTTGCCAGATAGGTCATTCGCCTTTCCTCACCACGAAATCGATGCGGCGGTTCTGCGCCTTGCCTTCCTCGGTATCATTGCCGGCCAGCGGCTGGGTGCTGCCATAGCCAACAGGCGTAAACCTGCTGGCGGACAGGCCGGCCTTGACCAGATAATCGGTCACGGCCTGGGCGCGCTTTTCCGACAGATCCTGGTTGAAGGCGACCTCGCCGTCGGCGTCGGTATGGCCCGCGATCTCAATATTGACGGTCGGACAGCGCATCGCGGTTTCGACCAGGCGGTCGAGCAGCGCCACCGAATCCGGATCAATCGTGGCGCGCCCGGATTCGAAGCGGATTTTCGTCTTGGCCAGCAAATCCGCCAACAGTTGCTGACAGACGGTAGCATCGACCGGCGCTGCTGCGGGCCTGACCGAAACTTCCGGCTTGAAATGCCAGCCTTGCGGAAAATCCTTGCCGAGGCCGGCGCGGATCTGGACCGCCGCTGCTTCGTAGAGCGCGTCGCCGGACAGCTTGACCTCCCGGTCGGACACCACAAGCGTGCCGGTCGACAGCCGCGCCAGGGCGCCCAGCGCCGGCACCACCGCATTGGCGAAGCCTGCGGGCGCGCCGACGCTGGCCTTGAGATTGTCGACCACCTTTTCCCGGAGGAATTTGCGCCCGGCCGCGGTCGCGATCGCCGCATGAACGTTATTGTCGGGCACATAGCCGGTCAGCGTCACCGTCACCGCGACCGGGTCCTTGTAGGCCTGAAAGACATAGGGCGGCGCCTTGACCTCGTTGGCGGCGACCGAAAAACCTTCGGGAAGATTTTTCAGCGCGGCCGCGATCGCTTCCCGGCCGCCGAGGTCGCGCGCCATGCCGGAAAGGCTGACCTTGGTATCCGAAAGGGTGACCTTGCCGTCCTTCAATTTCGCGATCTGGTCGAGCAGCAGCAGCGCGGCATTGTCGAAACGCGGCGGTGCGCCCCGTGACAGGTTCATCAGGTCCACCACCTCGGTGCCGCCGAGACCCGCGCGGGCCGCCTCGAGCAACCGGTTCTTGATGGCCGGCAGCGGTGAACTGCCGCCCAGGGTGACCCGGGCGACATCCCGCTCGGCCGACCAGGCGAATGGCTTGGCTTCGGGGACGAGCCGGGTCTGATCGTCGACCAGCCGCACGCCCGGGACGGCTTCCACCGACGCCACCGCGCTGCGGCGTCCGTCTTCCGAAAAGGCGTCGGCCGCAAAGGTGACGTCGCGGCCGGCGACCGCCATCCGCGCCTTGTCGAGCACGGTATCCCTGAGTGCGGCATTAGAGCGCGCGGCCAGATCGGCTTCCAGGGGGAGCGTGCTGTTCCAGGCCGCGAGGGCCCAAAGGACGGCCAGTGGAATCGTGCCCGGCCACCATTTGCTGCTCCACCTGAAAAGTCCGTGCATTGGCATCCCGCGGGGCCCTGGCGCCCCGTTTTCCGAAGTTCGTGAGCTATCGCGGCACCCCCTGACACGAACTTCGGAAACAAGGGGGGCGCTAGCACTGGAGAACAGAGAGAAAACAAACCCTTGCGGGACTGTCAAACTGGAAATTAACCCGAAAATTGTCCGCTGGCGCGGCGCGATCCGAATAACTGTTTCTTCAGCGCTCACCGGATAGCTTCGAAATATCGTCGCAACCGGCCAGTTTCTGGATGAAGCGCTTCCGCAACAACATTATCCGCGCAGGCCTCGAAGCGCTGTATTTTACCGGCGCGCATCATCTGATGCGACCGCTGTTCGCGGGCGTCGGCGCGATTTTCATGCTGCACCATGTCCGGCCGCGTCGCGACGCCGATTTCCAGCCCAATCACCACCTCGAGGTCACGCCGGGTTTCCTGCGCATGATGCTGACGCATCTTCGCTCGCACGGGATCGACATTGTGAGCATGGACGAGGCGCATCAGCGGCTGATCGATCGCAACTTTTCGCGGCGCTTCGCCTGTTTCACCCTCGACGATGGCTATCGCGACAACCGGGATTTCGCGCTGCCGGTGATGCGGGAGTTCGACGCACCCATGACCGTCTACGTCACCAGCGATTTCGCCGGGGGCACCGGGCTGCTGTGGTGGGCGGCGCTGGAGCGGGTGATCGCCGGGACATCCTCGATCGAAGTCAGGATTGGCGACGCCACCACCCGTCTCGACACCTCTACGGCTGCCGCCAAGCAGGAAGCGTTCGAGCGGCTGCATGACTGGCTGCGCTCGTTGCCGGGTGAGCACGACGTTGCGCGCGAAATCAGCGCGCTGTGCCTGCGCCATGGCGTCGACGAGACGGCCATTTGCCGTGAACTCTGCATGTCCTGGGATGAACTGAAGCAGTTTTCCGAAGAGCCGCTGGTCACGATCGGCGCGCATACCATCACGCATTGCAATCTCGCCAGGCAGACCGGGGAAATCGCGGCCGACGAGATCGCCGCCAGCCGCGCCCGGATCGAAAGCGCCCTGCAGCGTCCCGTCCTCCATTTCGCCTATCCCTATGGCGACAAGATCGCCGCCGGCCCCCGCGAATTCGCGCTGGCGCGCGCCAGCGGATTCAAGACCGCAGTAACGACACGGCCGGGCATGATCTTTCCCGAGAGCGCCGATCATCTGACCGCGCTGCAGCGGGTCTCGCTCAACGGCAACTACCAGCACTCGCGGTTCCTGCCGGTGCTGACCTCGGGCGCCGCGACCGCGTTCGGCAACGGATTCCGGCGGATCGACGCGGCGTAATCTCCCCTTCCTTGACTGATCAAATTTCGGCGGCCAAAACCCTCGGTAAAACCAAGGGAGGAACGCATGTTCAAGGATCTGTTTTCGCTGCAGGGGCGCATCGCTGTCGTGACAGGGGGATCGCGCGGCATCGGCAAGATGATCGCGGCCGGATTTCTCGCGCAGGGTGCGGCGAAGGTCTATATCACCGCGCGCAAGGCCGGGCCCTGCGAGGCGACCGCGAAGGAGCTCTCGGTCGCCTATGCCGGCGAATGCATCGCGCTGCCGATCGACATTTCCACCATGGCCGGGATCGACATGCTGGCGGCCGAGATCAAGAAGCGCGAGCCGAAGCTCGACATCCTCGTCAACAATGCGGGGGCGGCATGGGGCGCGGAATTCGACGAATTTCCCGAGAGCGGCTGGGACAAGGTGATGAACCTCAACCTCAAGACGCCGTTCTTCCTGACCAAGGCGCTGGCCGCGCCGTTGCGCGCCGCTGCCAGCGCCAGACGGCCCGGCAAGGTCATCAACATCGCCTCGATCGACGGCATCTTCGTCAATCCGATGGAGACCTATTCCTATGCCGCCAGCAAATCGGGCCTGATCCACCTGACCCGCCGGATGGCCGCGAAACTGATCGCGGACCACATCGTGGTAACGGCGATCGCGCCGGGACCTTTCAAGTCCGACATGAACAAGGCGGCGCGCGATAATTCAGACGAGGTGGCGACGCGGGTGCCGTCGGGCCGGATCGGCACCGACGAGGACATGGCGGGCACCGCGATCTTTCTCGCCTCGCGCGCGGGAGATTACGTGGTGGGCGCCACCATCGCGGTCGATGGCGGCATCGTTTACGCCAATCCCGGGATCAAGGGCGACGGGTGGGATTGATTGCGACGAATAGTGAGTAGCGAATGACGAATAGAAGCTCTTCTCCATTCGCCACTCGCCATTCGCTACTCGTAACCTGACTACGTCTCGATCTTCACATATTCGAAATCGCCGGGCTTGTTGTCGATGCCGACCTTGGGCGGCGAGATCCAGGGGGCGTAGCTGCCGATGTCGGTCACCGGCACCATCAGCGAAGCGATGAAATCGCCGTCGTCCACCGACGGCAGCCAGTCGTTCCTGCGCTTGTTCCAGGTGGCGTCGTCGATCAGCAGGCCGTCGGGCGTGGCGTGGATGTCCCTGAACTCGCCGATCTGGCGATGGAACGCGACGTTCGGC
>NZ_JAUYAN010000217.1 GCF_030693485.1 Bradyrhizobium sp. | reverse complement strand
CCGATCGTCCGGCTTGACCGTCACCGGGTTGCCCGTCATCACTTGGCCCACCGGCGTCTGCTTCGCATCGAGCCCGGGCAGCAGCACTTTGATGGCGCAGTCACCCTGGGTCACGATACCGACCAGCACGTCGTCGTCGATCACCAGCACCGACCGAATCCGGTTGTCGCGCATCCGGCGCAGGGCTTCGACGACCATGTCGCCGGAACGAACATGGATCACGGCGCCGCTCTTCTAGGCCAGAGCGCTTTTTACTGTGCTCATCGATCTCCTCTCGTGGGCCCTGACCTATCCCGCCTTGATGGCCCGCGTTGAAGGTTAGTCAAAATATCCTGCCTTGTCAGCACCGCGCCGATCTCGCCGGCGAAGCGTGCCACCTAACCCGCCCTACGCGCTGCATGAATTCAGACCTCATCCTGAGGAGCCGCGCGCGCTTCGCGCGGCGTCTCGAAGGATGGCAGCAGGCCATGTGCCAGATGGTTCGAGACGCGCGTCAGGCAGCGCAAGGGCGCCGCCCGACGCGCTCCTCACCATGAGGGAGCGGGGGTGAAAATTCTTTCGAGATGGATCGCCGGGTCAAGCCCGGCAATGACCGCCTGCTACCTCGGCGCGCGCTTAGCCAATATCCGCTGCAACGTCCGCCGATGCATGTTCAGCCTTCGCGCCGTCTCCGAGACGTTGCGGTTGCACATCTCGTAGATGCGCTGGATGTGTTCCCAGCGCACGCGATCGGCCGACATCGGGTTGTGCGGCAGTTCGGATTTCTCGGTGCCGCTCGCCAGCAGGGCGGCGACGACGTCGTCGGCGTCGGCGGGTTTCGACAGGTAGTCCACCGCGCCCATCTTCACCGCGGTGACGGCGGTGGCGATGTTGCCGTAGCCGGTCAGCACGATGGCGCGGGCGTCCGGGCGCTTGCGCTTCAGCGCCGCCACCACGTCGAGGCCGTTGCCGTCGCCGAGCCGCAGGTCCACCACCGCGAAGGCGGGTGCGGCCTTGCCGATCTGCTCAAGCCCCTCGGACACGCTGTCGCAGGAGGTGACGGTGAAGCCGCGGGATTCCATCGCGCGCGACAGCCGCTCCAGGAACGGCTTGTCGTCTTCCACGATCAGCAGCGAGCGGTCGGCCTGGTCAGTCAGTTCGGCATTGGCGTTCAAGGTGCGGATATCCCCGTTGTGGCGAACACTACCATCATATGGCGCGGCATCACAGCGCTGCCAAGACCGCTTGAGATCAAAGACCGGGTCAGATCGATTTAACAACCATCTCATTGCTGCGGTGCGGCGCTAAGTCGCTGGATCATCTGATATTTCGTCTGTTTCGGTGGCCTCGAAGCGGGCCCGCGGCCAGGCGATCTGGACCACCGCGCCATGATCCGGGAAGGTCCGGTTGCGGAACGATATCCTGGCGCCGGTGCGTTCCAGCAGCGTGCGGGCGATGAAGACCCCGAGGCCGAGGCCGCGGCGGCCGCCTTGGGGATCGTCGGTGCCGCGCCGGCGCGACAGATAGGTTTCGCCGATCCGCTTCAGGATGTCGGGCGCGAAGCCGGGGCCGTCGTCGGAAATCACGATCTCGACCGTGTCTGAGTTCCACCACGCATTCACCTCCACGGCCTTGCGCGCGAAATCGACGGCGTTCTCCAGGATGTTGCCGACGCCGTAGAGGATCGCCGGATTGCGGGTGCCGACCGGCTCGCGGGCCGCCGTCACCGCGATCCGCACCTTGATCTCGACGCCGAAATCGCGATGCGGCGCCACCAGTTCCTCGATCAGCGTCGACATCGGCATGCGGTCGAACGGCGCGCCGGTCGCCGACAATTGCGTGATCTTGCCCAGGATATCGCGGCAGCGCTGGGTCTGCTCGCGCAGGGTCTTGAGGTCGGAGGCGATCGGGCTGTCGGCGGCAACGGTCTTCTCGAGCTCGCGGGAGATCAGAAAGATGGTCGCGAGCGGGGTGCCGAGTTCGTGGGCGGCGGCGGCGGCGAGGCCGTCGAGCTGGGTCAGATGCTGCTCCCGTGTCAGCACCAGTTCGGTGGCGGCCAGCGCGTCGGAAAGTTTTCTGGTGTCGTCGGTGACCTGGATCGCATAGATGCTGGTGACGCCGATCGCGAGCAGGATCGAGAGCCAGACCCCGAACAGATAGACCGGCGGCAGCACCACGGGTTCGTCGCCCGCCCATGGCAGCGGCAGATGGAAGAACACCAGTGCTGCGGCGCAGGCCACCGCAAGCACGGCGAGCGCGATGGTCAGCCGGATCGGCAGCGCCGTCGCCGAGATCAGGACCGGGGCCAGGAACAGAAACGCGAACGGGTTCTGCAGGCCGCCGGTCAGAAACAGCAACGCCGCCAGTTCCACGATGTTGAGCGCCAGCAATCCCGCTGCGTAGACCGGTTCCAGCCGCTGCATCGGGTTGAACGCGATCTGCAGCACCAGATTGAGCAGCGCGGACAGGCCGACGATGGTGAGGCAGGCAACGACCTCGAATTCGAATTCGAGCCCGTTCGCCACGATGAAAATGGCGGCGAGCTGGCCGAGCACCGCGAGCCAGCGCAGCCGCAGGATGGTATCCAGACGGACATGGCGGCGCGGATGGCGAAAATCGGAGGCTGCGACGTCGGTCATCTCAGCAGTTTAGCTGCGCGGCGGGGCGACCACAAACTGGTATCTAATTACCAAAGGCTGGCATTGCATGGGGTTGTTTTCGATATTTTGGTGGGAGCCGGCGCCAGCCTTGCGTTGGCGGCCCCGATGGCTCAAGGAACGGCCCGCATGATGCCTGCAGACGCCGCACCGTCCGACGTGCCCGCAACCGGTCCGGCCGGCTCCGCGGCGATCGAGGTCGCGAATCTGGTCAAAGTCTACAAGACCGCCCGCGCCGTCGATGACGTCTCGTTCGCCATCGCGCGCGGCAGCATCACCGGGCTGCTCGGCGGCAACGGCGCCGGCAAGACCACCACCATCGCCATGATCATGGGACTGGTGCTGCCGACCTCGGGAAAGATCCAGGTGCTGGGCTGTGCGATGCCGGAGCAGAGCGCCGAGGTGCTGGGGCGGATGAATTTCGAAAGCCCCTATGTCGACATGCCGATGCGGCTCTCGGTGCGGCAGAACCTCACCATCTTCGGCCGGCTCTATGCCGTCGAGAATTTGCGCCAGCGGATCGACGAACTCGCCGCCGATCTCGATCTCGGCGACTTCCTCGACCGCGCCAATGGCAAGCTTTCCGCCGGGCAGAAGACCCGCGTGGCGCTGGCCAAGGCGCTCATCAACCAGCCGGAGCTGCTGCTGCTGGACGAACCGACGGCGTCGCTCGATCCCGATACCGCGGACTGGATCCGGCAGCATCTTTTGACCTACCGCAAGACCCACGGCGCCACCATCCTGCTGGCGTCGCACAACATGCTGGAGGTCGAGCGGCTGTGCGACCGCGTCATCATCATGAAGCGCGGCCGCGTCGAGGACGACGACAGCCCCGACAACATCATGACCCGCTACAACCGCGCCACGCTGGAGGAAGTGTTTCTCGACGTCGCGCGCGGCCGCCAGCAGGAGGGCGCGTCGTGAGCCTACTGGTGCTGCCGGGGGGCATCGCGCCGCATCGCATCAACGCGATGATCCTGCGCTACTGGTACCTGTTGCTGTCGTCGTGGCCGCGGCTCCTGGAACTGATCTATTGGCCGGCGCTGCAGATCATCACCTGGGGCTTCCTGCAGAACTACATCTCGCAGAATGCCGGGTTTTTCGCGCAGGCCGGCGGCACCCTGATCGGCGCTGTGATCCTGTGGGACATCCTGTTTCGCGGCCAGCTCGGCTTTTCGATCTCCTTTCTGGAGGAAATGTGGGCGCGCAATCTCGGCAACCTGATGATGAGCCCCTTGAAGCCGATCGAGTTCCTGCTCGCGCTGATGGCGATGAGCCTCATTCGCCTGGCGATCGGCGTCATTCCGATGACGCTGCTGGCGATGATGTTCTTCGACTTCAATCTGCTCGGCTTCGGCCTGCCGCTGGTCGCGTTCTTCTGCAATCTGATCTTCACCAGCTGGTCGCTCGGGATCTTCGTCTCCGGGCTGGTGCTGCGCAACGGCCTCGGCGCCGAGAGCATCGTCTGGACGCTGATGTTCGGGGTGATGCCGCTCGCCTGCGTCTATTATCCGGTCACGGTGCTGCCGCACTGGCTGCAGTACGTCGCCTGGGCGCTGCCGCCGACCTATGTGTTCGAGGGCATGCGGGCGCTGATGATCGACAAGGTGTTTCGCGCCGACCTGATGCTGGCGGCGCTGGCGATCAACGCGGTACTGTTTATTGCGTCATTCGCCGGATTTCTTGCCCTTTTGCGCAGCGCCCGGCGCCACGGCTCGCTGATCCAGAGCGGCGAATAAAGTTCACTTATCCCAAGGAAACCTAAGAAATTCAGGGACCTTTAGACTTTTTAGCACGTAGATATACCGATCCGTGCATTGACGCTTAATTACGCATTCGGCAGTATGCTGCGATGCAAAATGGAATTTGAGGAAAATATGCCGATTGGTGAGTTTGGCGCGCCCCCGCCGTTGGTGGCCGAAGGCAGTCCGGCGCTGACGACGCCGATGTACTGGATGTACGAAATGGGACAGGCGTCGCTCAACCCGGCACGCGCCGTCACCGACGCCACCAAGATCCTGTTTCAGAATCCGCTGAATCCGTGGTCGCACACCGAATTCGGCAAATCGATCGCCGCCGGCTGCGAACTGTTCGAGCGCACCACGCGCCGTTACGGTAAGCCGGAGTGGGGCCTCAACGACACCGAGGTCAACGGCGTCCGCACGCCGGTCGAGATCCGCACCGTCTGGGAAAAGCCGTTCTGCCGTCTGCTGTATTTCGATCGCAAGCTGACCCGTCCGTTGCGCAGCCCGCAGCCGCGGGTGCTGATCGTGGCGCCGATGTCAGGCCATTACGCCACGCTGCTGCGCGGCACCGTCGAAGCCTTCCTGCCGACCCACGAGGTCTACATCACCGACTGGGCCGATGCGCGGATGGTGCCGCTGACTGAGGGACGCTTCGATCTCGACGACTACGTCGATTACATTATCGAAATGCTGCAGACGCTCGGCACCAACATGCATGTGATCGCGGTGTGCCAGCCCTCGGTGCCGGTGGTGGCGGCGGTTTCCGTGATGGAAGCCGAGCGCGATCCCTTCGTCCCGGTGTCGATGACGCTGATGGGCGGCCCGATCGATACCCGCCGCAATCCGACCGCCGTCAACAATCTGGCGGCCGAGAAGGGCATCGACTGGTTCCGCCGCCATGTCATCACCAAGGTGCCGTTTCCGCATCCCGGCGTGATGCGCGACGTCTATCCCGGGTTCCTGCAGCTTTCGGGCTTCATCAGCATGAATTTCGATCGCCACAAGGACGCGCACAAGGCGCTGTTCAGCAATCTGGTGAAGGGTGACGGCGACCTGGTCGACAAGCACCGCGAGTTCTATGACGAATATCTCGCGGTCATGGACCTCTCGGCGGAATATTATCTGCAAACCGTCGATGTCGTGTTCGTCAAGCATGCGCTGCCCAAGGGTGAAATGATCCACCGCGGCAAGCTGGTCGATCCCACGAAGATCATGCGCGTGGCGCTGATGACGGTCGAAGGCGAGAACGACGACATCTCCGGCATCGGCCAAACCGAAGCCACCCACGCGCTCTGCCCGCATATTCCCGACCATCGCCGGGTGCATTACGTGCAAAAGGGCGTCGGCCATTACGGCGTCTTCAACGGCTCGCGCTTCAAATCGGAAATCGTGCCACGCATTTCCGACTTCATGCTGTCGGCGGCGAGCAGGAAGCCTGCACTGGTTGCCGCAGCGGAATAAACCTCGATCGAGCCGCGACAAGCGCGAGATCGCGGCTCGCGCGACTATGCGGCGTTGATTCGACGCGATCGTTAACCCTCTGAATTGATGCAAGGAAACCGGGATTCGCGGCTTCTCGAAAGAATGAGGAATATTTCATTCTTTCGAGGCCATCGCGACCCCCGGTTCCGTCCAAAATTTCCGGCTCCAGGCCCATCCTATGGGGTCGGCTTGGCGATCTGCCCCTGTATATTGGGCAAATGATTTGTTTTTGCGCCGAGCGATTTCACTGGCGGCGGATATGGCAGAATCCGGGCGAACTCTTGCTCCCCGGACTTGCAGATATGGCCACTCGCGCGCTCCTCTATCGGCGGCCTGCCGAACCCTCTCGACTCCTCGTCAAGCACGGCTCGCAAATCTATTCGATCAGGTTGCGCCGGCACCGCCGCGCGCGGCGCTATACCCTGCGTATCCATCCCAGCGACCGCGAAGCGATCCTCACCATGCCGCCGCGCGGCACCATCGCCGACGCCAAGGATTTTGCGCAACGTCACGGCGGCTGGATCGCCGCGCGTCTCGGCCGGTTGCCGAAGGCAGCCCCCTTTCTTCCGGGTACCGTGGTTCCGTTGCGTGGTGTCGCGCACAAGATCGTGCATCGCGCCGGCGTCCGCGGCACCGTGTGGACCGAAATCCGCGACAGCGGCGAGCGCATCATCTGCGTCGCCGGCGGGGCCGAGCATATCGAGCGGCGGGTCCACGACTATTTGAAGCGCGAGGTGCGCAACGATCTGCAAAAGACTACGCAAAACTATGCCGGGGCGTATGGCGTCAAGGTGAAGCGGCTGTCGATCCGCGACCAGTCGAGCCGCTGGGGCTCCTGCACCTCGGCCGGCTCATTGTCGTTCTCGTGGCGCCTGATCCTGGCGCCGCCTTACGTGCTGGATTATCTCGCCGCCCACGAAGTAGCGCATCTGGTCGAGATGAATCATTCGGCGCGGTTCTGGCGGGTGGTCGCCCGCGAATGCGGCCATGTCGAGCGCGCCAAGACCTGGCTCGACACCCACGGCAACGATCTGCATCGCTACGGGATTCAGGATTAGCGCATCGCGACCAGGGACTTGGCTCGAGGTGCACGGCCGGCAAGATGCGGAAGGTTCGCGCTGTGATATTATTATCACGGCCGTTGCGCGGACAATAATATAACCTATCACCTTGGAGTGCGCTGTGGCGTTTCTTGCTGAACAGGAATTTCCATGTCCAGTCATCAAAGAATGTATTTGTTAGCGGCGACTTCCATCGCCGCCCTGGTAGGCGTTCCGTTCAATGCGAACGCTCAGGATCGCATCACGTCGGTCTGGACCGGAGCTTACATGGGTGTCCATGGCGGCGTCGCAGCGCAGCAGTCGACCACTTACGATCTGAACGGATTTGGCCCCTTCGTGTTTTTCTCAGCGGGCACGGGTTCAGTAACCCAGAACCGAACGAGCGGGCTCGCCGGCGGTCACGTCGGATACAATTGGCAGTCCCGCCGATTGGTCTACGGCGTCGAAGCGGATATTGCAGGAGCCTTCGGCGGCAATGCCGATGTCACCTTAAATCAGGATCTTTTTGGCGGAACCATCTTTCAACAAACCTATTCGACCGAGTTGAAATGGCTGTCGACTTTCCGGGGACGAGCCGGTCTGGAGCTTGACGGGACCCTGGCATTTGTGACGGCAGGCTTGGCGGTCGCCGGATTACGGAACCGCTGGGGACAGGGATTTACCGACGGCACGCCGCTCGAGTTTGCAGATCGATTTGTCGACACCGGTGCGCGATTTGGTTGGACCGTCGGTGGCGGCATCGAGCACCGCTTTTCGCCGAACTGGAGCGCACGGCTCGAAGGTCTTTTCATGGATTTCGGTCGATCCCGCAAGACGATCACGGCGACGAGTGCCGGCGGCACCGACACCGGGAACTTCAGCGCGCAATGGGAGAACACTGCGATCGTCGCACGAGCCGGCCTCACTTACCATTTTGGCACGGTCAACTGACCGGCGGAGCCTTATCGGCGCGGAGCTGATGCGAGAGGCGGAACCCGCCGGAAACAAGGCTCAAATCGAGTCGATGCTGTGTTTGAGTTCCTTCGCGACCGCAGAGATCACATCCGCCCAGGGTTGCTGCTTGATCTGACTGCGCACGCAGACACGTGGATACCAAACGCTGTCATCACGTCCGGCGAACCAGTACCAGATTCGCGCATGGCCATGCGGAACCAGGACCCAGGTGGGCTTGCCCAGCGCTCCCGCCAGGTGAACGGTCGTGTTGTCAACGGTGACCACGAAGTCGCACGCGCCGATGGCTGCCGCCAGCCCGTCGATATCGTTGGTGTTGTCGATGCCGTCCAGGCGCTCGACGCAAATCCCCATATCGCGCTCGATCGCCGCTCGCTCGATTTGCGTGTCGCCGTACTGCAAGTCGACGAACCGGCATCCGGGCAACCGCAGCAGCGACTCGAAATCGCTCAGTCGGGTGCTCCTGCGCTGCCCGAATTCAGGATTCTTGCTGATCCACGACAATCCCACGACGACGCGCTGATCGGCTTTCAACGGGCTGCGCAACGCCCTGACCCGCGTATCGTCGGCCACAAGATAGCCCTGCGGACGGCGCGGAAAGGCGCTCAGGCCCGGTCGCAAGAATCGGCCGAGCCCGCCAAGCGGCGCGTGGGCATCCACCCTTCCATCGTAGAGATCAGGGCCAAGTCCGACGACCTTCACGGTCGGAAACGATCGTACGAACAATGGGACCAGGCGAGGTTCGACCTCGAGCACAATCGAGTCTGCGTATGCCGCAAGTTCCGCGATCATGCTTGAATGCAGGATCTGATCGCCGACGCCTTGTTCCCCCCAGATCAGAAGAGTCCCCCGAACTCGTTCTCCTTTCCAGCCCGCCTGCGGATAGGCGCGGGGAGCAACATGGCCTGTGGCATTCCAGCGATGTTCGTAATGGTCCCATCCCTCCGGCAGCCGACCCCGTGAGAGATACTGCAGGCCGAGATTGAAATTCGCATCGGCATTGCCGTGTTCGAGCCCGAGCACGCCTTCATAGCAACCGATCGCCTCCTCGCCGCGGTCGGCTACCTGCAGGGCCTTGCCGAGATTCATGCGCGCGGCGATATAGCCGGGTTCGATGGCGAGCGCTCGCTCGTAGCACGCAATCGCCTCATCAAGGCGTCCGAGGTCTCTCAGACTGTTGCCGAGGTTCATGTGGGCTCTGGTGAAACCGGGATCTATCGTCAGGGCTTGCCGATAGCGACGAACGGCCTCCTCGTGGCGACCGGCGGCATGCAGCGCGTTGGCGTAGTTGACGTGCACCGCCACATGCGCCGGCTCCAGCGCCAGCGCTCTCTCGTACTGCAAGCTGGCCTCGTCCGGACGGTCGAGCGCCAGCAAGGCGTTGCCGAGATTGTTGAGCGTGCCGACGTCGCCGGACTGCAGCGCAAGGGCTTGCTCGTAGTGACCAATGGCTTCGTCGTTGCGCTGGAGGCCCTGCAGCGCGACCCCGAGATGGGAATGCGCATCGGCAAGGGTGGCGTTGATGGCGATCGCCTGCCGGAATGACGATACGGCCTTCGCCAGTTGACCGGCCTGAAGATGAGCCAGGCCATCGTGATACAGCCGGCTCGCCTCCATGGCTCCGGTGGAGGAACTGAACGCCGTTGTCACGACGACGCGGTATGGCGATTGTTCGACGGTCATTCGCTGAACCAGCCCCTTGTCGCGAGAGATGATACTCGCACGCGATCAGGTCGCGAAGCCTACTCCGCCAATTCAAGGGTATCCATCGGCGCGGCTCCGTTGCCGAACGCTGCGGAACTGGCGCTGCCCGACTGCAACTGGGAGGTCCGCTCATCAAGACGAAGCACGCAAACGAAAGCTACCGTCCGAACAACCGGTCCACCAGCCAGCCGTCCAGACCCGCCGCCGCTTCCGGACGCGCCGAGGGGTTGGATGCCCGCGTCGGCGCCGGGCGGTTTGCGCTGCTGCCTGAGGGGATCGGCGCGAGCGGGACGGGCGCTTGCGCCACAGGAGTTGGCGCTGGCGGTGCCGAGGGCGCGCTGACTTGCGATGCGGACTGAATGAGGTTGGTCAGGAAGCCGCCCTGGCGCGCGCTCGGCAGGGCCGCGACCGGCACGCCCTGATGGGCCGCGCGCATGAAGCGGGACCAGACCTCGACCGGCAATCCGCCGCCGGTTGCCTTCTTCGTCGGCGAGTTGTCGTCATTGCCGAGCCAGACGCCGGTCACCAGATTGGCGGTGTAGCCGACGAACCAGGCGTCGCGGAAATCCTGGCTGGTGCCGGTCTTGCCGGCGGCCATCCAGCCGGGAATTTCCGCCTTGCGCGCGGTGCCCGAGAGCAGGGTTTCCTGCATCATGGTGTTCATCATGGCGACATGGCGCGGCTCGATCACCTGGCCGAGCTGGTCGGCGGGGCGGACATACAGCACCTTGCCGTCCGCGGTACGGATCCGGGTCACGACATGCGGGGTCGATCCCCGGCCGCCATTGGCAAACGGCGCATAAGCGCCGACCAGTTCGTTGAGCGAGACTTCCGAGGTGCCGAGCGCGATCGAGGCATTGGCTTCGAGTTTCGAGGAAATGCCGAGCCGGTGTGCGGTGCGCACCACGTTCCTGGCGCCGACTTCCAGTCCGAGCCGCACCGCCACCGTGTTGAGCGACATCGCCAGCGCCTGCGTCAGCGTCACCGCGCCAAAATATTCGTGGGTATAGTTCTCGGGCCTCCAGCCCTTGACGTCGAGCGGCGCATCCTGCCGGGTCGTCTCCGGCGTCAATCCCGTCTCGATCGCGGTCAGGTACACGAACGGCTTGAACGCCGAGCCCGGCTGGCGCTTCGCGGTAACCGCGCGGTTGAACTGGCTCTCGGCGTAATTGCGGCCGCCGACCATGGCGCGCACCGCGCCATCGGGCGTCATCGCCACCAGCGCGCCCTGGCTGACGTTGAATTTGACGCTCTTGGCCGCGAGCTCGTCGATGATGGAGGCTTCGGCCACGCTTTGAAGTTTCGGGTCGATCGAGGTTTCGACCACGATGTTCTGGTCGACCTGGCCGATCAGATCGTCGAGCACTTCGCCGATCCAGTCCGCCACATAATTGATGGTGCCGGCGCCTGCCGCTTTCACATTGGTGGAGGGCTGCCCGATCGAGGCCTTGGCCTGCGCTTCGGTGATGAATTTGGCGTCGGCCATCGCAGCCAGCACGATCTGGGCGCGTTTCTCGGCGCCTTCCGGGTTACGGTTCGGCGCAAGGCGAGAGGGTGATTTGACCAGGCCCGCGAGCATCGCGGCCTCGGCAATCGTGACGGTCTTCGCCGGCTTGCCGAAATAGCGCTGGGCCGCGGCCTCGACGCCATAGGCACCGGAGCCGAAATAGACCCGGTTGAGATAGAGTTCGAGAATCTCGGTCTTGGAATGCTTGCGCTCCAACCACAGCGCCAGTTCGACTTCCTGCAGTTTGCGCATGAAGGTGCGCTCCTGGGTCAGGAACAGGTTCTTGGCGAGCTGCTGGGTCAGCGTCGAGCCGCCCTGCGAGACGCCGCGATGCAGGACGTTGGCCACGGCCGCGCGCGCGATTCCGAACGGATCGATGCCGTAATGCGAGTAGAACCGGCGGTCCTCGATGGCGATGAACGCCTTCGGTAAATGGGGCGGCAGGTCCTTCAGCGAAACATTGGCGCCGGCCATTTCGCCGCGGGTCGCCAGCACGCTGCCGTCGAAGCCTGTAATCTGGATCGTCGGCGGCCGTTTCGGGATTTCGAGCGACTGGATCGCCGGCAGATGCGCGCCGACCCAGATCACGACGCCGACGGCAATGATCACGGCCCAGAGGCCGAGCACCGCGCCCCAATAGACCAGGCGGCCGAGGCCGCTGCGGGCGCGGCCCCTCGATTTGCGCTTGCTGCTCGCCGCCTTCGCACGCGGTTTGCGCTCGCGCGGCGCATCGTCGCCGGAATCGCCGGCCTTGCGCCTTGCGGAAGGTCTTTTCTTCGGCTCGTCACCGCTGGCCACGCGGTCGCCGGGGCTGAGGCGCAGCTCGCTCAGCGATGCGGCGAGCCCGAATTGCGGCTCCTTGCGTCCGCCGCTCTTTTTTCGTCCCCACGCCATACGCCAACGCCGCCCACACCGGTCCTGACGCACGCTAGCGGCCGGGATTTAAGGGCCCGTTAGCGAGAGGTTAACGCGCAATTAGGAGGTACGGCGACGCGTGCTAAAAGCAGGGCAAAGCTAGGGGGAACAAAGGAGAATTGCATGGGCCATATCGATCCGACCAAGGAAGTATTCGCGCAATTCCGGGCCACTGACCGGCCGGGCCCAATTCACATGCTGAATCTGGTCAGGCTGCGCGCGCAGGCCGCCTATCCCGATGGCCGAAAGGCTACCGGCGCGGAAGCCTATGCGGCCTATGGCCGGGAAAGCGGACCGGTGTTCGAGCGGCTGGGGGGCCGGATCGTGTGGCAGGGACGCTTCGAGCTGATGCTGATCGGGCCCCAGGACGAGCGATGGGATCATTGCTTCATCGCCGAATACCCCGGCGTCGTCGCATTCGCGGAGATGATTCGCGACCCGGCCTATCGCGAGGCGGTGAAACACCGGCAGGCGGCGGTCGAGGATTCGCGTCTGATCCGGCACGCGGTGTTGCCGCCCGGAAAGACGTTTGGTGAAATTCCGAAGTAGGCCCCGACGAAATCGGCGGCCCGAAAGGGCCGCCGATCGCTTTTTCCAGGATGAGAAGAACTAGCCCGCCGGGCCGGTGTCTTCGAGGATCGGGCCGAACAGTTCCCAACGCTCGCCGTTGAACTTCATCATCTGCAACTGCTTGTTGACCCGGTAATCGGTCGGCGTGGTGTTGACGAGGATGCCCGGCAGCGACAGGTCGAGCTGCACGTTCTTCAGGCTGGTGGCCTGCTTCATGACGTTTTCACGGGTCAGGTTGTCGCCGCACGCCTTGAGCACGTGGATCAACAACTGCGTGGTCGAGTAGCCGTAGGAGTTGAAGCTCGAATCCTTGTCGCCATCGGGATAGTACTTCGCCATGAATTCGAAATACTTCTTCATGCCGGCGTCATCTTTCCAGGTCGGATCGAGCGGGTCCTTGCCGTAGTTGACGCTGATCACACCCTTGGAATATTCGAGCCCCGCCGGTTTCATCACCGCGCCGACGGAAGTGGCGTTGATGTCGAGGATGTGCACCGGCTTCCAGTTGAGTTCGCCGAGCTTCTTGATGGTCTGCGCCGCCTGCTTGGGCGTCGAGGCGCTGAAGAACAGGTCGGCGCCGGCGTCCTTGATCTTGAGGATTTGCGAATCGACGGTCGGATCGGAGACTTCGTAGGAAGCTTCCGCGACCACCATCTTCGCCGCCTTGTCGCCGAGGCCGGCCTTGATGCCGTTCAGGTAGTCTTTGCCGAGGTCGTCGTTCTGATAGAGGATGCCGACCTTGGCGTTCGGATAGTTCTTGATGATGTACTGGCCGTAAATGCGGCCTTCGACGAAATAGTTGGGGTTGAAACCCATCGTCCACGGGAAATTTTTCGGGTCGGTGAACTTCGACGCGCCGGTGGCGGCGAACAGCTGCGGCACCTTCTTCGAGTTCAGATATTTCTGCACGGCGGCGTTCGACGGCGTGCCGAGGACCTGGAACGTGAGCAGAACCTCGTCACTCTCGACCAGCTTGCGCACCTGCTCGACCGCCTTGGGCGGGCTATAGGCGTCGTCATACTGGATCAGGTTGATCTTGCGGCCGTTGACGCCGCCCTGGTCGTTGATCATCTTGATATAGGCAGCCTGGGTCTTGCCGATGGTGGCATAGGCGGAAGCCGGGCCGCTGAATGGATTGGTCTGGCCGACCTTGATCTCGGTATCGGTCGCGCCGGTGTCATATTTCTTCTGCGCCGATGCCGGCGCTGCCGACAGCGCGATGGCTACCGCTGTCCCGGTGACGAGCTGAAAAATACCGTTCCTCATATCGCTGCTTTCTCATCTTGTTATTGTACCGATGGTCTTGTCCTGTTGTGGCGGACGCCATCGCTGGAAAGATACTGAAGGAACGGTTGTGGCATGGCAATACGATGCTGGCCGGCAAGGTGAACGAATTTACGCCAGCCAGCAGGACCAATGCGATCGCAGCGGGCAGAACTAGACCTTCAGCATGGCGACCAGCGCCCCAGCAGATTGGCGATCCAGATAATGGCGTTCCCAGTACGGCAGCCAGATTTCGGGTGGACGCTATCATGGCTCCCGTAAAGAGTGCGACGAGCCGGCATGCTTTCCGCCAGAAACGACGTCCCACACCCCGTTGACGATCCATGAGCAAACAGCCTGAAGCGTTCGGCCTCGACCGGCTGCGCACGCCGATCGGAACGGCCGTGCTGGTGAGCGACGCCGATGGCGTGCTTCGCGCGCTGGATTGGGAGGACCACGAGTCGCGCATGAAAGACCTGCTGCGGCTGCAATATGGGGCAGTGGTGTTGAAAGATGCGCGGGCATCAACCGAAACCCGGACGGCGCTCACCGGTTATTTCAAGGGCGATCTCGATCGCCTGAAAGAGATCCGCTGGGACATCGCCGGCACCCCGTTCCAGCGCAAGGTCTGGAAGGCGCTGCCCAAAATTCCGCCCGGCACCACCCTGAGCTACGGCGTACTGGCGGCGAAACTCGGCATGCCCAACGCGGTGCGTGCGGTC
Source organism: Bradyrhizobium sp. (assembly GCF_030693485.1). GTDB lineage: Bacteria > Pseudomonadota > Alphaproteobacteria > Rhizobiales > Xanthobacteraceae > Bradyrhizobium. The sequence continues at coordinate 6,810 of NZ_JAUYAN010000217.1, read as the reverse complement.
GGCCACGCCAACGGAGCCAACCCGCTCAGCGTGGTCGTGCCCTGCCATCGCCTGATCGGCGCCAACGGTTCGCTGGTCAAATATGGCGGCGGGCTGGAGCGCAAGCGCTGGCTGCTGGAGCATGAGGGCGTGGTGTTGAGTCTTCCGTAGCCCGGATTGCGCTGCGCTCCATCCGGGCTTCGATGGCGTCCTCGTTGCGACTTCCGAATCTACGCCGCGGGCTGCGCCACGCTCTCTTCATTCGCCAGCAGATGGATCAGCGCGCTCTTGATCGCGGCCTGCCGGGTCGGCGCGTTGATCTGGGCGCCGAGCAGGTCGGTGACGTAGAACACGTCGCGGGCGCGCTCGCCGAAGGTCGCGACATGGGCCGAGGCGATGTTGAGATTGAGTTTCGAGATCGCCGTGGTCAATTGATACAACAGGCCTGCCCGGTCAAGGCCCGACACCTCGATCACGGTGTAGCGGTCCGACCACTGGTTGTTGATGGTCACTTCCGGTTCGACCACGAAGGGCCGCGCCTTGCCGCGGCCGGCGGCGCGCTTCGCGACCACCTCGGGCAGCCGCAATTTGCCTTCCAGCACGTGCTCGATCATTTCGCCGATCCGGGTGGCGCGGCGTCCCTCGTCCTCGTCGCGGTCGTACTCTCGCGATATCGCGATGGTGTCGAGCGCGCGGCCGTCGGTGGTGGTGTAGATCTGGGCGTCGACGATATTGGCGCCCGCCGAGGCGCAGGCGCCGGCGATGATCGACAGCAGCCAGGGATGGTCGCTGGCGAAAATGGTCAGTTCGGTGACGCCGCGCGCCTCGTCGAAGCCGACATTGATCGCGAGCTTGTGTTCGGCCTGTTCGCTGGCCTTCAGGAAGCGGGCATGGCGAATCTTGCGCGCCAGTTCGACCTTGAGCCAGTAGGCCGGATAGTGTCGTCCGATATAGGCGTTGAGTTCGGCTTCCGGCCATTCGGTGAAGGCGGCGCGGAATTCCGATTGCGCCACCGCGATGCGCTGCGCCCGGTTCACTTCCGAGAAGCCGCCGGTCAGCACCGGTTCGGTTTCGTAATACAGCGTGCGCAACAGCTGCGCCTTCCAGCCGTTCCAGACCCCGGGCCCGACGCCGCGGATGTCGGCGGTGGTCAGGATGGTCAGGAGCTTCATCTGCTCGACCGACTGCACCACGGCGGCGAAATTCTCGATGGTCTTGCGGTCGGAGAGGTCGCGCGACTGCGCCACCGTGGACATCGTCAGATGCTGCTCGATCAGCCAGGCGATCAGTTCGGTATCTGCGGCGTTGAAGCCGAGCCGCGGGCACAGCCGCCGCGCCACCTTGGCGCCGGCGATCGAGTGATCCTCGGGCCGGCCCTTGGCGATGTCGTGCAACAGCGTGGTGATGTAGATCACCGCGCGGTGCTCGGGCTGGATCTTGCGCATCAGGTCGCTGGCGACGGTGAACTCGTCATTGCCGCCGCGCTCGATATCCTGCAGGTAGCCGACGCAGCGCAACAGGTGCTCGTCGACCGTATAGTGATGATACATGTTGAACTGCATCATCGACACGATCTTGCCGAAGGCGCGAATGAAATGACCGAGCACGCCGGTCTCGTTCATGCGCCGCAGCACGATCTCCGCGTCGTTCGACGTCAGGATCTCCATGAACAGCCGGTTGGCTTCGGGATTTTCGCGCAGCTGGGTGTTGATCAGCTTCAGCGACCGCGTCACCGTGCGCATCGCGTCCGGGTGAAAGGCGAGATTGTTTTACTGCGCCAGCCGGAAGATCCGGATCAGGTTGACCGGGTCGTGCTTGAAGATGTCGGGTGCTGCGAGATTGATGCGGTTATGGTCGATGATGAAATCGTCGCTGTCGGGCACCCGGCGCCGGTTGTTGGAAGGCCGCAGCCGCGCCATCATCCGGCTCAGCACCGGCGCCGGCTTGGCCTGCTGGTCTTCCAGCTTGGCGCACAGGATCGCGGTGAGGTCGCCGACGTCCTTGGCGACCAGGAAATAATGCTTCATGAATCGTTCGACATCCTGCATGCCGGGATGCGAGGTATAGCCGAGCCGGATCGCGATCTCGCGCTGCATGTCGAACGACAGCCGCTCCTCGGCGCGGCCGGAAAAGAAATGGATGTTGCAGCGGACCGACCACAGGAAATCGGCGCAGCGGCGGAAGGTGCGGTATTCCTGCGCGTCGAACACGCCATGTTCCAGCAACTCGTCGGTCTCGCGCACGCGGTAGACGTATTTGGCGATCCAGAACAGCGTATGCAGGTCGCGCAGGCCACCCTTGCCGTCCTTGACGTTGGGCTCGACCAGATAGCGCGACTGCCCGGCGCGGCGGTGCCGCTCCTCGCGCTCGGCGAGCTTGGCAGTGACGAATTCCGCCGCGGTGCCCTGCACCACTTCCTTGTCGAAGCGCGCGACCAGTTCGTCGTAGAGCGGCTGGTCGCCGGTCAGGAACCGGGTCTCGAGAATTGCAGTGCGGATCGTCATGTCGCCGCGCGCTTGCCGGATCGATTCATCGACCGAGCGGGTGGCGTGGCCGACCTTCAGCCCCATGTCCCACAGGCAATACAGGATCGCCTCGGCGACCTGCTCGCCCCAGGCGGTCTGCTTGTAGGGCAGGATGAACAACAGATCGATGTCGGACTCCGGCGCCATCAATCCGCGGCCATAGCCGCCGGTGGCGACCACCGCCATGCGCTCGGCGCCGGAGGGCACCGGCGAGCGGTAGAGATGGCGGGTGGCGGCCGAAAACAGGATGCGGATGATCTCGTCCTGCACGAAACACAGCCGTTCGGCGCAGCGCCGCCCGTGCCGGTCCTTCAGCAGCACCGCCTGCGCCACCGCTCGGGCCGCGATCATTTCCGCTTTCAGCAGTTGAGCCATGGCGGAGCGAAAAACATCCTCGCGGCCGGCATGGGTGGCGGCGAGCGCGTCCACCGCCGCGGTGATCCGCGGGGTATCGAAACGGTCGTCAATGTCGGGGCGGGGCTGGGTCACGAGGTTGTCCATATCCTAACCCGATATCGGACGGCGCCGGACCTGTCACGGGAGATTCAAGCCGGATAGCAGCAGGTCCATGCTGCCTTGGCCCGGCTTTGTGCAAAGCTGTTCTCAACGCCGCGCCTTAGCAGCAGCTATTTTCTCGTTGACGTTGCCGTTTAACTGATTGAAATAAAAGGGTGTTTTTAGGGCGGCGCCACACCCTGCCGGCGCTTTGCTGCCCCCGATTTAATCCATCTCACCTCACGGAGAACCGACGATGTCCAGGATTTCACGGCGCGCAGTAGCGGCCATCATCGCCGTCTCGGTGCTGGTGCCCGGCGCCGCGTACGCTGCCGACCCGCTCAAGGAAATTCGACTGGATTGGGCGACCTACAATCCGGTCTCGATGATCCTCAAGCAAAAGGGGCTGCTCGAAAAGGAATTCGCCAAGGACGGCATCAGCGTCGTCTGGGTGCAATCGGCCGGCTCCAACAAGGCGCTCGAATTTCTCAACGCCGGCTCGATCGATTTCGGTTCCACCGCGGGCTCCGCGGCGCTGGTCGCCAGGATCAACGGCAACCCGATCAGGTCGATCTATGTCTATTCGCGCCCGGAATGGACCGCGCTGGTGACCTCGAAGGATTCGAAGATTGCGACCGTTGCTGACCTGAAGGGCAAGCGCGTCGCGGTGACCCGCGGCACCGATCCGCACATCTTCCTGGTGCGTGCGCTGCTCGATGCCGGCCTGACCGGCAAGGACATCACGCCGGTGCTGCTGCAGCATGCCGACGGCAAGACCGCGCTGATCCGCGGCGACGTCGATGCGTGGGCCGGCCTCGATCCGATGATGGCGCAGGCCGAGGTGGAAGACGGCGCCAAACTTTTCTTCCGCAAGCCCGACGCCAATACCTGGGGCATCCTCAATGTGCGCGAGCAGTTTTTGAAGGGTTATCCCGACGCAGTCCGCCGCGTGCTTGCGGTGTACGAAGAGGCGCGGAAGTATTCGCTGGCCAACTACGATGACCTGAAGAAGACCTTCATCGCCGTCACAAAACTGCCGGAGGCGGTGGTCGACAAGCAGCTCAAGGAGCGCACCGAACTGACCCACAGCCGGATCGGCGCGCCGCAACGCGCCTCCATCCTGGCCGCCGGGCTGGCGCTGCAGCAGGCCGGCGTGGTCGACGCCAAGGTCGACGTCAAGGCGACGGTCGACGCCCTGATCGACGACCAGGTCCCGCTGCCGACGAATTGAGTTCTCTTCTTCCCTCCCCCGCAAGCGGAAGATCGAGCGCAGCGTCAACTTGCAATCCTGAGCGAGACGCGGTTTTGCTATGGCCATGACGCTGGACACGATTGCTGCCCCGAAGCCTGACACCATCGCGACGCCCGCGCCCTCCGGCCGGCTGCGCCGCTATGCACGGCCGGCGCTCGGCCTGCTGCTGCCGGTCGGCCTCGCGCTGGGCTGGGAGATCGCCGTCGGGCTGGGGTGGTCCAATGGCCGACTGGTGCCGCCGCCGTCAAAACTGTTCGCGACCATCGTGGAACTGGCCCGCAGCGGCGAGCTGACCCGTCATATCGTAGCCACGCTATCGCGCGTGTTCGCTGGCTTCGGGCTCGGCGTGGTCGCGGGCACGCTGCTTGGCGCTGTCTCCGGCTATTGGGGCCTGGCGCGGCAACTGCTCGATCCCACCGTGCAGGCGCTGCGAGCGATCCCGTCGATCGCCTGGGTGCCGCTGTTCATTCTGTGGCTCGGCATTTTCGAGACCTCGAAAATCGCGCTGATCGCGGTCGGGGTGTTCTTCCCGGTCTATCTCGGCGTGATGGGCGCGATCCTGTCGGTTGACCGCAAGATCGTCGAGGTCGGCCGCACCTTCCGGCTCTCCGGCCCCGCGATGATCCGGCGCATTTTGCTGCCCGCGGTATTGCCGGCCTATGTGGTTTCGCTGCGGGTCGGGCTGGGTCTGGGGTGGATGTTCGTGGTCGCCGCCGAATTCATGGGTGCGTCCGAAGGCCTCGGCTATCTCCTGATCGACGGCCAGCAACTCGGCAAGCCTGCGCAGATCCTGGCCGCGATCGCGATCTTCGCCATTCTCGGCAAGACCACCGACTGGCTAATCGAGATCGCGACGGCGCCATTGCTGCGCTGGCAGGACGCGTTCGGCCGCCAGGGCGGAGCGACCTGATGCTGGCACTCGATCGCATCGGAAAAGTCTATCCCAACGGCGTCAACGCGCTGGAGCGCTTTTCCGCCGATATAAGGCTGGGCGAAATCGTCGCCATCATCGGCGGCTCCGGCTGCGGCAAGTCAACACTGCTGCGCGCCATTGCCGGGCTCGATCGCGCTACCACCGGCACGGTGACGCTTGACGATATCAAGGTCACCGCGCCGCATGCGAAGATCGGCATCATCTTTCAGGAGCCGCGGCTGCTGCCCTGGCTCAGCGTCGCCGACAATATCGGCTTTGGCCTTTCGGATCTGCCCGCCAATATCAGGCGCGAGAAAGTCGCCGCCGCGCTGGCGCGGGTTGGTCTGTCAGACAAGGCCGGTGCCTGGCCGCGCGAACTCTCCGGCGGGCAGGCGCAGCGGGTGGCGATTGCGCGGGCGCTGGTGCCGCAGCCGGAAGTGCTGCTGCTGGACGAGCCGTTCTCCGCGCTCGACGCCTTCACGCGGCGCGATCTGCAGGATCATCTGCTCGACCTCTGGGCCGACACGCGGCCGACCTTGCTGCTGGTCACCCATGATGTCGACGAAGCCGTGGTGCTGGCCGACCGCGTACTGGTGATGCGGCCGCGGCCGGGCCGGCTGTTCGAGGAAATCAAGATCAATCTGGCGCGACCGCGCGACCGCGCCTCGCCGCATTTCGACAATTTCAAGCGCCGCGTGCTGACCGCGCTGGACCGCTCGCTCGACCGCGGCGTGCCCGACGCGGACGCGAAATCAACCACCGGTGAAGCGATGTGGTGGTGACATCGGCAGCCTGAGCCGGTACATCCGACCGGCAATACCATCCGGGAGAGAAAAAATGGACGCCGCCGAACTCCGCGCCACCCAGGCCCCGATCAAGGAGCGCTACAAGTCCGATCCCAGGACGGCGATGATCAAGCTGGTCGCCAGGGGCTCGATCGAGAGCGAGGGCATCGCCTGCAAGGTCGAGACCGGCCGCGCCTTGGCGATTGCCGGCCTGCATCCCGCGACCGGCGGCTCCGGGCTCGAACTGTGTTCCGGCGACATGCTGCTGGAAGCGCTTGTCGCCTGCGCCGGCGTGACGCTGAAGTCGGTGGCGACCGCCGTCGAAGTGCCGCTGAAGAGCGGCCATGTCATTGCCGAAGGTGATCTCGATTTCCGCGGCACGCTCGGCGTCGACAAGGAAGCCCCGGTCGGCTTTGCGGAAATCCGCCTGAAGTTCGAGGTCGGCACCGACGCGCCGCAGGACAAGCTCGATTTGCTCCTGAAACTCACCGAGCGCTATTGCGTGGTCTATCAGACCATCAAGAACGGCCCGAAAGTTTCCGTGTCGATGCAGCGGGTGTGACGGTGCGTCGTCCCTGCGAACGCAGGGACCCATACGCCGTGTCCTCTCGTTCCAAGAACCGCCGTTCGACGACTTTCGCACCACACGAATAGTTGTGGTTATGGGTCCCTGCGTTCGCAGGGACGACAGCAAATGTCCCCCGAACTCGCCTTCCTCCTGACGCTCTTGCTGCGGATGGCGATCACCGCCGCGTTCGTGGTGACGGCGTCCGTGATCACCGAGCGCTCCGGTCCGGTGATCGGCGCGCTGGTCGCGACGCTGCCGATTTCGGCGGGGCCGTCTTATGTGTTTCTCGCGCT
>NZ_JAUYAN010000211.1 GCF_030693485.1 Bradyrhizobium sp. | reverse complement strand
TCTGCTGTTGCTCCAAGAGCGTCCGAGCCGCCGCATCGCAACGAAATGACGCAAAGTGCGGACGGCGACCTGCTCGGCAAGATCCAGATCCCGGAAACGGTCGCCAATCTGTGCTTCGGCGGGATGCAGCGCAACCGGCTGTATATCTGCGGCTCGTCATCGCTCCATGCCGTTTACACCAGCGTGCAGGGCGCGATGAAGCCGTAGTCCCCGTCCGTCGTCATTTCGGGACACTCGTCTTCGCGTGGACCTCAGATGTGCAATTGCACATCGGGGAATCCCGGGATTCCGGGTTCGTGCTTCGCACGCCCCGAAATGACGGTTCCTACCCACTGTTCCTCAGCCCCGCCGAAATCCCGTTGATGGTGAGCTGGATGCCGCGCAGCACCTGCTCGTCGGGGTTTTGTGCGCGATGCTCCTTCAACAGCTCGACCTGCACATGGTTGAGCGGATCGAGATACGGGAAGCGGTTGCGGATCGAGCGTTCCAATAGCGGGTTGCCCTGCAGCAGCCGTTCCTGCCCCATGATGTCGAGCAATGTCTCGATCGAGAGGTGCCATTCGCGCCGGATGCGGCCGAAGATTTTTTCGCGCAGCTCCGTATCCGGCACCAGTTCGGCGTAGCGCGAGGCGATCGCGATCGAGCTTTTCGCCAGCACCATGTCCATGTTCGACAGCAACGTGCGGAAGAACGGCCACTCGCGGTAAAGTTCTTTCAGGAACGGCATGCCCTTGTCGGGATGATCGGCGATCCAGCGTTCCACCGCGCTGCCAAAGCCGTACCAGCCCGGCAGCATCAGCCGGCACTGCGCCCAGCTGAACACCCAGGGAATGGCGCGAAGATCCTCGATGGCGCGGGTTTTCTTGCGTGAGGCCGGCCGGCTGCCGATGTTCAGCGTCGAGATCTCGGTGATGACGGTGGACGCCCAGAAATATTCAACGAACCCGTCGGTCTCGTAGACCAGCCCGCGATAGGCCTTGAAAGCGAGCTCCGATAATTGCCCCATCGCCTCCAGATATTCGCGCCGCGGCGCGCTGTGCCTGGGCTGCAGCAGGCTGGCTTCCAGCGTGGCGGCGGCGAGGATTTCCAGATTGCTGCGGCCGACTTCGGCGTTGGAATACTTGCTGGAGATGATTTCGCCCTGCTCGGTGATGCGGATCTGGCCGTTCACCGCGCCGCCGGGCTGCGCGATGATGGCGTCGTAGCTCGGCCCGCCGCCGCGGCCGACCGAACCGCCGCGGCCGTGAAACAGCCGCAGCCGCACGTGGTGGCGCTCGAACACCTCGATCAGTCCGATCTCGGCCTTGTAGAGCTCCCAGCCCGAGGTGACGAAACCGCCATCCTTGTTGCTGTCGGAATAGCCCAGCATCACCTCCTGCACCGCGCCGCAGCTGTCCACCAGCTTGCGGTAATCATGCAGCGCCAGCATGCGGTCCATGATGCCGCTTGATGCCTGCAAATCCTCGATGGTCTCGAACAGCGGCACGATGTTGATCGAACTGCGGCCGGAGGGATGGACCAGCCCGGCCTCCTTCAGCAGCACCGCGACCTCCAGCATGTCGGACATGCCCTTGCACATCGAGATGATGCACTGGGGAATCACGTCGCTGCCGAACCTGGCGTGGGCCTCGGCGGCGGCGTGGAACAACGCGAGTTCACCCGCGGTCTCCTCGCTGTATTTCACGAAGGCGGAGGTGAGCGGACGGGCGTTGCGCAGTTCGCCCGCCAGCAGCGCGATCCTCGCCTCCTCGTTCAGCGCCAGATAGGACATGCCGGGCATCGCCGCATCGATCAATTCGGCGACGGTGCGCTCGTGCACGGCGGAATTCTGCCTGATGTCGAGGCTGGCGAGGTGGAAACCGAAACAATCCACGGCGCGGCGCAGCAGCCGCAGCCGCCCGCGCGCGATCACGCCCGAATTGTTCGAGACCAGCGAGCGATAGAGAATATCGAGATCGGTCTTGAACTCCGCCACATTGGCATAGGCCGCGGCCTCGCCGACCGGCCGCCGGGTGATGCCGACATCCAGCTTCAGCGCAGTGGCGGTGAGCCGCGCGTAAATCCCCGATACCGCGAGGCGATAGGGCTCGCCGCTGCGATGCGGGGACTTGTCGGGCGAGCGTTCAGCGAGGTTGCGCAGATCCTTGGAGACGTCCGCCAGGTGGGCGGCCATCGACAGCTCGGAGCCGAGCACGTGCAGTTCCTCGAGGTAGAAGCGCAGCACCCGGCTCGACTGCAGCCCGAGCGTGCCGCGCATCACCTCGGCTGTCACGAACGGGTTGCCGTCACGGTCGCCGCCGATCCAGCTTCCCATCCTCAGGAAAGACGCCAGTTCGCCCCGCGCGGCGCTGTCGCCCTCGTTCAGCCGGTCCTCCAGCGCGCAGTGCAGCCGCGGCACCTCGTGCAGGAAGGTGTAGTCATAGAACGACAGGCCGTTGGCGACTTCGTCGAGCACGGTGAGCTTGGTCCGGCGCAACAAATTGGTCTGCCACAGCGTCAGCACCTCGCGGCGCAGCTGCTCGTCGCTGGCCGAGATCTCTTCCGGCGTCAGTTGCACCCGTTCGCGGCGGTCCAGCAGGGCCGCGATCTCCATTTCGCGGTCGATCGTGCTCTTGCGGCGGACTTCGGTGGGGTGCGCGGTCAGCACCGGGCTGATCAGGGCTTCCGAGAAGAATTTTCGTAGATCGGCCGAGCTAAAACCCGCCGCGCGGGCATGCGCCAGGGTCAGCGGCAGCGTGCCCGGACTTGGCGCGCCAGTCGAGCGCACCCGCATCTGCCGGATGTTGTTCTGGTCCTCGGCGATGTTGGCGAGGTGCGAAAAATAGCTGAAGGCGCGCACGATGCGCACGGTCTGGCTGGTCGACATGCTGTCGAGGATCAGTTCGAGCTCGCGCCGCGCCGGCTTGGCGTCGTCGCGGTGGAACCGGATCGAGGTTTGCCGGATGCGCTCGACCAGGTCGAACACGTCGGCGCCTTCCTGGTCGCGCACGGTATCGCCGAGAATGCGGCCCAGCAGCCGGATGTCTTCACGAAGCCGGGTATCCGCCTCGATGTCCTCGCCGCGGTTGGGACGCAAATCAGGGTCGGAAGGCGCGATCTGGGGTGACATGGTCGGTTACTCCAGAAATTGCCCGGCAATTCGGGAGTGTGCAAGTTTTTTGCCGCAGTGCAAGATAAAGATGGCGGCGGCCTCTTTGTCGTCCCGCGAACGCCGGGACGACAGGCATTAAATCTTCCTTCCCGCCCGCTCCCAATAGGGATCGCGCAGGCGGCGCTTGAAGATCTTTCCGGAATCCTCGCGCGGCAGGGATTTCTGGATTTCGACGTGCTTTGGGACTTTGTAGTCGGCCAGCGAAGTCTTGAGCTGCGCGCGGATCGAGGCGACATCCAGCGTCACGCCGGGCTGCGGTTCCACCACAGCCATCAGCGCCTCGCCGAATTCCGCGTCGGGAATGCCGAACACCGCGCAATCGTGCACCCCCGGCAGCGCATGCAGCGCCGCCTCGATCTCGGCGGGATAGATGTTGACGCCGCCCGAGATCACCATGTCGCGCTTGCGGTCGCAGATGAAGACGTAGCCGTCCTGGTCGATGTAACCGACATCGCCCGAAGTAATAAATCCGTCGAGATCGATCTCGGCGCGCTTTTCCGGCTTGTTGTGATAGGTGAAATCCGGATTGCCGGCGATACGCGAATAGATCTCTCCGATCTCGCCTTGCGGCAAGATCTTCCCGTCGTCGCCGACAAAGCGAAGCTCCGCGCCGGGCGCAATCCTGCCGACGGTGCCGGGCTTCTTCAGCGCATCCTCGGAGTTCGCAAACGTGACCGCGCCCGATTCGGTGGAGCCGTAGAACTCGTAGATCACCGGCCCCCACCATTCGATCATCGCGCGCTTGACGTCGGCCGGACAGGGCGCGGCGGCGTGGATGATGTGCCGCAGCGACGACATGTCGTATTTCCTGCGCAGGGCTTCCGGCAGCTTCATCAGCCGGATGAACATGGTCGGCACCATGAAGATGGTGTCGATCTTCTCATCCTGGACCAGCCGGAGAAATTCCTCCGGGTCGAACCGCGGCATCAGCACCAGCGCGCCGCCAAGACGGCCGGCGCGCAGGCCGAACGAGTTCGGCGCGGAATGGTACAGCGGGCCCGGCAGCAGCGCGCGCGCCCCCGGCTTCAGGCCGTAGATCATCGCGCGCATGGCTTCCGCATTGGCGCTCTGCGCCGGCGTCGGGGCGTTGCGGCGCACCCCCTTCGGGTGACCCGTGGTGCCCGAAGTGTAGATCATGTTCTGCGGTTGCGGCAGCGCCGGGCCGCCGTAAGGGGCTTGCCCCTGCAACCAGGGTTCGAAATCGGTGGCAAAGCCGGGCGTCGCGAGATGCGCGGGGTCGATCTTGTAATTGCCAAGGATCTCCGGCGGCGTCGGCACGCTGAGCACGGTGACGCCGGCGGGGATCGCGTCGCGCAATTGATGCAGCATGTCGGCATGGCCGATCAAAACAGGCGTTCCGGAATCCTTTAAAATGTAATTGATTTCCTCCGGCTTGAAATGCCAGTTCACCGGCACGCCGTAGGCGCCGAGCCGCATCGCGGCATACGCCGTCTCGATGAAGGCGATGTCGTTGCGCATCAGGATGCAGACGCTGTCGCCCTGCCCGACGCCGAGCTTGCGCAATCCGCCGGCAATGCGGTCGACGCGATCGGCAACGTCGGCGTGACTGCGACTGCGATCGCCGCTGATGATGCCGAGGTTGGGGTGGGATGTGGACATTTTTTTTGGTCTCTTCTATCCGTCAGACGGCACTCTCAGAGTTCGTCATTGCGAGGAGCTCTTGCGACGACGCAATCCATTCTTTCTTTGTGCTGATAGATGGATTGCTTCGCTTCGCTCGCAATGACGTCTTTTGGCGCCCGAATGTTATCCTGCATCCGCAAAACGCGGCACGCGTTTCTCGATGTTGGCGCTGACCGCCTCCCGCTGGTTGGGCCCGCCCATCAATTTCATCTGCTCGACGGACTCAGCCAAAAGCGCAGGTCCCGGATCGACCGTGAGGTTGTTGAGCATGCGCTTGCAGGCGCGGATGGCGTCGGGGCTCTTGCCCGCGATCTCGCGCGCCAGTTCGAAGGCGCTCGCGCGCGGGTCATCGCAGATCCGGGTGGCGAGGCCGTAGCTCAACGCCTCCTGCGCCGAGAAAATGCGCCCGGTATAGGTCAGTTCGCGCAGGATATCATCGCGGACCAGGCTGGCCAGGATCGGCGTCCCCGCCATGTCGGGCACCAGCCCCCATTTGATCTCCATGATCGACATCCGGGCATCGGGCGCCAGCAACCGCATGTCGGCGCCGAGCGCGAGCTGAAAGCCGCCGCCGAACGCCACGCCCTGGATGGCGGCAATCACCGGCACCGGCAGCTGGCGCCAGCCCCATACTGCCTGCTGCGGGAAATTGGCGAGGCCGTGGGTACGCGCGGAAAGGTCGCGCTTTTCGCCGCCGGCGACCCCGTTGCCGCCCTTTTCTTTCATGGCGGCAAATCGTCCCATGTCGAGGCCGGCGCAGAACGCCCGCCCCTCCCCTGACAATACGACCGCGCGGAGGCCTTTTTCCTGGGCGAGCCGGGCAGAAGTCGCCACCAGCGCCTCGAACATCGCGGCATCGAGCGCGTTCATCTTGTCCGCCCGGACCAGGCGGACGTCGGCGACGCCCTCCGAAATCGTGACCTCGACGCGCTTCTCCATCGCATTGCTCCCTTGCACACTTGTTCCAGGTTGTTGCCGCTTTACAGAAAGGCGTTGTGCGGATTTAGTCAATCAACCAATTAACAGGCAATCCCTTTGGGCGGAAACCAGCTATGTTCACTGAAAAACTCCTGACCGGACGAAACATCCTTGTCACCGGCGGCGGAAGCGGCCTCGGCAAGGCCATGGCCGCGCGCTTCCTCGAGCTCGGCGCCGAGATCCATATCTGCGGCCGCCGCAAGGGCGTCTGCGACGAAACCGCGACCGAGCTGATGGACCTCCATGGCGGCCGGGTGACGACCCACGGGGTCGATATCCGCAACCCGCTCGCGGTCGACGAGATGATCGAAACCATTTTTTCGCGGGGCCCCCTCACCGACCTCATCAACAATGCCGCCGGCAATTTCGTCTCGCGCACCCAGGACCTGACGCCGCGCGGCTTCGACGCGATCGCCAACATCGTGATGCACGGCACCTTCTATGTCACCCACGCGGTCGGCCGGCGCTGGATCGCCAACAAGCAGCCCGGCAACGTGGTGTCGATCACCGTGACCTGGGTCCGCAACGGCAGCCCCTTTGTGGTGCCGTCGGCGATGAGCAAGTCCGCGATCCACGCCATGACCATGTCGCTGGCGATGGAATGGGGCCGCTACGGCATCCGGCTCAATACCATCGCGCCCGGCGAAATCCCGACCGAAGGCATGAGCAAGCGGCTCAACCCCGGCGATGAGCCGGGCGCGCGCACCATCAAGAGGAATCCGATGGGTCGGGTCGGCAAGATGGAAGAGTTGCAGAACCTCGCGGTGTTCCTGATTTCCGGCGGCTGCGACTGGATCAACGGCGAGACCATCGCCATGGACGGCGCCCAGGCGCTGGCCACCGGCGGCAATTTCTACGAGATGCGCGACTGGACCGACGCCGACTGGACCCGGGCCCGCGATTCGATCAAGGCGCAGAACGAAAAGGACCGCGCGCAGCGGGGATGATCTTGTCGTCCCTGCGCCCCGTGCGCAATTGCGCACCAGGCAGGGACGACGACAAGGACAACAAACAAACCGCACGGGAGAAACATGTCCGCCTCAGATGAACCGGCCAACCTGGCCGACATGGTGCGCGCACGGGCGGAAACGCGCGGCGATGCCATTGCCTATGAATTCGAGGGACGCCAGACCTCGTTCGCCGAGTTCGATATCAGAACCAACCGCGTCGCCAACGCGCTGATCGCGCTCGGCGTCAAACCGCGCGAGCGGATCGCCTATCTCGGCAAGAACAGCGACATCTATTTCGAACTGTTGATGGGCGCGATGAAGGCCAATGTGGTGATGGCGCCGGTCAACTGGCGGCTGGCCGGGCCGGAGGTCGCCTTCATCGTCGGGGATTGCAAGGCGCCGGTGCTGTTCGTCGGGCCTGAATTCGTCACCCAGGTCCGCAACATCAAATCGCAACTGCCTGATCTGCGCACCGTCATCACCACGGAAGGCGGCGCGCCGGAATGGCAGGATTTTACCGCATGGCGCGATGCCCGGAGCGGCGACGACCCCAAGGTCGCGATCGACCGCAAGGATATCGCGATCCAGCTCTATACCTCCGGCACCACGGGCAAGCCGAAAGGTGCGATGCTGTCGCATGCCAATTTTCTCAATCTGGTGGAAACCGGCCGCGACCAGAAACCCGACTGGAACAAGTGGTCGACCGATGACGTCTCGCTGGTGGCGATGCCGATCTTCCATATCGGCGGCTCCGGCTGGGGCGTGATGGGCCTCTATCACGGCGCCAGGGGCGTGATCGCCCGCGAGTTCGATCCTACAAAGGTGCTCGATTTCTTCGAGCAGTCCGGCATCACAAAACTGTTCATGGTGCCGGCCGCCATGCAGTTCGTGGTACGGCAGCCGCGCGCACGGCAGGTGGATTTTTCCAGGCTGAAATACATGCTCTACGGCGCCTCGCCGATCCCGGCGGCGCTGTTGAAGGAGTGCATCGAAGTCTTCAAATGCGGCTTCGTGCAGATGTACGGCATGACGGAAACCACCGGCACGATCGTGGCGCTGCCGCCGGAAGATCACATCGAGGGGCTGGACCGCATGCGTTCGGCCGGCAAGGCCCTGCCCGGCATTGAACTCGCGATCCTCGACGCCGACGGCAAGCGATTGCCGCCGGGCGAAGTCGGCGAGATCGCGACCCGTTCCGGCTCCAACATGGCCGGCTACTGGAATCTGCCGGAAGCCACCGCCAGGACCCTCGATAGCGACGGCTGGCTGCGCACCGGCGACGCCGGCTACATGGATCAGGACGGCTACCTCTACATCCACGACCGCATCAAGGACATGATCATCTCCGGCGGCGAGAACATCTACCCCGCCGAAGTCGAAAGCGCGATCTGCGACCACCCCGACGTCGCCGAAGTCGCCGTGGTCGGCGTGCCCGACGACAAATGGGGCGAAGCCGTCAAGGCGATCGTGGTGATGAAGCCCGGCAAGAAAGCGACGTCATCCGACATCATCAATTTCACCCGCGAGCGCATCGCAGGCTTCAAGACCCCGAAGACCATCGATTTCATCGAAGCGCTGCCGCGCAACGCGTCTGGCAAGATTTTACGACGCCACCTGCGCGATCCCTATTGGGCGGGGAAAGACCGTCAGGTGAATTGAGGTAACCGCCATCGCGAGCTTGCGGCCCCGGGACCGCCCCCGGATGTGCTATGACAAAACCACGCGAGACGGGCAAATTTTCGCTTAACCCCGTCCTGCAAATCAGTGCGGCCGGTCTTGACCCGAAGCGGACGTGGTGAGACGCCTAGCGAATGGCAACGGGGCCGGTCTGTTGATGTCCGTGTTCGAGGTAGGAAGTGACCGGGCAGAGGGTCAAACAGGTTACGACTCTCATAACTGCGGGCATCAAACCGCCAGCTCCTATCCCGAGGACCCTGCAATCCGTAAGCCGGCCGCGTTCTTGCCGCAAAAGGCCCGACACGTATAAAGGTGCCGGGCCTCTTGTTCGAGTTATGACTACTTCTTGGCTCTTGCAGAACCCGTCGTTGACTGCTGCCCCGGAGCGAAGTCAGAGGCGCCCGGTCCAGTTTTTTTTCCAGACTTCTTAGCGGCCTGCATCTTTTTGCCTGGAGCATACTCCGAGGCGCCCGGAGCCGTTGATGGCTGACCTGTGTCCTGGGCCTTCTGCATCTGTTGGCCGGGGGCGCTTTTGGTGGTCGGAGACTGCGCGAATGCAGAGGTTGCGAACAGAATAGCACCAGTGAAAACTAGTGATTTCTTGAGCATACGTTCCTCCATGGTTAGATGTTAACCGCTAACGATCTGTCGCTTCGCACGTTCCACTTTTTCCAGATAGGGGGAGGAACTTTTTCTGAACAAACGTTCAGGCAGTACATAATGATTAAGAGGAGAAAATTAAGCTCACCTAGCCGTTACCTTGCGCAACCGGAGCCAGACGATTGCGACTTGTTGTGGGAGTTTCGATTCAAGTCGGTTTAGGAATGTGCCCGTGAAGCAGCCACCTACCCAACGATCCGGCCGGCAGCAGCTGCTCGAAACTGCTCGATAGCCAAACCGAGCGCAGCAAGTGCGCCTTCTTCAATCGCACCCTCTTCGTACTTGTCCAGTGTTTCTCGCACGATGTGCTGGATCTCTTTCTCGATCGGCACCAGGTCCTCACCCGTCGAATCACGAACCTTGGCCGCCAAGTCGAGAACCCTGTCCCGAAGCGCTGAGACATTCTCCTGCTCATCTGGATGAAAAAACGCTCGGAGACCTGCGCCAAACGATCCCAATGCAGACAACACAAGAATACTGCCCCAGAAATAGTCGCCATAGCGCTCAAGAAACGTCCGTTCTGTTCCATCGATGTACGCAGCTACGCCAGGATGCGCGGGGATAGCAGCATCTTTTTCGGTATTAGGCTTCTCGATATTCGCCGTATCCAGTATCTCGCGTAATATCGTTTGCCGATGAGCGAACAACTCACGCGCAAATGCCGCAGCAGCTTGCTCAGAAAGGGCCTTGCTACCCACGACAAGATCGCTGAATGAAATAACACTTACCGCTTCTGCCGGAAATGCAGGGCCAGACGCGAAAGCAGCCTTCGGGATCTCCGCTGTCTCCAACTGCGGCTGCCGGAGTATGATCGCGTCAGCCGTTTCAAGGCCAAGAAAGTTGGGCACTTCCCTCAGACGCGAGAATGATCGAAATCCTTCCGCAATCGTTTTGCTCTTGATTACACCCACTGTCGCAAAGACACTGATGCTTTTGTCGACTGCCATGGCATCCATGCTGCCAAGCGTTAGAATTTCCACTTTGCCCGGCGTAGCGCCTTCAGACGCAAGAACGACGTTGAGCAAGGCGTGATCCGCAGGAGATCCATTGAGCATAGCAATTTTTGAGCCAGTGACGTTCTTCCACTCGATGCCACGTGAGGTCTTTTGGCCTGGCGAAGTTGCCGTCCAAACGAAGAGTGCGCGTTTCCGCAATACTGCAATGGCAGAACAATTGCTTGGCATTGCGTCGCTTCGGACAACTGCTAAGTCCGCGCCACCCGTGTTTAAGAGAGCTTCGGCTTGTCCTTGCTCCATTACAGTCAGTAAGAGCCGAACTGAGCTGCGTTCGCGTGTGAAAACACGGGCGATTGCTTCGACCATCTTTGCATCCTCGCTGACTGAAGCAACAGCGATACGCAGCGTTACAGGCCTCAAGGTAACGAACAGGATGACGGCAGTGATCGTTGTGACGACCAAGCCAGCGGCGGCCAAACCGTACAGAACTCTGCGGCGACGTTGGTTCCTGCGTCGCCTGGACCTCCGGGATGCTATTTTAACGGCCAAGTCGGACCCTCCCCGGGTTTTCGGCTACTTTTCTTCTGCTCATACCTCACTCATGTAGCAATTGCCACAAACCGGCATAGATGGCCTGCATGTCATACGCCTCCGGTGACGGAGGCGAAAAGTTGAGCCACCGAATTGGGCATTGGAATCTGGTCGGTTTTAGGCCAAAGGGAACTTTTCGGCCGCCCTGTAGCGATTGACCCTGAGCAGACATCTGGGCCAACGCAAGCCGACGCCGAATCGACGAATGATGCGCTCACGGCGCGAGTCCGACCCGCCAATCGTTTTCTGATCGCAACTCAATGGCGCAAACATTTCCGAGCAGTTTGCTCACTGCCGCTGAGCAGCGCGTGGCGACGAGTGATGATGCGCGATCACCCATTTACCGTCGCGCTTCACAACCACAAATGTAAAACGCGATGGTCGGGGTTCGTAGTTTTGTTCCTTTCGAGCAAAGTCATAAAATCCTGCAACAACGACAGCGCTTTCGCTAAGCACGATTACAGTCTTCTCTTGAATCGCGTTCCTGCGGCCACCCTTCTCGAGCGCGACGAAATACTCCCAAATCGCATCCGTGCCTCGGGTCGCGACCGCGTCGGTCGTTCCGAGAAGAAGGGCATCCGGAGCATAAAGTTTTGCCAGTGCATTACGATCGTTGGCGCTGTATGTTGCCGACCACTGATCGACCACAGCGCTGGCCTCTTCTGCAGGGCTTGCGAAAGTCGGAGTTGCAACCAAAGCGAGCGCCACGCATAGAGCTTTGATAAGAATCCTCATGCAACCCTCTCATGAGCGGAGGGGCATTATAACACTCAAAGTCGCCTATTGGCACAAAGCGTCAGTTTTTGCGGTGCAGCGACAAGTCTGAAGTTGGGGGTGGACCGGAAGTGGTTGGCCGTCCGTCATGCCGGAGCGATTGACCTAAGGCGGACATGAGACATCGCTCCTTCGCTTCGGGACTTCCTGCTAAACCGGAAGTTAGGTACGCTTGATTTTGGTTACATCTGGAAAATCTGGTCGATGACGCCAATGCAGTTGCCCGAGACCCACTACGCGCGCAGCGGAAACGTCAGTATCGCCTATCAGGTGATGGGCGACGGTCCGGTCGACCTGATCATGGTCCCGGGCCTGCTTTCGCATATCGAGTTTTTCCATGAACTCTCAGGTTACACGGATTTCCTGAGCCGGCTTGCTGCTTTCGCGCGCGTGATATGCTTCGACAAGCGAGGCCAGGGCTTGTCTGACCGAGTTGCTGGCAGCCCTACGCTCGATGAACGGATGGACGATCTGGATGCGGTGATGAGGGCGCTGGGTATCTCACGTGCGGCCTTGTTCGGCTATTCCGAGGGGGCGGCGATGAGCGCTCTGTTTTCGGCGACCTATCCCGAACGAGTTTCCCATCTAATCCTCTATGGTGGATTTGCCCGTTTCACCAACTGCGACGACTACATTCATATGTTTTCACTGGAGCAGATGATTCGCTCTGTGAAGTATTGGGGCAGCGGCGCATCGGTTAAGGCGTTCGCTCCAAGCCTTGCCGGCGATCCTGAAGCGGTCAGGATCTGGGCCAAGGGCGAGAGGCTCATCGTTAGTCCCAGCGCCTATCAGGCGATGCTTGAGACCAATGCGTTGATCGACGTTCGCGCCATTCTGCCGCAACTCCGTTTGCCCGCTCTCGTTCTGCACAACGAGGCTGATGCAGCCGTGCCAGTCGCCAACGGCCGTTACTTGGCGGCCCACATTTCGGGCGCGCGCTACATCGAGTATCCCGCCGGCGATCATCGGCCGTGGGCTCAAAGGAATGTCGAAGCCATCATCGGCGACATCGAGGAGTTCGTTACCGGTCGTCGGGAGGTTGTCGTGGACGAAATCGAGCGCGTGTTGGCTACTGTTCTTTTTACCGATATCGTTGACTCGACAAGGCAAGCAGTGATCCTTGGTGATAACAACTGGCATCGGTTGCTCGATGAGCACGACAAGCTCGCGCGCCGCACAGTCGAACAATATCGCGGGCGGTTGATCAAGATGACAGGCGATGGAATATTGGCAACTTTTGACGGACCTGGGCGCGCCATCAAGTGCGCTGTGGCATTCTCGGCAAGCACCGCACGACTTGGAATCATGCTTCGTGCCGGACTACACACCGGCGAAGTCGAGTTACGGGGCGAGGATATAGCCGGTATCGCGGTCAATACTGCTGCACGGATTATGTCTGAGGCACGCGCTGGCGAAACCTTGGTTTCTCGCGTCGTGACTGATCTCGTTGCTGGTGCCGGTGTGAACTTCAGCCCCCGCGAACCGTGCGAACTCAAAGGGCTACCGGGTCGCTGGGACCTCTTTGCTGCTTCGTGAAGCCGCTCGTCGCGGGATGCCTGCTTCTGGCACGAACCGGACCAACCGTGCCGGTCTGGCGATGTCCGTTGATTTGGGTAGACCAGAAGTGGTTGGCCGTCCGTCATACCGACGCTATTGACCCGGAGCGGACATCCGCCCCCAAATATTTCAGCTAACCCGGGTCGGACGTCTTCCAGACGTCGGGCCTGGAAAGCTACACTGTCGCACTATGGTTTCGGGGTCTCGTATGCGACGTCGTGTGAATTTATTGGCCTTGCAGGTGGAGCGGCGGCCTGACCGATCAACCAAAAATTGCAACGCATTCTCGGCAGCCGTAAAGCCACTCCGAGTTCATTTTGGAGACCGTCATTGAAGAGACTGTTTAACCTCCTCGGACAGGCGGCGCTGCTGGTCATCACCTGGGCCGGTATTTTTGAAATCGGGCTGCGGATGCAACAGTACTTCGGTCCGCTATACGATCTTGAAATGGCGGGCATCAATCTGAAATGGCAATCCGACGTCGTGAACCATCAGCCGACGCCGGAAAACCAGAACCTCTGCATTTACGGTGATCTGACCGGCTTCAGCTACAAGAGCTCCTACGACACCAACGGAATCAGGGTCATCGACGATATGGCACTGCTGGCCGGGTGTCGAAAGCCCATTTCGGTACTGTTTCTGGGCGATTCATTCATGGAGGGCTACGGCGAGAAGAATACGCTGCCGTATCACGTCGCAGAATATTTCAAGAGAGAGCGCAGCGTTTGTCTGAAAGTCCACAATGCGGGATACACTTCGTATTCCCCGGCCATCTTCGTGCCGCAAGCCAAGAAGCTGCTGCCGATTGTGCGTCCCGATTATATCGTGGTAGACGTGGACGAGACCGATCTGTACGACGACTTCGCTCGATATCGCAACCTGATTGTCCGCAACGAACGCGGACAGAATGTCGGCGTCAGGACTTCACCCATCGGACACGAATGCAGTATGGGCCTCATGGAGGCTCGCAAGCATCCATTGTATATGATGCGGTTTGCAGCAAAGCTCTGGCATTCCTATGTGCACATGCCAGCGGTGATGGAGAAATACCGGTCGGACCTCACTCTGTTTTCCTATTCTCAGGACCATGACGCCGATCTCGAACGGAAATACGCAGAGCCGCTTTTGAGCTTCAGGCAGAATCTGCAGGAACTGGCCGAGGTACTAAAGGACTACACTCGGGACGGAAGCCGCGCGATATTCATCTATCATCCACATCTTGAGCACTTGAAACCCGACGCTTCTGGCCGCGTGTGGAACGATCTTGTCAGCTCTTCGGTACAGAAAATGTGCGCCGACAACAACTTTCATTTCTTCAATGCCACCAAGACGTTGAAGCAGCGATTCGGATCGCATCCCGAGGATCTGTATTGGAAGAAAGGTGACATGCATTTCAATTTCAAGGGATTAGAAGAATATTCCGCCGCGGTCGCAGCATTTATGGCCTCGGTCATGATCCACGCGAATGATTGACGGCGCTACCCCTGAGAATGCTCGCGCCCACGAAGTGATCGAATAGCTTTGCAATTTACTGCGGTGCACCAGTCCGGTGTTGCCACGAAACGGACCAACCGGGTCGGTCTGGCGATGTCCGTTGATTGGGGCAGACCGGAAGTAGCTGCCCGGTGGCCAAAACGACGCGATTGACCCCCGAGCGGACACTCCTCAGTTCTGGGATGCCAATTGGTTGCGCCGCAGCCGGTGGAACAAATCGACCCTGCGGAACATTGTTTAAATCGCGACATCCTAATCTGATGTTTTCAGGAGATTTGTCATGTCTTTAATCCATAGCGCATCGGCGCGTTTGCTCGCCGTATCTGCGTTCGCGACTTTGAGCCTCGCGACCGTTGCGGAGGCACAGATGTCCGGTCAGGGGCCGGGTCAGGGCGGCATGATGGGTGGCGGCTGGGGATGGGGGATGGGCTACGGAATGGGCGGGTTCGGAGGGATCGGCGTGCTCGTGCTCGCTCTGGTCGTCCTTGGTATCGGTGTCATGGCGTTTCGTCGCCGCAGTCCGTAAGCCGCAATCAGAACAACACACCATTCGATTGGCAAATACGCCCATTCTTTCCAATGGAGTCCATAATGAAATACGCAATCATTTTCGCAGCGGTCATGGCGACCAGTGCTTTCGCAGTCAGCCCTGCATCCTCCAAGACAATGTCATGCTCTGGTGCTCACCTTTCGAAAATGACGACGATGGTCGGTGTTATGCCGGACGGTCCGCATAAGTCGGAGATGTACAAGCATTTACAGATGGTGAACACCGCTATGGCCAAAGACGGCATGCGCGGATGCGAAAGGACAATGATGGATATGCATCGGCATCACAAGCATCATATGGGTCATATGAAGCACGGGAAGATGATGATGTGATTCGATTTTGGCTGGCATTCGATATTTGAGGACTCGCTTGCGATGAGAGTGCGCCCTTACATTGCCCTATCGTTTACTAGACTAGAGCGGGTTACGGCCCACGCTGCTTGCCCGCGCCGACGAGGGTGATCGAATAACGAAGCGATTTGCTGCGGCGCATGAGTCCGTTCATGGCACATAGCCTCGGTTATTGCAGCGCGGCAGCAGACCGGAAGTGTCGGGCCGAGGGCCAAACCCGCGAGCGCATCGCCGG